>MFMU01000009.1:7448-48826 GCA_001781915.1 Candidatus Kaiserbacteria bacterium RIFOXYD1_FULL_47_14 | reverse complement strand
GCGCGCTGCCGCCTCGAAACCGCGCTGGGAATGTCTCTTCTCGACGACTGACGAAGAATTAGTGTCAAGTGATATTATCGGTATGCTTTGCGCCTCTGTCGCGGATCTCTCGATGACGCGCGTTGTGGACGGAAATCTCGTGAAGATTCTCGCTTGGTATGATAACGAGATGGGATATGCAGAAAGTTTAATAAAACATGTAATCGCTACAGGGAATGTCTAAAGTATTTATTGCTTCCGATCATGCAGGATTCGCGCTTAAGAGCGTACTCATTGAACAGATTCGCATGCTTGGATATGAGGTAGAAGATATGGGAGCATATGTGTTCAATCCTGAAGATGATTATCCGGATTTTGTAACGCCTTGCGCGCGAGCAGCCGCATCAGATGCGGCTGCTCGCGGTATTGTTATCGGAAAATCAGGCGAGGGAGAAGCGATGTGTGCGAATCGCGTACGCGGCGTACGCGCCGCCGTTTTTTATGGCGGTCCGCAAGAAATTATTAAACTCTCTCGCGAACATAATAATGCAAACATGCTTTCACTCGGCGCCCAATGTATCACTCCAGAAGAAGCGAAGGAAGCTGTGAAGCAATTTCTCGAAACACCATTTTCTGATTCTCCACGCCACGCGCGACGGCTTGCAAAGTTCTAGTTCGCGCAACACCCAGAATCCACTTGCACTTTTCTGGTCTATACTTATATGCATGGGCATTGTTGTCCCGGCCGTACTTCCTTCTTCAAAGCATGAGCTTGAAGAGAAGTTGGAACTTTTTTCTCGGATCAATTCAGTTAGCCGGGTGCAGATTGATGTGGTCGATGGTCGATTCGCTTCGCCAGCATCGTGGCCCTATATCGCTCCTGCAGAATTACACACTATGGTTGCGAGTGGCGAGATGCTCCCGCATCTCGACCGTCTTGTGTATGAGATTGATCTGATGTGCCTTGACGCTGAAAGTGTCATCGAATCGTGGCTCGCACTCGGTGTCTCGCGCATCACTTTTCATGCCGAGAGCGCTTCTAATGTACAGCGACTTCTCTCGTCTGTTCGCAGACGGTATGGCGCTGGCGGATTAGCACCTCTTATTTCTTTCGGTCTTGCGCTCAATATCGCGAGCGATATCGCGCTCATCGAACTCTGTATTGGTGAGATTGAATTTGTGCAATTTATGGGCATTGTGAATATAGGGCGACAAGGACAGTCCTTTGATGAGCGTGTCTTCGAAAAAATACGAATATTCCACGCACGGCATCCGGACATTCCTCTTCAGGTTGATGGCGGCGTTTCTCTTGAACAAGTAAAAAAACTCGTTGCGCTTGGTGTGTCGAGTATCATTATCGGTTCTGCCATTGTACGCTCCAGCGATCCTGCTGCTGCCATCGCGGCATTTGAAGAACTTCAGAGTCCTTATGGGGTGTAATGTATACTAGAAGGAATGGCACTCACTGAAGAGCAATTACTCACACTGGAAAAACGAGCGAAGTCAATTCGCGAGACAATTGTTCAGATGCTTGTTGCCGCAGGAAGCGGACACACGGCTGGTTCTCTCGGTATGGCGGATATCTTTGCAGCATTTTATTTTCATATTCTCAATCACGATCCGAAGTGGCCCGAGTGGGAAGAGCGCGATCGGCTCGTTCTCTCAAACGGGCATATTTGTCCGGTACTCTATGCGACGATGGCACACGCTGGCTATTTCCCTATTGAAGAATGTCTCTCACTACGGAAGTTTGGCAGCCGACTCCAGGGGCATCCTGATCGTTTAGTATTGCCGGGTGTTGAAACCACATCAGGTCCGCTTGGCGAAGGTCTCTCGCAGGCGGCTGGTATAGCGTACGCCTTTCGTATGGACGATAAAATGTGGGATATCGGAAGTCCCACATCAGATGTGGGACTTCCGATATCCAAACATGGGCGGCGCATTTACTGTGTGATGAGCGATGGCGAGCAGGAAGAAGGAAGCACCTGGGAGGCGGCGATGTTCATCGGGAAAAATAAACTTTCAAATTTGACTGCGATTATAGATCGCAACAATATACAGATAGGTGGTATGACCGAGGATATAATGCCGCTCGAACCGCTCGCTGATAAATATCGCGCATTCAATTGGCATGTGCTTGAAGTCGATGGGCACAACATCACAGAGTTTATACAAGCAATTGATGAAGCAAAAACGATAGATGAAAAACCGACGCTCATTATCGCACACACGATTCCCGGCAAGGGCGTGCCGGAGATTGAAAATGATTATCATTGGCACGGGAAAGTGCCTACAGATGAAGAAGGAGAACGATTCCTTAAAGAAATCCGCCATGATTAATCCTGATGCAAGAATGTCAGCAAAAGTGTTCGCGGACGATATCGAAAAAGCTCCGATGCGCGATGGTTTTGGAAGTGGCGCAGTGGAAGCAGGAAAAGCCGACTCGCGCGTCGTCGTGCTCTGCGCTGATGTTTCTGAGAGCACGCGCGCTGAACAGTTTCAGAAAGAGTTCCCTGATCGTTTTGTTGAAATGGGCGTTGCCGAGCAGAATATGGCAGGAGTTGCCGCTGGCATGGCGGCTGCAGGGAAAATTCCTTTTATTGCGTCCTACGCCGTGTTCAGTCCGGGCAGAAATTATGAACACATTCGCACCACTATCGCGCTTAATCAGATGTCAGTAAAGATATGCGGAATGCATGCGGGCGTTTCAGTCGGTCCTGATGGAGCGACCCACCAGATGCTTGAGGATATTGGTATGATGCGCATGCTTCCGAATATGACGGTGATTGCGCCGTGCGATGCAGAAGAAGCGCGGAAGGCAATCGTTGCTGCAGCGACAACCGATGGACCGATATACATTCGTTTCGGTCGTGCAGTAACACCGACTTTTACAACTTCAGAAACACCATTTGAAATAGGGAAAGCGCTTCTTCTCTGGGATTCGCCAGTTGGCGGAGGAACGCTCAAAATTGCGATTCTTTCGACTGGTTCGTTAGGATATACGGCACTTTGTGCGGCCCGCACGCTCGCCGAAGAAGGCATCGAGTGTGTCGTTCTCCATGTACCGACCGTAAAGCCGCTCGATACTGAAGCGGTGCTCGATGTGGCGAAGCGTGCGGGCCGCGTCGTCACCATTGAAGAACATCAAGTCGCGGGCGGTTTCGGAAGTGCGATTACTGAATTTCTTTCTGAACAGTATCCCGTGCCGATACATCGACTGGGTATACAGGATCAATTTGGTCAGTCAGGCCAGCCAGACGAATTGCTCGCTCACTATGGACTCGATGTTCTCCACATAGCAGATGCTATTCGTGCATTCATTCATATATAATAGATATATGAAAGGAAATGTAAATTTTTATTTTGCTATGCTGATTATGTTTATTGCAGGCGCGGTAGCGGCATGGTTCATTATACATATCGTGCAAACAAACGCTTTTGTCGCTACATTCGGCGGAAGCGAAGCGAGCTATTCTTCGCTTCAACAGTCGATATTGAATCAATAATTTCACTTGGGGGTTTCACCCCCAAGTAATTAAATCGACTCAGCGCGATATTGCGCAGGCGCTTCGGCGAGAAGTTTTTCGAGTGTGTTACGCGTGAGTAGGCCTTCCTGCGCGCCGATGTACTGAACGACCGACATGGAGTTTATCGGCCCCCAGAGAAGCGCTTCTTCGAGTGATTTCCCGAGTACGAGCGCAATGACAAATGTGGAAGTCGTCGCATCTCCCGCACCGGTGCGGTCAATTGGCGGTTTCGAGTCAGGATACATCGGCACTTTGAACGATTCTGTACCGTTTGAAACGAACGCGCCGTTCGTACCGTCAGTGATAAGCGCTATCTTTGGACCGAGCGCGAGCATCTTTTCCATAAGTTCTTTGATGTCGGTCTCGCCTATTCCAAGAATTCGTTCCGCTTCTTCTTTATTACAGGCAATAATCTCTGTCACCGCGTAAAGCGCTACGAGTTTTTCTTTTCCAATTTTTATTTGGAATGTGCCGGGCTGGAAAGCAAGCTTTGTTTCTGGATGTTCAATAAGCCACTGTGCAAGTTCAATATGAAATGCTTCGGCGTGTTCGCCTATAGACGAGAGATAGATCCATTTCGGTGGCACGAATCCTTCTGGAAGTACATACGGATATGATTCGTGTCGGATAAGGATAGTGCGTTCCGCTTCGTAACAAAGAACGAAATGATGATTCGTTGGAATGTCATCGTTAACAACCACATGTTTTGTATCCACACCTTCGCGAACGAATGTCGCAAATGTTTCTTCTCCAAAATGATCTTTCCCGACATTTGAAATAAATCCAGCAGAGAGACCGAGGCGCGCCGCGGCGACCGCGGCGTTCGCTGCATTACCGACCGCAGGGACGAGCACAGCAGAATCATATGGGATCTTGTCTTTCCATTTCATTGAAAGAGTACAGTTCTCGTTATTCGTATCGCAATTGACCTGCGCTTCTTTGAGCCGGATAAATTCGTCAACGGTTGTATCGCCAATAGCTATGAAGTCCATATATAGGAGAGTGTAGCATGCTACGATAAATATATGACTGATCTTGTCGCAATAGCACGATCATTTTTTGCCCATGGCAAAGGCATTCTCGCTGCAGATGAGAGTGTCCATACGGCGACGACGCGTCTTGCTTCCTATGGCATTTCAGCGAGTGCGGAAATGCGTCGTCAGTATCGCGATCTATTTTTTGGCGCCGAAGGAATCGAACAGTATCTTTCAGGTGTCATTCTTTTTCCCGAAACACTTCTTGAGAAAGGCAGTGATAAAAAATTATTTTCTCGTTCGCTCGCGGCGCGCGGTATCGTACCGGGCGTGAAAGTTGATTTAGGCACTGAACCATTTCCTTCGAGTCCTGATGAACTTATCACCCAAGGGCTTTTTGATCTTCCAGAACGGCTCGCGGCTTATAAAAAGCAGGGAGCGATCTTTACGAAGTGGCGTGCAGTCATTCGCATTGACGGTGACCAGCTGCCTTCAGCGCAGGCGCTTCACGAAAACGCGAAGCGTCTCGCAAGTTATGCGAAAGAATCGCAGATCGCTGGTCTTGTTCCTATTCTTGAGCCGGATGTGTTGTTGGAAGGAAATCATAGTCGTACACGCGCACGCGCCGTTGTTGAAGAAACACTTGAAATGCTTTTTTCAGTGCTCGACGAACAGTCAGTTGATCGCGCGAGTATCATTCTTAAAACCGCTATGGCGCTTTCAGGAGAATCAAGTGGAAAAAAGGATGCGCCAGAAGAGGTCGCAGAAGACACTATTGCAGCACTTTTAAAATGCGTTCCGCGACAAATAGCGGGTGTCGTCTTTCTCTCTGGCGGACAGACACCAAATCAGGCGACTGACAATTTGTCCGCAATTTGTCGGTTGTCTCGAGCACAGGAAGGAACCATACCCTGGCCGCTCACATTTTCGTATTCTCGCGCGCTTCAGGAAGAGGCACTTACCATCTGGAAGGGGGAAGAAGAAAATGTTGTAGATGCGCGCGCCGCATTTCTCGCCCGCCTCTCCAAGGTTTCTTCCGCTGTATCAGGTACTTAACATCATGTAGGATTTCGGAAGTCCCACATAATTATATGGCTAATACTCTAGTAATTTCTGATCTATATCCTCAGAGGTTCGGTCCATCAGATATTCTTTAAGAGAAGAGACATAGTTCGTGCCAAGAGCATCACCAAAAAGCGATGTGGTGAGGATTGATGGAAAGTTCGGTGTACCACAATAATCAAGATAGCTGCTCCAGCGATATTCTCGGAGGTATTCGAGTATTTTTGGAATGTTCGAAATAATACCCTTGTCTCGTTCGCGCCATTTCTTCGCGCCAGGGAAATAATCTAGCGAATTCAAATGAAGGTAATGGAGGATGTAGAGAAAATGTTCATGCCGCGCAAGGAGGATTTTCTTTGTTTTCCCTTGGAAAAGGTGTCCTTGTCGCCTATATCGTTCATTGTAATAGTTTGCAAAACCAATATTTAGCTTTTTCATGAAAGTCGCCAACCCGCCTTCAATCAGCTCTGAAATAAGTAAGTGGTAATGATTCTTTGCAAGATGCCATCCATGAATTTCCACTAACCGTTTCCTTTTCCGAATGTAGGGTTTCGGAAATCCCACATTCGAATTATGCGTATCTCGGCGAGTAAATTCTAATGCAGGGGCAGTGTCGTTGAATTCGTACAGATTATGGACAAATCGCGCGTAGTCCTGCGAGTCAAGAAATAGTTTGCGTCCATCAATTCCACGATTAAGTACATGGTACAAATCCATTCGACAAGTATACTACCTATGTAGGGTTTCGGAAATCCCACATAAGGAAAGTTGCGGAAATATGAAAGATGCGGCATACTTAAAAAATATGCTTACGCTAAAGGTTAAGAAACGCGGGGAAAATAGTGCAACTATGGCGGCTTTGCGCCGTTCAGGTTCTATTCCAGGCGTTGTCTACGGTGCCCATCATGAGGCAACGCCAATTTCAATTGGTGCAGTAGCATTTGAAAAAATTCTCCAAGAAGCCGGCGAAGCGACCATTGTTTCTCTCTCGGGTCTCGGAGAACCGCTCCCGACTCTCATCCACGAAGTCGATCTCGACCCAATTACGAACCGCCCGCGCCATGTTGATTTCTATGCGGTGACCAAGGGAGAGAAAGTTGAAGTTGCTATTCCGATTGTCTTTATCGGCATCTCCCCGGCAGTGGAGGAAGGTGCAAATCTCGTGAAAGTACTTCATGAAATTGAAGTGGAAGCAGATCCGATGAATCTTCCACACGCTTTTGAGGTTGATCTTTCGATGTTGAAAATAATGAATGATAAAATCCATGTGAAAGATATTAAACTTCCTGCGGGTGTCGTGCTTATGACTGAATTGGAGGAGGTTATCGCGCTCGTACAAGAAGTTGTTGAAGAAAAAGAAGAAGTCGTTGTACCAGCTGATATTTCATCAATTGAAGTTGAGAGGAAAGGCAAGGAAGAAGAAACCGCTTCGGGCGAGCCAGCTTCTGAAGAAACCAAATAATTTTTGGTATACTAAAGGGATGTTTCGAAAAGTTGTTTGGGCTTTTATTTTATTTGTAGTGGTTTGTGGAAACAGTTTTGCTGTGTCTCTACACACAGCGAAGGCGCAAGATCTTACGCCAGAGGAGCGCGTTGCACTCCAGTCGCAGTATGACCAGCTTCTGAAAGAAATTGAGGTCCAGCAGCAAATCATTAAAGACACACAAGCGAAGAAAAATACTTTGCAAGGCGATGTTACTCTTCTGAACGCTCAAATTAAAGCGGCGCAGGCGCAAATTGATGCGAAAAATATAGTCATTAAGCAACTCGCTGCGCAGATAGTGAAGAAGAATGCGGTCATCGTGCATCTATCAGACCGTATTACTCGCGGGCAAGAGGCGCTCGCGTCCATTCTGCGCCAAACCCAGATGTTGGATGATTATTCGGTCGTGAGTGTTGCATTCGGCTCGCAGGATGTTTCAGGATTTTTCAGCGACTTGGATGCTTTCTCTTCTATCAAGACCGATCTCAAGACCCTTTTTGCCGATATTCGTATTACCAAAGTTCAGACAGAAAAAGAGAAGGCCGACTTGGCGGCGAAACAGAATCAAACAGCCGATGCGAAATATGTCGTTGAGACGACGCAAAAGCAAATTTCATCCGATAAAACGCAGAAGCAACAACTTCTCTCAATAACTGCAAATCAGGAAGTTGAATATAAAAAAGTTCTTGCTGATCGGCAGGCGAAGGCCGCAGCAATTCGCGCGGCACTCTTCCCGCTTCGTGATGCGAGCGCAATTTCTTTCGGCGATGCGCTCAAATATGCGCAAGCAGCGCAAAATGTAACTGGTGTTGATCCGGCACTCGTGCTCTCTATCCTCACACAAGAGTCCAATCTCGGCGCTAATGTCGGCCAGTGTTATCTTAAGAATGACGCCACGGGCGCGGGCGTCGGGAAGAACACTGGTACGGCTTTTGCAAAAGTGATGAGCCCGACGCGCGATGTTCAGCCATTCCTCGCGCTCGGACTCCAACTCGGGTTTGATCCTCATCATCAGGTTGTGTCGTGTCCAATCGCGAGCGCGGGCGGATGGGGAGGCGCGATGGGTCCGGCGCAATTTATTCCTTCCACCTGGAAGTCCTATGCTGTTCGTGTCGCGACAGGAAGTGGGAAATCGATTGCAAATCCTTGGGACCCGAAGGATGCCATTATGGCGATGTCGCTGTATCTTGGTGATCTTGGTGCAGATGCAGGAGGGTATACTGCCGAGCACAGGGCAGCGGCCAAGTATTATGCAGGTGGCGCTTGGGCAGGTGTGGGGCAGACCTACGCGAATCAGGTGATGGCGAAGGTTTCTTCTATCCAGTCCAATATCGACTTTCTCGCGAACAATTAGTTATCAACACTCGAACAAAGCTCTAGGAAGGGCAGGTAGATGGGGAGTATACTGTAAGCAACACTATGAAATTTTTTAAACGGTTCTGCTTGATGGGTTTTTTGATTTTGCCGATATTCTTTTCCATAGGTATTCCGCCAGCAAATGCAGATTCTTTTAATTATTCGCTTTCCAACTCCGGCACTGTCAATGTCACTAAGTCCAGTTATACTGTCCACGGCTTTAACACCGTTACCGCCTCATTATACTTATACTCGGGACCGTCTAAAGTAATTAGATTCAGTGTAGTAGGAACACCGCCAGGAGTTAGTGGATCTTCAAATCCAGCTTTCTGCGTTCCTGGCTGTTCTACGACCATCCAGTTTGATGTCAGTCCAACCGCTTCAGTTGGCACCTTTCCAATTCAAGTTATGGGCGAACCGATGGACGGCGGTATTATCAGAGTTACGATCTTTAATTTAGTTATTTCAGATTCTCCTTCTTCGTTCAGATACGGTCTCTCCAACTCCGGTCCAATCTATGTTACCAAGTCGCCTAGTTATGCCGTCACCGGTTCAAATACTATTACCGCTACGCTAATCACCGGATCTCCCCAACCAATTTATTTCTCGCTTTCAGGAATCCCATCGGGAGTTTCTCTTAATGAATCCGCCGGATGTGGAAGCGGTCCTAGCTGTTCTGTTACACTCAGGGCTTCAGTTCAGCCGACCGCTACAGCCGGTATCTATCCCATCACGGTTTCGAGCGGTACAACAGCCACGACCTTTAATTTAGTCATTTCGAATCCAAACCAATCTCCAACCGCTAATGCCGGTATCGATCTCGAGGTCCATATATTTTCCTCCTATGTCAGCCCCATTGGCGCTAGCGAAAGCGATGACGGGTATGTTCGTTCAAGAGAATGGACGCAGATAAGCGGTCCTACTGTTTCAACTATCGCGAACCGCAATTCGCTTACGCCAACATTTTCAAATTTGATGTATGTTGGCACTTATGTCTTCCGCCTTACCGTTACTGATAATACCGGTTTAACCGGGTCTGATGAAATGTCAGTCGTGACGAAAGATTTCGATCAATCGCCTAGAGGATCCCTCTCTGTTTCTCCAACAAGCTGTGTTATCGCGAGCGGAGCAAGCACCTGCAGTACGGTCTATGCAATATGGACAACGATAGGCGCGACAAATTTTAAACTCGTGGACGGTAATACGGGAACGGTACTGTCAACCTCTCCAACATATCCGTGGGGGTTACAGGTGTGGGTGGCGTATCCGAGCACAGTGTTTTATCTCAACAGCGGCGACACCATATTGGATACAAAAACAGCAACAGCAACTTGCGCCGCAGGGAGTGCCTGGAATGGGAATAAATGTGTCACAAATCAGGCACCCTCCGGTTCTCTCTCCATTGCTCCAACAAGCTGTGTCATCGCGAGCGGAGCAAGCACCTGCAGTACGGTCTATGCGACATGGTCAACAGCGAATACGACAGATCCGAAACTCGTAGATGGCAACACGGGAACGACGCTCTCAACTTCGGCGAATCAGTCATCTCCAGGACTCCAAGTGTGGGTGGCGTATCCGCAAACAGTGTTTAATTTGAAAAACGGCGGTTCTATGCTGGATACAAAAACAGCAACAGCAACTTGCGCCGCAGGGAGCTCGTGGGATGGAAGCAGTTGTGTTTCTGCCAACTCCGCGCCAATCGCCAACGCCGGTGCTGATCGGGCTATCACTCTTCCCACAAATTCTGTCATCGTTTCCGGAGCTAGCGCTAGCGACTCCGACGGCACTATCAGCGCGAGGTTGTGGACGCGGACAAGCGGTCCTTCCGTTCCTACTATCACTGACAGCACAACCCTCACCCCGACATTTTCTGGTTTGATTGCCGGCACCTATGTTTTCCGCCTTACCGTTACTGATAACGGCGGATTGACCGGATTGGATGAAATGTCAGTTGTGGTAAGTCCTATCCCAACCACTCTCTCAATTGTCGTCAGTCCTTCCGTCTACTCAGTTACTTTGCCAAACAACACTATTTCCGCGATCTACACGCTCACCAATGGAACATCGGCAAATACTAATTGCCGACTGTTGGACAATACGGGCGCTCCTCTCACCGAATATGCTCCCTGTACGGGAAGTATGTCGGTATCTGCGCCAATTACAGCCAGCGGCGGCACCTATGGATATTCCATACGGGCAAACAAAAGTTCAACAGGGGAAACCGTGGCGAGCAACAGCTTTACAGTGACTGTGAATCCGTCGGATTCTGTTCTCTATGCGATTTTGGACACTATAGATAGCGGTCAGTCCACAACATTGATGTGGAATTTTTCCGGCGCGGCATCTTGTGAATTTGTCGGTACTCCCGCCAATGGAATCTCCACCAGCGGAGCTACATCTGGCAGCGTCTCCACCGGAGTGCTCACCGAGACCCAAAACTATCAAATTATTTGTACAGACGCTGATGGCAATACTTTTGCTCCAGCTCTCGTAACAGTCATTGTTCTGCAACCAAGTGCAACCATCAGTGCGAATCCGTCGCGCGTTCAATCTGGTACCGATTCAACTATCTCATGGAGTTCCCACAATATGGACAGTTGTTCAATTTCAGGTCCTGGACTCACTGCATCTACTTCACTTTCAGGATCACAAGCGGTCACGATTCTCTCACAATCAACCTATACCATAACTTGTCAGGCAATCGGTTTCCCCTCGGTAACTCAATCGGTCATCGTGAATATTCTGCCGCTCTTCCAAGAATTTTAGAGGTGTGGTAGTATAGGCGGAATGAAGAAAGATATACATCCAGAAGGGTATCGCCCGGTCGTATTTGAAGATCTCGCCTCGGGCGCGCAGTTTTGCATTGGCTCTACGATTGCGACTGCAGAAACGACAAAATTTGAAGGCAAAGAATACCCGAAAGTAACGGTAGAAATCTCGAGTAAATCTCATCCTTTCTATACCGGTGAAGACCGTATGCTCGATAAGACGGGTCGTGTTGAGCGATTTAAACAACGAGCAGCGAAGAAGAAATAATTGGATTCGGACATCGGATGTCCCCGTGCATTCGGACATCGGATGTCATAATATGGGCATATGGACTATTCGGAATATTTAAAAGGAGGAGTGCAAAAGAGCAGTGAAGGGAGCTCAGACACGAGCCCGATTTCAGTTGTGATGGAATTGCGCGCGGGCGCAGGCGGAAATGAGGCAACTATCTTCGCGCGTGATTTGAAAGAAATGTATCAGAAGTACGCTGAACGGCGCGGATGGAAGACGCGTATTATCGACGAGCTCACACTCGAAATTGTGGGTTCTGATGCGTATGATGCTTTGCGCTACGAGACCGGCGTGCATCGGGTCCAGAGAGTGCCGTTAACCGAGAAGTCGGGTCGTATTCATACTTCAACCGCCTCAATTGCTGTGTTGCCTATCCGCGCGAAGTCGACTGTCGATATTCGTCCTGCCGATATTCAGATGGAATTCTCGAGAAGCGGAGGAGCGGGCGGGCAGAATGTGAACAAGGTTGAGACCGCAGTACGGCTCGTGCATATTCCGACCGGTATCGATGTGAAGTCCTCATCAGAGCGCAGCCAGCTCGCGAACCGCGAGAAGGCGATGCAGATTCTCTCCGCGAAGCTCGAACAACTGCACGACGAACAAGAAGCGAAGGAGCACGCGGCAGAGCGCAAAGCGCAGATCGGCACGGGCGACCGCTCGGAAAAAATCCGCACCTATAATTATCTTCAAGACCGCGTGACCGACCATCGCCTCCAGAAGTCCTGGCATAATCTGCCGAAAATTCTCGCAGGCGATATCGATGATATTATCGAGGCGCTCCGCCTTGCATCTGCCGCGTAATTCGGGTACAGTATCTCGAAATGACGACCGGAACTGATACGGCAGAATGGAAGCGCCTCTTCGATACAGGGGCGCATTTCGCGCAGGTGAAGAGTCGCCGGCACCCTTCTATGAAGCCATTTCTCGTAGGGACCAAGGGGCGACAGGAGATTATCGACCTGGTGCAGACCGCAGAACAGCTTGAGGCCTCTAAAGCCGTTATGGAGGCGCTTGCGAAGGAAGGGAAGACGATTCTCTTCGTCGGCGGGAAGATAGAAATCGCGGCACTTGTAAAAAAGGCGGCCCAGGAGATTAATGCGCCATTCGTCGCATCACGCTGGCTCGGCGGTACCATCTCGAATTGGAGTGAGATAAAGAAGCGCGTCGAGCGACTCGCCGAGCTCTTGGAGAAGTCAGCTGCGGGCACGCTCGCGAAACAGCACACAAAGCTCGAAATCGTGAAGCTTGAGCGCGAGAAAGTGCGTTTAAGCGAGCGGCTTGATGGCATCACAACTCTTACCAAGCGTCCGGATGCGCTTCTTGTTGTCGATACCAAATATGAAAAGCATGCGGTGAAGGAGGCGAATGATGCGGGCATTCCGATTATCGCCATTATGAGTTCGGACTGCGATCTGCGAGATGCAGCATATCCGATTGTCGCGAACGACACTTCTCGCGAGACCGTGAAGTTCATTCTGAAAGAACTTACGAACGCATTTCAGAAAGGACAAACAGCATAGTATAGTGCGAGAAATATGTGCGATAATCACTCTATGGAAATTACCACTGAAATCATTAAACAACTGCGGGAGATGACTGGCGTATCCGTTATGCAGTGTAAGAAGGCGCTCGAAGAGGCAGAAGGTGACCTCGCCAAGGCAGAAGTTATTCTGAAGAAACATTCGGCCGAAGCTGCTGAGAAAAAGGCAGAGCGCACGCTCAAGGCCGGCATTCTAGGAAGTTATATCCACGACGGAGCCATTGGTGCGATGGTTATTCTCTCATGCGAGTCCGATTTCGTTGCTAAGAATCCAGAGTTTGGCGTTCTTGCTCGCGAGATTGCGATGCAGATTACGGCGACCGATCCGAAATATGCGACAACCGCAGAAATCCCGAGCGAAGCGAGGGATGCCGCTACTGCAGTATTTGAAAAAGAAGTTACTGGTAAGCCGGCCGAGATGCGCGAGAAGATTCTTGAGGGTAAACTTTCTAGTTATTTCCAGGATCAAGTGCTTCTTGAACAGCCCTTCATTAAAGATGAATCAAAGGTGATGCGTGATCTCTTGAACGAAGCGACACAGAAATTCGGCGAGCGTATAGAAGTAAGTCGCTTCGTGCGTATTTCTATTCGCTAACTGCTGTGGAATACCTTGTCTTCATTTTCATTGCTCTTGGGCTCTTTATCGGCTTTTTGGTGCTCTCCGAGTATGAGATGCGGCGCAGCGTTCGACTATTTGCGCGTGAGCGCGCTCGTCTCGACGAGCGTATCGCACGCATTGAATTCATTATTGAACATGTTGATTTCGGAGCATTTCTGCGTGAAGAAGTTCACCACTTTTCGCACCTCATTGCGCGAGAAGTCGCACATCTCTCACTTCAGACCGTACGCGCGGTCGAACGACTTCTTACACGCCTCGTTCGACATCTCCACACCCAGCGGGCGATTGACCAGACGCCCCGCGAGAATGCGCGAGAGTTTGTAAAAACACTCTCCGATTTTAAGGGCCGTCTCGGGGCGACACATCCAAAAATTCCTGGTATATAGTTAGAGAGGGAATAGAATAAAAAGAATTGCCGAGATAGCTCAGCTGGTAGAGCAGCTCACTTGTAATGAGCAGGTCGTCGGTCCGAATCCGACTCTCGGCTCACTTATTCACTTGTGGCGGTTCAACCGCCAAAGGAACGAATGTTAGGATATAAACAATGGGTACAAGAAAAGCACCTTTCGCGAATGAAGAATTTTATCATGTATTCAACAGAGGGGTTGATAAGAGGATTATCTTTACGAACCGATACGACATAGAAAGGTTCTTTAAAAGTATGATTGAATTCAATGTTATTGATCCGATAGGAAGTCTCTATGAGAATTCGCGTAGACAGTGTGGCGGTTCAACCGCCACACTGTCGGAGAAGCTTGTTAATATTCTTGCGTATTGTTTGAATCCGAATCATTACCATCTCATTTTAGAACAGCTCGTAGATGGAGGTATCAGTGAGTTTATGAAAAGAATTGGCGGATATACTTGGTACTTTAATAATAAATATGAAAGAAACGGGGCGTTATTTCAGGGAAGATTCAAAGCGATACATATTGATTCAAACGAATATCTTCTCCACGCCAGTTCCTATGTGAATTTGAATGATCATGTGCATCAACTTGGCGGTTCAATCGCCACAACTGTCAAGTTAGTAGAGAGCAAGTCAAGTTGGGGAGAATATATAGATACGAGGATTAAGGGCATTTGCGAAAAAGAAATTATTTTAGGGCAATTTAAAAATGTTGGTGAGTATAAAGAGTTCGCGCTTTCATCTCTGGAATCGATTTTGCAAAGAAAGGAGGAATTAAAAGATTTCAGAGGACTTCTTCTCGAATAGTTTTGTGGCGGTTGAACCGCCACACAGGTTAGTTTCTCAAGGTCAAGATATAGATTTTTCGTGCGCTTGTAGAATTTCTCTCTCGAACATATCTTTCAGTGTTTCTCCACTTTTTTCGTCATAAATAAATTTGTCTGGTTCAACAAATATGTCCACAAGCGTTTCAACATGTTCTTTCTTTAATTGGTAGAAATTATCAATAATCTTCTGCCATTGTTCAGGTTGTAAAGTGGCCAACATTTTTTGTGGTGATACCCGATTTATTCCAGAATAATTCGAAGATATATCTCGAACACTACCATCTCCTAAACTCATATGAATTGCAGTCAGAACATATTGAGAATCTTTTCCGTATAGACAAAATAGTTTTTCTGCTTCCTTATAGGATGGATGATTTTGATCAAGATGGCCCGCTTCATAGTGACTCGCGCCAGTTTCAATTACTCCCAATCTTCCGTTTGGTTTGCTGTCTTTAAATACCCATCCATGCTTTCCCAATACAATACGCTCAATTTCAAAACTGATAATTCCTGGATTTATATCAAAAGAATTCCACCGACCATATTTCCCAAGAGCTAATTTTATATCTTCTTTAGAAGAACCGTCTTTGAGAAGAAGATGCATAATTCTACTAGTTCTGCCATTCCCATCGCTGAACAAATGTACAGCGTTTATAACAGCAGGCAGCATATATTTAATATCTTCCGGATCAATATGTGTTCTGGCTTCATACGCATATGCAAGAATATCTTCTTTATCTTCATGTCTGGGCATTTCCTCGTCTCCTAGAGGATAATCAATATAAACTTTTTCGCCATCAAATCTTCTTTCATAAATGGGAATATCTCTCGCAATCCCATTAATTCGTTTTAAAAATTCTTTAAATTCCTCAAATGTAGGGGCTTCTCCATTCGTTTCATTCGAGAGAATGTTTTTTGCGTATTCGAGTGCTCCTATTTTTTCTAAAAACTTTACCACGCGTTCCGCTCGTCTGGTACGAAATTGCTCTTCTGATTCTTCTGGTATTGATTGAAGTGTTGGGGCATTTTCTTTCATAAATCGCGTGGCGGCTCAAGGTTTGGAACTTGCTTGCGGTGAGCTTGTTGAACCAGTCGCAGTTGTCGAAGCGAGCGCACCCTTCGGGAAGATTTTCTCAAGGTCTTCGAGCGAGGTGAAGCCGTACAGATGTTTGCCATTCACTACAAAAGCGGGCAGAGCCCTTTGCACTTTGTTTACAGTAATGAAGGTCTTTAATGCGCCGAGTTCAAGATTATAATCGAACGAGTAAACGCGCAGTGCTGGATAGGTGGTATTCAGATACGAGAGTGCGTAGCCGGCCTTATCACAGTCGCTACAGTCGCCAGAGTTGCTATAGAAATAAAGAACTGTTACCGGTTTTGCGCCACAGGCTGCAGCGAGTTTTTTCGTAATAAGATAATCGCGTATTTCGAGTAGTGAATACTGCTTCTTTAATTGCATCACCTGGACATTGTTTTTGCCGAGTTGGGCTTCAGCGTAGGCAAGTCGATCGCCGAGATCGGCAAGCTCATTGGTTAGTACAGATGAGGAAGCGACACTGTCGCAGGGCGCTGTTTCAAGGAGAGAAAATTGTGTTTCAAGAGAAAGGGTGTCGATAGAAAGTTGATTTTCTATAGCCACAAGCTCGGTGATGCGCGCCCGATTTAGATAATTGACTGTATATGCTACGGTGCCAGCAATTGCTACCGTAATACCAAGAGCAATAAGTGCGTTTCGGGCGAAGAAAGACATAAGTATATTAGCGCCACGGAGTTCGTGTGCCAAGTGCCACATCAGAGACCGAGCGTATGAGCCAGACCGGCGCGACGATACCATAGAGGACAATAAATATCGCAATATTCAAGACGAGTTTCCCGGGTGTTTTTGAGAGATATTTACCCAACATCATCCAAACAAAAACATTCAGCATTAGTGCCGCGCCAAGTAGTGTGGTGATGGTGAAAGGGAGATAAAACCAATTGAACGGATGCCAAGAAAACAGAAAAGAAAATGGTACGGTTTGTGCCATAGAAATAGTGTGAAGGCCGTGTGTAATCGTCTGGTACAAACCATATACAAAAAGGGAAATGCCACCGACGACAGCATAGAGCGCAAAGGGTAAAACGAGCATACCCAGTACTTTGTTTTTCTTATTACCGAGCAAATCACGATAGTCGAAAAGTGCATTGCGCAAGAATCCGGTTGTCCAGCGGACGCGCTGAGTGAGGAGTTTCGGAAATGTCGAAGGACCTTTGGTATACACGCGTGCACGGATCGCGTTACCGATGCGAAGCCCGGCGCGCTGAACGCGCATCGACATCTCCATATCTTCTGCAAGATAGGCGTGTTTAAACAGTCCAATTTCAGTGAAGACAGAGCGTCGATAGAATGAGAAAGGTCCCGGTGCGACATACAGACCATTAATTGATGCAAATACATGGCGAAGCGTTATAGAAAGAGAATATTCGGCATACTGCATTCGTTGGAATAAGGTAATGGGTTTATGAATTGACATTGACGCAGTGACCGCTGCTATGTCGGGTGCATCGAAGGCGGCGACAATCTCGCGTAGAGAGTCAGGCGCGACAAACGAATCGGCATCGAGAAAGCCGATAAGCTCGGCATCTTTCGCGTGTTCGATACCAATATTCATAGCAGTAAACTTTCCGCCGTTTTCTTTATGAATGGTTGTAATCTGCGGATGCTCGGCGAAGCGATCGATAACGGCGGGAGTGCCGTCAGTCGACCCATCGTTAATAAGAATAAGTGAGAGTTTTTCTTTCGGATATTCGAGCGCGAGCAATGATTCAACCGTACCAGCGATAGTTGTCTCTTCATTCCAGCACGGGACGATAATCGCTACATTAGGGACCACAGAGAGTTCTGCCGTCTTGAGGCGTCGCATACGCGCTGGCTTCGAGAGGAAGGTTACGAGCAAAAATGACTCAAAATAGAGCGCTAAGAAGAGGAATGGATAAATATAGACATCGGGACTCCACACCATAATTACCATGAGAATAGCAGATTCCAGGCATTTTTTCTACTGAAGAAATGCAGTATACTAGCCAGATATGCATGAGGGACGGCTTCACCCGATTTCAGTCGCGATTCGCGAGATAGCGGATATCTTCGGCCGAATGGGTTTCAGTGTTGTTCAAGGTCCAGAGCTTGAGACCGAACATTATAATTTCGATGCGTTAAATATTCCTGCAGACCATCCCTCGCGAGATATGTGGGATACCTTTTGGGTAAAAACAAAAGAAGGAGAGGAGCGCAAGCTTATGCGAACACACACTTCTCCTATGCAGATTCGCTGGCTTGAGAAACATGGCGCACCAACGCGCATTATTGTGCCAGGAAAAGTATTTCGTAATGAAGCGACTGATATGACGCACGAAGCGCAGTTTTATCAGCTTGAAGGTCTTGCGGTTGATACCAACATTACACTTGGACATTTAAAAGGCATACTCGAACGATTTTGTAAAGAATATTTCGGAAGTGAGGCAAAAGTTCGTTTGCGTCCAAGTTTCTTTCCCTTCACTGAACCGTCAGTTGAGGTAGATGTGTGGTTTTCGGCTCAAAACAAATGGCTTGAAGTGATGGGCGCCGGTATGGTGCATCCGAAAGTGCTTGAGAATGCTGGGATTGATGCAACAAAATATCAAGGTTTTGCATTCGGACTCGGCATCGAGCGTTTCGTTATGATTAAGTATGGCATTCCAGACATCCGCCTTTTCCATTCTGGCGATATACGATTCGTTTACGGATTCGACGAAAAAAAGATATGATTGTCTCACGAAATTGGCTACAGAAATATTTTGACCAGCCGCTGCCTTCGGCAGATGTCGTTACTGACGCTTTCACTTTTCATTCTTTCGAGATAGAGGAGCAGGATGGAGATAGAATGGATGTGAAAGTTCTGCCGAATCGCGCGGCGGACTGTCTCTGTCATCGGGGCATCGCGAAAGATCTTGCGGCGATACTCGACCTTCCATTCAAGAACGATCCGCTTCGTACGCCCATCCAAAATGGGGACTTCGTAAGTCCCCACTTAAGAGTTGAGATTGAAGATGGAAAGAAATGCTTGCGGTATGTTGGCGCGCTCGTGAAGGGGGTGAAGATTGGTCCGTCGCCGATGTGGCTTAGAGAAGCGATTGAAGCAGTCGGTCAGCGCTCCATAAACAACATCGTCGATGCGACGAATTTCGTGATGCTCAACATTGGTCAGCCGATGCACGCTTTTGATGCGACGAAATTGGTAGAAAAAGATGAGGCGTTTACTATCGGCGTGCGCGGCGCGAAGAAGGAAGAAAAAATCACGACGCTTTCAGGAGAAGAATTTATTTTGCCCGAGGGCACACTTCTCATCACTGACGAGAATGCAGATATTCCGATTGGTATCGCGGGCGTTAAGGGTGGCATGCATGCAGAAATTACTTCTGCAACAACTGACATTGTTGTTGAATCAGCTAACTTCGACTGCACGACCATTCGCCGTGCGGCACAAGCATTGAAGCTTCCGACCGAGGCATCACTCCGTTTTCAGAATCGTCCGTCGCCGGAACTCGCTGCATATGGTATGCGCGATGTGCTTGCACTCATTCAAGAAATTGCCGGCGGGGAAGTCATAGGTGTTATAGATGTATACCCGACTCGTTCAGAAAAGATTCAGGAGGTCTCTGTGTCGCTCGCGAAGATTAATGGCGTTCTCGGAGTGAATTTTTCAAAAGAAGAAGTTGCTGATGCGTTCAGACGACTTGATTTAGATACCAAAATAGATGGCGAAACCTTTACGGTTACACCGTCTTTCGAGCGAAACGATATTCAGATTCCTGAAGATCTCATCGAAGAAGTTGGTCGCATTCTTGGATATGATCGAGTATCAATAGTCGAACTTCCTCCTGCTGCTGAGAAGCCGAATCAAGCGCGCTATCGTGGCATCGAGCGTGTGAAGGACTTTCTGATTGACCACGGCTTTACGGAGATTTCGACACAATCATTCGCGAAGAAGGGCGACATTATATTGGCGAATCCGCTCGATAAGACGAAACCAGCATTGCGCGCTACTTTGAGCGAGAATATGAAAGAAGCACTCGAACGCGCAAAATATTTTGCGCCGTTGGTGCTCGCACCAAATGAAAAGCCGAAGCTTTTTGAAATCGGCACTATTTTCACCAAAGACGGCGAGAAACTTGCAGTTGAAACATCAGAGCCAGTGCCCGGATTGCCGGCGATACAAGATGATGAAAATTATGAACCAAAACAGTATCATCTAGGCGCGTATAAACCATTTTCTCTCTATCCGTTTATTACGCGAGACATCGCGCTCTGGCTGCCGAGCGACGCCGATGATGGACTTACGAGATCCATCATTCGTGAAAACGCAGGAGAATTTTTGATTCGTCTCGACCAGTTTGATCGATTTGAGAAAGAAGGGAAGACCTCGCTCGCATTCCGCCTCGTCTTCCAATCATTCGATCGGACGCTCACTGATGATGAAGTGAATGTTATTATGCAGAAAATTACCGAAGCACTTACCGAAAAGAAATACGAGGTTCGCTAACGCTATAAAAATAATGAACCCCGGATTAGCCGATTGGCCAATCCGGGGTTCTGTCTCGTCATCCATCATTACCACGACAGATGAGGTGCCGTTCGATTTCACCGACAACATCTGTTGCGTCGACAACGAGAACCAGTGCTTCCGTTCCCGTTTCCAGCAAGAAATTTTCAAATGTGTCGGCGCCGATGACCACATTCTCCATGATCTCTCCTTTTTATTTGCTGATGACAGAAATAATGAATCCAGCGATTAGTATAATTCCTGCAGCTACAATAAACCAAAACAATCTGTAGGGAATATCTTTCCCAACCATCGCCGACCACCTTTCTATTACGATGTGAGAACTACCAACTCTTTACATCATATACCATAGAGTGTATTTTGTCAGTAGCCCCAAGAGCGATCATTTTTCACCAAATAACAGAGGAGAAAAATGCGTTGATTTATGCTATACTAGAAGTAACCGAAAATCGGCTATTTTTATGGCTAAAACGACTGAAAAAGAACCCAAAAAGAAGGCGTACGACGCCTCGTCTATTACTGTTCTCGAAGGACTCGAGCCAGTGCGCAAGCGCCCGGGTATGTATATTGGGACAACCGGTCCCGATGGGCTTCATCATCTCGTCTGGGAAATCTTCGATAATGCGCGCGATGAGGCGATGGCGGGTCGTTGTGATGATATCGAGGTAGCACTTCTGCCCGATAATTATGTGCGCGTAGCGGATAACGGCAACGGCATTCCGGTCGGCATTCATCCGAAGACGAAGGTCTCAGCGCTCGAGACGATTATGACGACGCTCCACGCGGGCGGTAAATTCGACAATGAAGCATACAAGGTCTCAGGCGGTCTCCACGGCGTCGGTGCGTCAGTTGTGAATGCGCTCTCCGAACATACTAAAGTGGTTGTGCATCAAGATGGCGGGATGCATGTGCAGGAATATAAAATCGGTAAGCCAGTCGCGAAGGTGAAGAAAATCGGCACTAGTAAAGAACATGGCACTATTGTTATCTTCAAACCGGATGCCGTCATCTTTAAAGAAGGCATTGAATTGGACTTGGAAAAAATTATTACGCATGTGCGCCAGCAGGCGTATCTGATAAAAGGCGTTCGCGTTTCAGTGGTCGATGCGCGTCAAAGCGAAGCGAAGATTCTGAGCGGAGTCGAAGGGTTATTTATGCGCGATCAGGCACTCGGCGTGCCGTCGATGACCTTCTATTTCGAAGGAGGTCTGAAGTCGCTTGTTGCTTTCTATAATAAGCATCAGACGCCGGTGCATAAAAATATTTTTTATGTCGACCACGAACAGGACAATGTAGGTGTCGAAGTTGCGCTTCAGTATGTTGACGACATCACACCGCGTATCACTGCCTTCGCGAATAATACCTATAACAGCGAAGGCGGTACGCATATCACCGGCTTTAAGACCGCGCTCACGCGTTCTCTGAATACCTATGGCAGGAACGCGAATATTCTGAAAGAGAAGGATGAGAACTTCACGGGCGATGATGTGCTCGAAGGCATCACGGCGGTGGTCTCAGTGAAGCTTCCTGAGATTCAGTTCGAAGGGCAGACGAAGAGTAAACTCGGCTCGGTCGAGGCGCAGGGCGCTGTCGCGACGGTCTTCGGTGAAGCGCTCGCGGCCTTCCTCGAAGAGAATCCTGATGATGCACGCGCTATTATTAATAAAGTTCTGCTCGCCCTCAAGGCGCGCAAGGCAGCGAAAGCTGCAAAAGATTCGGTGTTGCGCAAGGGTGCGCTCGAAGGAATGACTTTACCAGGGAAGCTTGCCGACTGTCAGACCAAGAGCGCTGAAGAAGGCGAGCTCTTCATCGTGGAGGGCGATTCAGCCGGTGGTTCGAGCAAACAGGGCAGAGACCGTCGTACACAAGCGATTCTACCGCTGCGCGGAAAGATCTTGAATGTAGAACGCGCGCGCATCGACCGTATGCTCGCTTCGGTCGAGATTCGCGCGCTCATCGTCGCGATGGGCACTGCCATCGGCGACATATTTGATATTTCGAAACTGCGTTACCATAAAATTATCATCGCGACCGATGCCGATGTAGACGGTGCGCACATTCGCACGCTGCTTCTGACGCTTCTCTATCGTCATTTCAAACCGATTATTGAAGGCGGCTTCGTCTATATCGCCCAGCCGCCGCTCTATAAAATCACCAAAGGGAAGTCGATGGCGTATGCCTATTCGGATAAAGAAAAAGAAGAAGTTCTGAAAGAGCTTGGTGTCGCGGCGAGCGAAGTGCAGGAGGTGAATCCAGACGACGAATCAGCAGAGCTAGCGGAAGAGATCGAAGCAGAGGAAGAAAAAGTAGCAACAAAGAAATCGACCAAGGTGAACATTCAGCGCTATAAGGGCCTCGGCGAAATGAACCCAAGCGAGCTCTGGGAGACCACGATGAATCCGGCACGAAGAGTGCTGAAGCGGGTGACGACTGACGACGCGGCTGCAGCCGACCGCATTTTTGATATTCTTATGGGCACCGATGTCGCTTCGCGCAAATCATTCATCCAGTCCAACGCAAAAATGGCGACTGTGGATTTGTAGTTTTTTTAAAACAAGAAATAAGGAACCCAGACTTCCCTTTTATGCATGAATTTTGATTTCTGAAGTTGCGCGGGCGATGAAGTCGGTAAGAGAAGTGGTATCCAATTTTCCATTGTCACGGCTGTCTATGGAGATAGTTTTTGCTTCAACTTCTTTATCGCCGACGACGAGGAGATAGGGGATTTTTTCCATCTTCGCTTCGCGTATTTTCTTGCCGAGCGATTCGTTTGAGTCATCTGCCTCTGCGCGAATGTTTTCCGCTTTTAACGCTGCAGCAATTTCTTGCGCATAGCTCGCGTGTTTTTCAGACACACTCAAAACTTTTACTTGAATGGGTGCGAGCCATAGAGGGAATGCCCCGCCATAATGCTCAATAAGCAAGCCAATAAAGCGTTCAAAAGAACCGAAAAGAGCTCTGTGTAGCATGTAAGGTTGTTCTTCTTGACCATTTTGGCTAATGAAAGACATCTTAAATCTTTCTGGTAAATTAAAATCGAATTGCAAAGTTGAACATTGCCATTCGCGGCCCAGGGCATCTTTTATCTTGAAGTCAAGCTTTGGTCCGTAGAAGACTGCTCCGCCAATATCCTTTTGATAAGCAAATCCTTTCTTGATGGCTATCTTTTCCAAAATATTTTCAGTAAAATTCCAACCCTCATCGGTACCCGCGTATTTGTTGTTTTGCGGATCTCGCACAGAAAGATAGACATTCACACTCTTAAGGTCAAAGCCGAACGATTTATACATAAACAGGATGAAATCAATGACTCGCTCAAGTTCATCTTCTGCCTGATCAGCACGACAGATGATATGTGCGTCATCTTGAGTAAAGCCACGAACGCGAGTTAATCCGGACAGCTCGCCTTTCTTTTCATAGCGATATACTGTGCCACATTCTGCCCAGCGCATTGGGAGTTCGCGATATGAATATTTGTCATTTTTATAAATTTGCACATGAAAAGGACAATTCATTGGTTTAAGCAGATACTCTTCAGAGTTCTCTGTCTTTTTATTTTGCTGGCGATCTTCAAGCGATTGGCCGACTTCCATTGGCGGGTACATAGAAGCGTTATAGAAACCCCAATGCCCGGAAGTTTCCCAGAGAATGCGGTTGCCGATATGAGGCGAACGCACAAGTCCATATCCGTTCTTCAAATGTGCGTTATACCAAAAATCTTCGATGATTCGCCAGAGGAGTGCGCCTTTCGGATGCCAAAGTGGAAGACCTAATCCTACCATTTCGTCTATATGGAACAAATCTAGCTCTTTGCCTAATTTGCGATGGTCGCGTTTCTTTGCTTCTTCTTGCTGTACTCGGTAAGCAACCAATTCTTCTTTTGTATCAAACGCAAGACCATAAATGCGTGTGAGCATTGGATTTTTTTCGTCACCGCGCCAGTATGCGCCAGCAACACGATCGAGCGTGAATGAGTCGGGCGCAATATCCTTTGCTGGATTTTCCGAGTGCCCTCCGCCGCATAGGTCAGTAAAATCGCCTGCAGTATAGAAAATTACCTTCTCTCCTCGTGCAAGAATCTCATTAATAAGTTCGTGTTTGAAAGTATTTGCTCCCGCCCAGCTTTTTGCTGTCTGCTCGTCGATTTCTTTTCTCTCCATCTTCGTCCATGTCTTTAAGATTTCTCGCATTTTTTTCTCAATACGCGGGAGATCTTCAGAAGAAATTTTTATCTCCGGACCGAACTGAATGTCGTAGTAAAATCCATCGTCAATAACAGGACCAATAGCGAGTTGAATGGCTGCTTCTTTATCTTTATGAAGATTTATAACCGCGGCTGCAAGCAGGTGAGCGAGCGTATGTCGTTTTTCTTCAATAGAAATCATATCCTCAAAATATACCACAAATTAAAGCATTTTGAGTTCTTCAATCGCGATTGAGGGTTCGCCGTTTCTGACTGAGACCTTTCCCTTCACGAGCAGACAAGTGCCAGGTACAACAACGCTTCCGTGTTCTTTAAAAAGTTTCGGAAAGAGGACCGCTTCGATCGAATCGGTCTTATCTTCTAACTTGAGAAATGCCATTTTCTCGCCGCTCTTGGTGAGAATGGCGCGTGCTGATACGACCAGTACCGGCAGAATGAACATCATACCCGGTTGAGGATTTTCTTTGATTTTTGCGATAGAAAGTTTCGCTTTCGCGGTTATCGCTGCGTGCGCATCGAGCGGATGACCGCTTACATAAATGCCGAGCAGTTCTTTTTCCCATGAGAGTTTGTCGAGAAGCGAGCTGTGCTTGCCAGGAGGAAGTACGAGTGGCGGCGGTGCGATAAGAGCGCCGAAAAGAGAATCCTGAGGCGCTGTCGCGGTCGATTCACGATGGAAAGAGAGCATCGTCTCAATATTTTCGAGCAGGGTGCCGCGACCGTTTTCTGGAGGCGTGAGAGAATCGAGTGCGCCGCATTTAATAAGCGATTCGAGCGATCGGCGGTTAAGATTCTTTGTTCCGATGCGCGAGAGGAAATCAGAAAGTGTTTTGAAAACACCATGATTCTTGCGCTCAGAAATAATGGCTTCAGAGATTCCATCGCCAAAGTTTTTGATAGATGAAAGTCCAAATCGAATTCCCTCTCCTCCCGTTTCTATATGCACTACAGTGAAATTACTACCGCTCTCGTTCACATCCGGCGGCAATACGAGGACATTCATACGCTTCGCTTCGGCGACAAAAATAGCGATTTGCTCAGTATCGCCCGAGTCGGCAGTAAGAAGGGCAGCGAGATACTCGACCGGATAATTCGCCTTCATATACGCGGTCTGGTAGGCGACTTTCCCGTAACTGGCAGCGTGGGCTTTATTAAAACCGTATGCTGCGAATGGTTCGATGAGTTGCCAAAGTTTTTGAGCAGTGTCTTCTGAAAGCTTTCCATATCCGATAAATCCTCTCGTCAGCTTTTGTTTTTCTGCTTGCATAACTGCGGGAATTTTTTTGCCCATCGCTTTGCGGAGCGCATCTGCTTCAAGCCATGAATACCCGCCGAGTTTTATTGCAGTGAGAAGCACATCATCCTGGTAAACCAAGAGGCCGTACGAAAAGTCGAGATAGCTCTTCATGCGCGAATCAACGAAACGAATAAGTTTCGGATTATGTTTTCTTTCAATGTATTGCGGAATAGTTTCCATCGGTCCAGGACGATAGAGAGCTACCATCGCATTGATATCGTGAATAGTTGTCGGGCGCAGTTCCTTTAGCCAGCGCGTCATGCCTGAACCGTTTAATTGGAAAACTCCTTCGGTCTCTCCGCGTGCGAGCATTTCGAATGTTTTCGTATCATTTATAGGGACATTCTCGATATCCACGACCACATGCTGCGTTTGCTTCACGCACGAAACCGCATCAGCGAGTATAGCGAGATTTTTTATACCGAGAAAGTCGAATTTCAAGAGCCCGACGCCTCCATATTCGTCGGTGATTGAATACATGTCGTATTGTGTAATAAGTTTGCCGGTGCCCTTCGGGTCGGGCTGAATCGGCGTCCATTCGATAAGTGGCGTCGGCGAAACCACGACGCCTGCCGCGTGTACACCGACATGTCGTACACAGCCCTCGATGCGTTTCGCGAGGTCGATGACTTCGCGCGATTCATCATCTTCGTCATAGAGAGATTTCAGATCCGGCTCGAGCTCGAGTGCGCGATCGATAGTCATTGGAAATCCCTGTGAGCCGATAGGAATAAGTTTTGCGATGCGGTCGCCGGTGGTGTAGGAGTGGCCAAGTGCGCGCGCCACATCGCGCACTGCGGCGCGTGCCATCATAGTGCCGAAGGTGCCGATTTGTGCGACATGGTCTTCGCCATATTTTTGCTTCGTGTAGGCGATCATTTCATCGCGGCGATTATCAGCCATATCCATATCGATATCTGGCGCTTTCGGTCGTTCAGGATTCAAAAATCGTTCGAATGGAAGTTTATAAAAAAGTGGATTCACATTGGTAATACCGACGAGATACGCAACTAAGGAGCCGGCTGCTGAGCCGCGAGTGGTGGTGAAGATGCCAGCGCGCCGCGCAAAGGCGAGAAGGTCGGCGACGATGAGGTAATATACGGCGAAGCCCTTGTTGTTGATAATGTTCAGTTCGTAATCAATACGGTCAGTGACTTCTTTTGTTTCTTCGAGATGGCGCGTGGCGATACCAGCGTAAGATTTTGCGCGCAGTTCTTCGTCATGATTTTTGAAGCCCGGCGAGACAGGAACGGCAGGGAATGTCCATTTCCCAAGATCAAAAGAGAGATTGCATCGGTCGGCAATCAGTTTGGAATTATCGATGGCTTCAGGTGTATCTTTGAATAATTTTTCAGCGGTCTTCTCGCTGATGAAAGAGAAGTCCTCATCTTCATTCCTTCCGCGCCCGCCGTGCTGGATACGGCGCATAATCTCGGTTGCTTCTCGGTCGCTCGGGTCGAGATAATAGACATCGTTCTGTGCGACAAGAGGAGTACTATTTTGACGGGCAAGGGCGATTATTTTCTGCATCAGTGCCTCGTGCCCTTCGACTTTCGGATGGTGCGTAATCTCGAGAAAGACATTATCGGCGCCGAAAATATCTTTAAATTCTGCGAGCGCAGCTGCAGCACCGTTTGTGTCGCCTGCGCGCAGGCATTGAGCAATGTCACCAGCGAAAGAAGGAATGAGTGCGATGACGCCGGTATGGTATTCGCGCAGAAGTTCTTTGTCGACACGCGGTTTTTCAGAGAAACCTTCGGTCCATGACTTCGTCACGATCGCGAGGAGATTCTTGTAGCCCGTATTATTTTCGGCTAAGAGAACGATGCGCGAGCGTTTGATATCGGCGTTTTGTTCGGGCTCTCTTCGAGAACGCGGAGCGAGATAGGCATCGACGCCGAGGATCGGCTTTATTCCCGCTTTCGTTGCGGCTTTATAAAACTCGATGGCGCCGTGCATATTGCCTCCATCGGTAAGTCCAACTGCTTCCATTCCTTCTTTTTTCGCCTTCTCGACCAGCTCGTCTATCTTCGGTAATGCCTGAAGAAACGAGTAGTGGCTGTGTGTGTGGAGGTGGATGAATCGGCTCGCCATATGATTCAGTATATACCCAGCACTAAATTTAGTGCTCGGGTATACTTTCTGCATGCAATTTATTCTTGGGGTCGATGAGGCGGGACGAGGGCCTTTGGCGGGGCCGGTCTCGGTTGGGGTGGTCGCTGTGCCAGAGGGTTTTGATGTGGCAAAAGAATTTATTGGTGTTGCGGACTCGAAAAAGCTGTCTGAAAAGAAGAGGGAAGAGATTTTCGCTTTGCTCGAGGATCGGGTCGCTCAGGGTGATGTTCGTTTCAGAGTTGAACTCGAAAATGCTGAAGTTATTGATACAGAAGGCATCGTATTCGCTGTGCGTCGCGCGCTCGCGCGCGGCGTGAACGCTCTCGCAGAAGAATGTGGACACCCGGTGTCTACAGGCCTTTTGACACCAGGTGTCCACATTCTGCTCGACGGCGCGCTTCGCGCGCCGGTCGAATATGCACAAGAAACCATCATCAACGGCGACGAACTTATTCCGATTATCTCACTCGCTTCCATCGCAGCAAAAGTCGTCCGCGATCGACTGATGGTCGAACTTTCTGCACAGTATCCGCTCTATGGCTTCGAGAAGCATAAGGGCTACGGCACCAAGGCACACTACGAAATGCTCGAGAAATACGGCCCTTGCATCCTCCATCGACGGTCGTTTCTGCATTGATTTGATACACGAGTGTCTTGTTTCTTTCGTATTTTACTGTAATGTATGGTGCAGAAGTTAAGTTGATACTTGACTAAATTTGTTCCAAAAAATAAAGGAGGTGTTGCATGCAAATCAGAAAAGGTAATGACCGAATAGTGTTTGTTTTTCCATCATTGGGGATAGTAGTTAAACTTCCTATCGTGCATTTCTTTTTTGCAGCACGCTGTTCATGGCAAATGTTCTTTCATTGTGGCGCGAAAGGAAGGCGATGGAAAATTCTGAAAAGATATCTCGAATTTCCGACAAAAAATATGAGCAGTTTCAGATGGTTTTTATTCAGAGGCCTATCTGCTAACTGGAATGAATTTCGGTTTTACCGAAAGACAAAAAATCCATTCCTCCAACCAACCTACTTTTCGCTCTTTGGTCTTTTGAACATTCAACGATTCGATGAACCATGCCAATTGGAAGAAACTGGTTTCTGGTGGCAGCTTCTCGAGTTAACCAACGGCAAGGTCTCCGATGATGGACATCATTTTGAAGAACCTCGTAATTTTTGCTTTCACAATGGGAAGTTGAGAATACTGGATTATGGGAGCCGTCGAACTCACGATGTTGTCCTGCAATATGGGACAAAAATCGTTGAACTTTTTAACCCGGAATACTCGAAACCCGCAAGATAACATCTTGCGGGTTTTACTTTTCTTTTTTGACGCGGCGTGATAAGGTGCTCACATGTCAATTCGCATGCGCAATACGAGTGGTCACGCCGGCAATCGCCGGTCGCATCACGCGCTCAAGAACATCACCATAGTGAAGGATAAAGAGAGCGGAAATCTCCGCCTCCCACATCGCCTCGACGAGGCGACGGGTATGTATCGCGGTAAGCAGATTTTTACCCCGAAGGTAAAGGCAAAACAAATCTCCAAAGTGAAAGGTCCTGATACCGAGCCAACAACAAAGCGTGTGCATGAACACTCGCATGAAGAGCATGCAAATGCAGAAGTGAAAAGTTCAAAAGGAGTTCAAGGGAAAGCGATCGGAGCAACAAGTCGCCCAAAAGCGCGCAGCGGTTTCGGCGGCGGAGTATAAATAATAGCTGTGGATAATCCCCCGCGGCCGTATTGCATGGTCGCGGGTTTGCTATACTACGCGCATAGATCTTTCCATGGCGAATAGACACCTAGCGCGCTCAGTTGTCCTCCAGACGCTCTTTGAATGGGACACTACTGGTGCATCCGAAAAGGACACCCTCACAATTCTTGCGCGCAACACTGCAGAATTCGGAGGTGATGATGTTGATCATCCGTTTATGGAACGACTCCTACTCGGCGTTCTCGCGAAGAAAAATGATGTGGATCTCATTATCGAAAAGGCCGCGCCAGAGTGGTCGCTCGAGCGCATTGCGCCAATTGATCGAAACATTCTGCGTCTTGGACTCTACGAACTCCTTTTTGCTGATCGCGCACAAGTGCCGGCGAAAGTTGCTATTAATGAAGCCATCGAACTCGCGAAAACATTTGGCGGCGATTCGAGTGGGCGTTTTGTGAATGGCGTTCTCGGAGCGGTCTATAAAGAGCTCGGCGAACCGGGGAAGAATGAACAAGGAGAAAAGAAGATGAAGCGCGAAGAATTACCGATAGAACGAATGGGCGGCGCGATTGTCTACACAAAACATGATGGGCAATATTATCTCGCGCTCGTGCATGATGTATTCGGCCGATGGACACTCTCCAAAGGTCATGTTGAACAAGACGCCACGCCCGCAGCGGGCGTGGCGCGCGTTATTAAAGAAGAGTTGAATCTCAATGTAAAAGTAGAAGGTCAAATTGGCGAGAACGAATATGTCGCTTCGCATCCGGAAAAAGGGAAGGTGCGCAAGCATGTTTGCTTTTATCTTGCCTCCTGCGAATTCGAACCAATCGTTTTGAAGAAAAGCGGCGGGCTCGATGATGCGAAATGGTTCCGCTTGAAGGACATCATTGACCTCAATTTCTATGATGATATGCTCCCTATCGTCACCGCAGCGGTGCAAAAACTCTTAGATAATGCGAGTACTCATGCCTGATTTCTTACTTTTTTCAAAACAACTCGGCGTTTTATTCAACAATTTCAACCTCCTCATCGAGGCGTTGACGCATCGCTCGTACCTCAACGAACATCGCGATTATACCGGCAGTCATAATGAACGACTCGAATTTCTCGGCGACGCCGTACTCGAACTCGCCGCTACCGATTTCCTTTTTAAAAAATTTCCTGCGAAGCCGGAAGGCGATTTGACCAGCTATCGTGCTGCGCTCGTGAACACGATGTCGCTCGCCGAAAGTGCACAGGCGCTCGGCATTAATGACTACCTCTTGCTTTCAAAAGGCGAAGCGAAGGACACTGGCCGTGCGCGCGATGTGATACTCGCCGATGCATTTGAAGCGATTATCGGCGCCATTTATCTTGATGCGGGCTATGCGGGTGCTGAAGCATTTATCGCGAAGAATCTCTACGGGAAGATCGACGAGGTAATCGCGAAGCGTTCATATCAGGATGCGAAGAGTCGCTTTCAAGAATCCTCGCAAGAAAAACGCAGTGCGACGCCGCGCTACGAAACGCTTTCTGAAGAAGGGCCTGACCATGCAAGGCATTTTACGGTCGGCGTTTTTATTGATACTGAAGAAATTGCTCGCGGAGAAGGGCAGAGCAAGCAAGAGGCGGAACAAGCAGCTGCAGAAGCAGGACTTAAAAAGATGCAGTGGTAATTTTGAGAGGTTAAACCCCTCAGCAACTTAAGGGTTTAACCTCTCAGTGCATAAAAACAAAAAACCACCGAAACTCCGGTGGTTTTTGCTACAAAGATCTTACTTATCGATATGTTATTGCCCCGGAAAGTCGCTCTAACTCTGCGGTCCTGCGTTCAATATAATTAAGCTGGGACCTGAGTTCGCTCGCAGTGCTTGAGTAGGCACTTCTGAGCTCTCCGATGAGTTCGACGGCCGCTTGAGCATATAACACGCCGAAATGCTTGCGGAAGTTTTGAAGAGGAAGGTCGTCCACTTCGATTCTTGTGATGATGTGCCTTTCCTCAAACGGGATCTTTTCATACCAAAAGTTGATTACGATAAGATTCTCGTCCGCCCTGGTGTGGTTGTGAGGCCGTCGAACGGCTAGGACTTCACCGCTTCCTTTATGATGGTGTGCGGACCTGCCCCAGGATGATGCCACTTTCTTATCATCCGTTTCTTCTCCCGATTCGTTTCGTTTGAATGTCATCTGCCAGTTCCATATCCAGCGATACAGACGAAGAACATGAGTGGCCATATCTACTGGAAGAGTTTCTTCGAATCCACGAGTCAAGAAAGAGACCGTGTCACTTAGCTCGAGGGTTTTAAGATCCAGAGTGTGCGAGGTCTCTCCTCCGTAAACGGTACTTCCTGGTCGAAAAACCAGAAGATCCTTGAGAAGTTTGAACCCGCGCAGTTCCCTTAAATCGACATCTTGCAGCGTGGTTCTCAAGAGCTCGTTACTTTCGGATACAGACAATTGACCGAAAGAAACATATTTTGCCTTTCCGAGAGCATAGTCAAGCGTCTCTCGAGCCCGCGTCTTGCGATTTCTGACCGAAGCCATAGGTACCTCCACTGAGTTATTGGTTGAACCAAAGAGCAACAGTGAGATCGAAACCTCACATATAAAGTATGCTCCTTGCGAAGCCAAAAGCAAGAGACCCAGAACTTGGAGGTGAAACACCCAAGCAACTTGGGTGTTTCACCTCCAGTAATTTTTGTATTTGCTACAATAGTCAGTAATGCTGAAGCGACTGGAGATCGTCGGATTTAAATCATTCGCCAAGAAGACCGTCTTGGACTTTTCGAGTGCGACCACCGCAATTGTGGGGCCGAATGGTTCAGGGAAAAGTAATGTCGCCGAGGCGTTCCGCTTCGCGCTCGGCGAGCAGTCGATGAAGAGTATGCGCGGGAAGCGCGCGGAGGATCTTATTTTCAATGGCTCACATTCAATACCGCGCGCGAATCGAGCGGCGGTAGTTATTATTTTCGACAATTCTCGCCGAACATTCAAAATTGATTTTGATGAAGTTGCGATCGAGCGCGCGGTCTTCCGTGACGGGACGAGCGAATATTCCATTAACGGCTCGCGCGTGCGCCTGCGCGATATTGAAGAATTGCTCGCGGGCGCGAATATCGGCGAGACCGGCCACCACATTATTTCTCAAGGCGAAGCAGATCGGATTCTGCTCGCTTCCGCGCGCGAACGGCGTGCGATGCTCGAGGATGCACTTGGATTGAAGGTATATGAATTCAAGAAGCAGGAAGCAACGAAGAAACTCGAGAAAACCGAAGAAAATATTGGACAAGTGAATTCTCTTCGTCGAGAACTCGCACCGCATCTACGGTTCCTTGAAGGTCAGGTGAAGAAGCTCGAGCGTGCTGATGCGCTTCGCGCTGATCTCATCAGTCTTGCGCAGACCTATTTTGCTATTGAAGATGCTTATCTTTCCCAAGAAAAATTAAAAATTACAGAAGGAAAACAAAAGGCGACAGAGCGTCTTGCAGTAGTGAGTGCTGAGCTTGAACGAGTGGCAGATCCAAAATCGACAGATAACGAGACCATGCAGCGCACTGAAACACTACGGAGAGCAGAGCAGGAGGTCTCTGAACTTTCGGCCTCACGAGCGACACTCTCGCGCGATATGGGGCGTGTAGAGGGAGCGCTCGCCGAAGTGAAGCGTCGCGCAGCAACAGTCGCACACGAGCCGTATGCAAAAGTACCTCGTGAAGAACTCGAAGCATTACATGAGGAAGTAGAGAAACAAACTCGGAATGTTGCAGATGGCGGTATAGAAGCATTGCGTGCTGCACTCGATGCGATTCGCGCGACAGTAAAAATCTTTTTTGCGCGGCACTGCGCGCCGCGCGATGACTATTTTTCTGATGAAGAAGATGCAGCGCTGAAACTCGAAACAGAACGAACCGCACTTGCTGAAAAGTATTCTTTCACTTCGGAAGCGCTTGAAAAAGCAGAATCCGCGCGCGCTCGCGCGCGTGAAGCAATGATCGCATTTGAAGAAACTGGTCGAGAAATTCGCCATCGCATTCTTGATGCCGCTCAAGAAAAAGCGCACGAAGAAGGAGAAGTGGCTCGCTGCGAAGCGCGCGAATATGAACTCTCACTTCTCGAAGAAGAACTCGAACGCAATAAAGGCGAAGCGCTTGCGCTCACTGGTGCAACAGCCATTTCCTATGATCCGCTTTTCGATCCGCCAGCTGGCGGAGTCGCAGAAGAACGAAAGGTGCAAGAAGAACGCAAGCGCTCTCTAGAGCGTACGAAGATTCGCCTCGAAGAAGCAGGCGGTATGGGCGAAGATATCCGGCATGAACATAAAGAAATTTCAGAACGCGAAACATTTCTTACCAAAGAATTAGACGATCTCGCGAAGTCGGCAGCGGGTCTCGGTGCGCTTATACGCGATCTGGACACAGAACTCACGAAGCATTTCTCCGACGGCCTTGCTCGGGTTAATGCATCGTTTAGTGAATACTTCGCACTGATGTTCGGCGGCGGGAGCGCGCGTCTAGCTCTTGAAGAGCCGGAAGAAGCCGAAGTCGAGGACTCATTAGATGAGTCCGAAGATCCCGAGGAGTCATACGACGAGGGAAAGAAAGAACGGGCGGGCATAGAAATAACCGTCAATCTGCCGAAAAAGAAATTACATTCACTTATGCAGCTCTCCGGAGGCGAGAGAGCGCTCACTTCTATTGCGCTTATCTTCGCGATGAGTCAGGTGAATCCCCCGCCATTTCTTATTCTCGACGAGACCGATGCAGCGCTCGACGAAGCGAACAGCCGTCGTTACGGCGATATGATAGAGAACCTCGCGAAGCGCTCACAACTTATCGTTATTACGCACAACCGCGAGACGATGAGCCGCACCAACATTCTCTACGGAGTCACGATGGGCGGCGACGGCGTCTCCAAACTTCTTTCTGTCAAATTCGACGAGGCCGTCGCCGTGGCGAAATAATCATTATGTCGCGATTGGTACAGGCACAAAATCTAGTTCTTTTTCTGCGATACGGGCGGCGACGAGTTTGACGCGGATAGGGTCGCCGAGGCGATAGGACTTGCGCGTGCGGCGGCCGAGGAGCTGATAGTGCTTCTCGTCATATTCGAAATAATCATTACCGATATCTTTAATGCGAATCATTCCGTCGGCGTGGGTGGTTTGTTCTTCGACATAGAGACCTCGTTCGGTAACGCCAGAAATAACCGCACCGAATTCTTCACCGATTCTCTCAGAGAGGAATTCCACTTGTTTCATCTTAATTGAATCACGCTCAGCATCAGCAGCCGCGACTTCGCGTTCAGAAGCATGGACTGCGAGCGCATCGAACTCGCTCATTTCTTTTTCAGAAATAAGATCGTCGCCAGCATGTGACTTTATGAGTCGGTGAATGATGAGATCGGGATATCGACGAATTGGTGAGGTGAAGTGAGTATAAAAATCGAATGCGAGACCGAAGTGGCCGATATTGCGTGTCGCGTAGACAGCCTTGCTCATTGAACGAAGCGCCGCGGTCTTCACCAGATATTCTTCCGGAGTGCCTTTTACCGATTCGAGGAGTTTGTTTAATTCAGCACCTGTTACCGTGCCGGCGCCAGAGGTCTTTAACTGGTAGCCCATAACACGCAAGAGATTCACGAGATTCTCAATACGATCAGCATCGGGTACATCGTGAATACGATACAGCGAAGCAAATTTTGTTCCTTTATTGTTCGTCAGTTTGGAGAGATGTTTCGCTACCGCCTCATTCGCGAGAAGCATAAAATCCTCGATGAGCAAATTCGTTGCTTTGCGTTCTTTCAGATGGATTGCTATTGGCTTTCCTTCAGGATCTAGCTCAACCTTTACTTCGGCAGTATCGAATTCTATAGCGCCTTTGGCTGCGCGGCGCGCGCGAATTTTCTTCGAGAGACCTAATAAGAGAGACAATTCTTCGCTCAGTATCCCTTCTCCTTTATCGAGTACTTCTTGTGCTTCTTCGTAAGTAAAGCGTTTATTGGAGTGAATGACGGTCTCGCCGAACCACACATCCTGAACATTCGCTTCAGTGTCGAGTGTAAAGACCGCCGAGACCGCGAGGCGATCCTCATCTTGTTTCAGTGAACAAAGATCGTTCGAGAGAATCTCTGGGAGCATCGGAATTGTGCGATCGACAAGATAGACACTCGTTGCTCTATCGCGAGCTTCGATATCGAGCGCTCCACCTGGTTTTACGAAGAACGATACATCAGCAATATGGACGCCGACTTCGATAGTTCCATCAGGAAGCGTGCGCACCGAGAGTGCATCGTCGAAGTCCTTCGCATCAAAGGGGTCGATGGTGCAGGTACTGACTTTCCTAAAGTCAGTATGCGGGTTGCCTTTGGCGACTCGCGCTGCTACTTCTTTCGTGAGTATCGCCGTACCCTCGGACTCGAGCCGCTTCGCTTCAGCAATGACTCCGGGAGGGAAGTCAGAAGAGAATCCTTGTCCGAGTGCGAGCGCGCGCATCTCGGTGTCGTGCACACCCGCTTTGCCGATGATGTCTTCGATGATTCCTGAAGGATAGGTCGCACCTTCTTTCCAATCATGGAGACGCACTAACACTTTGTAGCCGAGCTGGGCATCTTTCGTGTCTACTATTTCAATCGGCACATACATCTTTTTATAATCAGGCGCCAAAAGTATTTTTCCATTCTCTTCAGTGAGCGTGCCGACGAATGTTTCGCGCGCACGCGAAACGATCTCGACCACTTTACCGGAAGCTCTTGGAGGCATCTTACCCGAAGGATCTTGATACATACCCGCCGGAGCGACCTTTACTTGGTCGCCCGAAATGGCGTGATTCGTCCATTCTGGCGGGATAAGAAGATCTTCGGAAGCGCCTTCAATAGCGAAAAAACCGAAACCCTTCCGAGTCATCGTTATCGGCCCCTCATATATTGTCTCCATCGGCATTTTCTTACACTCTAGCAATATTGCAGGACTTCTGCTATAGTTGTGTCTATGTTGATGATTCGATTCCAACGCATCGGCCGGACCAATGATCCGGCGTTTCGCATTGTTCTCCTAGAGAAAAGCCGCGCCGCGAAAGCCGGTAGCATTACCGAACAGCTCGGTACCTATAATCCTCGTAGCAAGGCGCTCACGATTGACGAAGTCCGCGTGAAGGAATGGATTGCCAAAGGTGCACAGCTGACCGGCTCAATCCATAACCTCCTTATTACGAAGGGCATCATTGAAGGCAAGAAAATAAATGTACTTGGCAGAAAAACTCCTATTGAAAAAGAGAAAACAGAAGAGGTAAAAGCAGTTCCTGTTGTTGAAACTCCGACTGAAGCAGAAGTTGTCGCTGAAGCTCTTCTTGTTACGGAGACCCCCGCGGTTGAAGTCGAAGAAGAAGCCGCTCCGGCGGCGTAACTCATCCGCCAGATGGCGGACTAAATATACCTTTATGGAACCAGACCAAGCATTTCTCGAATACGCAGTACAAGCGCTTGTCGATCATCCAGAATCGGTCGAGACCACGCGCACTATCGACCAGATGGGCGTCCTGCTCACCCTCACCGTCCATCCTGAAGATATGGGGAAAATAATCGGTAAGAGCGGTAAGACAGCCGAGGCACTGCGCATCCTCCTGCGCGTCGTCGGGATGAAAGGGAATGCACGCGTGAATCTTAAGATCAACGAGCCAGTCGGCGGCAAACGCGAAATGGAACACAAGACCGTCGATCAGATCGTCGAGGAGTTGTAACCGCTCGAGATTTCGTAATTTCGGATAGCGTTACGCTTCGCTGCACTAGGCATTTCAACTATCCGAAATCACGAAATCTCTCGCTTATGAAATTTCACTTAATTACATTGTTTGAAGAAACATGCGATGCTTATTTGAATGCATCGATTGTTGGACGCGCTCGAAAAGAGAAAAAAATTAAAGTTGACTATCAGAACCCGCGCGATTTTGTCAATAATAAATGGGGCAAGGTAGACGAACGCCCATACGGCGGTGGGCCTGGGATGGTGATGACTGCACTGTCTGTTGTTCGTGCAGTCGAGAAAGCATTTGGGCGAAAAGGACTTCAGAAGTCAGTTTTGGGACTTCGGAAGTCCAAACATGGGCGAGTGGTCATTTGGTTTAGTCCGAGCGGCAAACAATTTACGAATAAAGATGCCGACGCGCTCACGAAATATGACGATGTTGTTCTCGTCTGTGGCCGTTACGAAGGAATCGACGAACGCGCGAAGAAAATCCTGAAGACGCTTGCACCAATAAAAGAATTCGCTGTGGGCGAGGCGGTCTATACCGGCGGAGAGATCCCCGCGCTCGCTATCGTCGACGCTGTCACCCGCCGTCTCCCAGGCGTTCTGGGTAAAGATGCGTCAGTCGAAGAACGCCGAATCGCTTCATCAGCGGTCTACACCCGCCCCGAAACTATTTTGTATAAAGGTAAAAATTACAGCGTCCCGAAGGTCCTCCAAACCGGACACCACGCGAATATCGATGCTTGGCGCAAAGAGAAATAGCTCTTTATCCCCACCCGTACTTGCGCGAAAAGGCGGGGACTGATACATTAGAAACATAGATACGAGTGAGTAATGGAGGGCGCCGAAGGAGAAGATTCATACTGTGAACTGAAAGAACACAAAGCGAAGCAAGTCCGCGTGTGTTTGCGTCTGTATATTCCCATTTTAACCACTTCACGCCATCCCCATATGCGCAAAACCCTCGTCCAAAAGACCTTCGGTGCATTTCAGGCCTCTCGAGTGCCGTTCCCGGACTTCGTCGGACACCAGCGCGGCTCGTTCGATTGGCTCCTAAAGGACGGTCTCACTGAACTCTTTAAAGAATTCTCTCCGATTAGCGACTATTCAGGGAAAAAGTTCGAACTTCAGTTTGAACGATTTGAAATCGGTGAACCGAAATATGACGAGGATTTCGTACGCGACACTTTGCGCACCTATGAAGCTCCAATCAAGGTGACGGTTAAGCTTATTAATAAAACACTCGGCACGGAAAAGAATCAGGAAATATTCCTCGCGGATATGCCGCTCATGACACCTCACGGTTCTTTCATCGTTTCCGGTGTTGAACGCGTTATCGTTCCGCAACTCGCGCGAAGCTTTGGCGCTTTCTTTGTGTCAGAACTTTTGCGCGGCAAGCCATTTTTCGGTGCGAAGATAATTCCTTTGCGCGGTGTCTGGATTGAATTTGAATCAGAAGCAGATGGCGCTATTTTTGTGAAGATTGATCGGAAACGCAAGTTCCCTATTACTCAGCTACTCTCGGTATTCGGTGGGGGCTTGGGCGAGGCGGTCGCTAAGCATTTTGCGAATGATCCGCTTGCGCTTGCTGCTATAAAGGCGACGCTCGAACATGACGAAGCGAAGTCGATTGAAGAGGCATATATCGAAATTCATCGTCGCATGCGCGACGGCGATCTCGCGACTCCGGAGAACGCGAAGAACTTCGTGCAGTCGCTCTTCTCCGCTGAACGCTATGACCTCGGGAAGGTTGGGCGTCATCGACTTAATATGCGTTTCGGTCTTCCGGTCTCTGAAAAGTCGCTCGAGAAGCGCACGCTCACTCTCGCCGATTTCGTTCATATCATTTCAGAAATAACAAAACTCAATGCAGACCCAGCAGCACGCCCTGATGATATCGATCATCTCGGTTTCCGCCGTGTTCGTTTCGTCGGTGAACTCTTGCAGTCGCGCATGCGCATCGGTATGAGCCGTATGAAGCGCAATATTCAGGATCGTATGTCGACGATGCCAACCGAGACCACACTCCCGATGGCGCTCGTCAATCCGCGTCCTTTTCATGCATCAGTGCATGAATTCTTCACCGCGAACCAGCTCTCGCAGTTTATGGAGCAACAGAATATTCTCGCAGAACTTGAGAATATGCGCACGCTCTCAGCACTCGGTCCCGGCGGTTTGACGCGTGAACGCGCGGGCTTCGAAGTGCGCGATGTGCATCCTTCGCATTACGGACGCCTGTGTCCGATTCATACACCAGAAGGTCAGAACATCGGTCTTATTCTTCGTCTCGCGATTAATGCTCGCACCAATAGTTTCGGAGTTATCGAAACACCGTATGCTCGCGTGAAGAATGGCGAAGTAACGAAAGAAATTGTGTATCTGAATGCACTTGATGAAGAAAATGAATTTGTCGCACACGGTGCAACGAAGCTCGACGAGAATGGCCGCCTTATTCCTGACCTTGTCGAAGCGCGCCATAAGGGCGAACCGATTATTGTCGAACGCGATGCGATTACGCTTATCGATGCTTCGCTGTATCAGATGTTCTCCGTCGCGACTGCCATGATTCCTTTCGTGAATCATGATGACGCGAACCGCGCCTTAATGGGCTCGAATATGCAGAAGCAGGCGACTCCGGTTCTTATCCCTGAAGCACCGCTCGTTGCGACCGGTATTGAATCGCATGCGGCTCGTAGCACTGGTCGTCTCGTGATTGCAGAAGAAGCGGGCGAGATTACACAAGTTGATGCGCGAAAGATTTTAGTAAAAAATAAAGAGGGGAAGACGCGAGAATATCGCCTTCAAGGACTTACCCGCACCAACCAGAGTTCGGTATTTATGCAACGACCATCGGTCATAACTGGAGATGTTGTGAAGAAAGGAGATGTACTTGCAGACAATTCTTCGACCGAGCAAGGTCAGCTCGCTTTGGGTCAGAATGTGCGTGTTGCCTTCATGAGCTGGAACGGCGCGAACTACGAGGACGCTATAATTATCTCTGAACGGCTTGTCGAGGAATCGAAATTCACCACCGTTCATATCGAGGACTTCGATTGTGTCGTACGCGATACGAAGCTTGGACCAGAAACAACCACACACGACATTCCGAATGTCGGCGAATTGCGACTTAAGAATCTCGACGAAGAGGGCGTTATCCGTATTGGTGCGGAAGTACGATCGGGAGACATTCTTGTCGGAAAGGTAACACCGAAAGGCGAAACCCAGCTCACGCCTGAGGAACGACTCTTGCGCAGTATCTTTGGCGACAAAGCGAAAGATGTGAAGGATACCTCGCTCCGCATGGAAGGCGGCAAGCGCGGTCGCGTTATCGGTGTCCGAATATTTTCACGGGAGCGCGGCGATCAACTCGAGAGTGGCATCATTAAGAAAATTGTCGTTACTGTTGCCCAAGTGCGAAATGTGAGTGTCGGCGATAAGCTCGCCGGCCGTCACGGCAACAAAGGTGTTATCAGTCGCGTGCTTCCAGTCGAAGATATGCCGTACGACAAGGATGGTAATCCTGTCGACATCATTCTCACACCGCTTGGCGTTCCGTCTCGTATGAACCTAGGACAGATTCTCGAGATGCATCTCGGCATCGCGGCACATACGCTTGGGTATCAAGCGATTGTTCCTCCGTTCGCTGGCGCGACTGCAGACGAAATTCGCGATGAACTCGAGAAAGCCGGCTTCGAGAGAAATGGAAAGATGCAGCTCTATGATGGTCGTTCAGGCGAAGCATTCGCACAGACAGTTTCGGTCGGCTATATGTATGTCTTCAAACTCCATCACATGGTGGAAGACAAGATTCATATGCGTTCCATCGGACCCTACTCGCTCATCACACAACAGCCGCTCGGCGGTAAAGCACAGAACGGAGGTCAGCGATTCGGCGAAATGGAAGTGTGGGCGC
>MFMU01000009.1:7014-7304 GCA_001781915.1 Candidatus Kaiserbacteria bacterium RIFOXYD1_FULL_47_14 | reverse complement strand
TTACCAATCAGATTCGCGGTCTTGCGCTCGACATCGAGCCATTAAATCTGCCGCCAGAGAAAGAAATTTAAATATTTAAATATTTAAATATTTCCCATTAAACATTTAAACATTTAAAAATATGGCTCTCACTCCTCGCACCAATTTCTCTTCACGACTTCCTGCTGGCAGACAGGACAATTGGAATGGTCTCCGCCTCACGCTCGCATCACCTGAACGCATTCTCTCGTGGTCATCTGGCGAAGTCACAAAGCCAGAAACAATCAACTACCGAACCCAGCGTTCTGAAA
>MFMU01000009.1:3313-6959 GCA_001781915.1 Candidatus Kaiserbacteria bacterium RIFOXYD1_FULL_47_14 | reverse complement strand
TCGGTCGATCGTTCGTCGCGAGCGAATGGGCCACATCGAACTCTGCACGCCAGTCGCCCATATTTGGTTTCTCCGTTCAGTTCCCTCTCGTATGGCGCTTATTCTTGGCGCGCCTGCAGCAGACATCGAGAAGGTAGTGTACTTCGCGGGCTATATCGTTACGAAGATTGCAGAAGAAGAAAAGAAGCGTCTTCTCGCCGATCTCGATAGCGAATACAAATCGAAATATAAATCACTCGGTAGCGACAAAGAACGCGATGAGTTGAAAGAGAAGATGACCTTCGCTAAGAATGAAATTGACAGTATTGTCGTGGGCAAAGTTCTTGACGAACTTGAGTACCATCGCTTTTCGGTGAAATATGGCGGTCTCTTCGAAGCAAGAATAGGCGCCGAAGCGATCTACGATATTTTCTGCAAACTTGATTTGAAAGAACTCGAGAAGACACTCGCGGCACGCTATGAGAAGGCCGGCGCTGCCGAACGCGAGAAACTTGCGAAGCGTCTCTCACTTATCGCTGGGCTCATCGCCGCCGGTGTACGCCCTGAATGGCTCTTCCTAACGCGGATTCCAGTCATCCCACCAGCACTCCGTCCGATGGTCGCACTCGAAGGTGGTCGTCACGCAACATCTGATGTGAACGATCTTTATCGTCGCGTTATTAATCGCAACAATCGTTTGAAGAAGCTTATTGATATTCATGCGCCGGAAGTGATTCTGCGCAATGAAAAACGCATTCTCCAAGAGGCCGTTGACGCACTTCTCGATAACTCGATTCGTAAGAGTGGCGCCTCTGCTGGCGCGATGACACTCGCACAGCGCCGTCCGCTGAAGTCGCTTGCTGATTATCTGAAAGGGAAGCAGGGTTACTTCCGCCAGAACTTGCTCGGGAAACGCGTCGATTACTCGGGTCGCTCGGTTATCGTCGTTGGTCCGGATCTCGAACTCGACGAGTGCGGTCTCCCGAAGCATATGGCGCTCGAACTTTTCCGCCCATTTGTTATCGCGGGACTTCTCGAACGAGAGCTCGCATTCAACATTCGCGGTGCCGGTCGCCTTATCGAAGATGGTGTTTCAGAAGTATGGAAACTTCTCGAAGAAGCGATTGCTGGAAAGTATGTACTCCTTAATCGCGCACCGACTCTGCACCGTCAGGGTATTCAGGCATTTCGTCCGCGCCTTATCGAAGGAGACGCAATCCAGCTCCATCCGCTCGTTTGTAACGCGTTCAACGCGGACTTCGACGGTGACCAGATGGCGGTTCATGTGCCGCTTTCAGAAGAAGCACAATGGGAAGCAAAGCATATTATGAGTGCGAACAAAAACATCTTGAAGCCAGGAAGTGGCGATATGACAGTGCTCATCGGCAAACCGCTCGATATTATTCTTGGTGTGTATTGGCTAACGAAGGCCATTGAAAAAGTGAAAGGTGAGGGCGACTACTTCGCATCGCCAAACGCCGCTATTCTCGCGTCTGAATATAGTGCGGTTGATGTACGCGCGAAGATTAATGTCTTGCCAGTCGTCGGTAAGGAGAAGTATAACGCGTTTGACGGCCATCCATTCGAAACAACGGTCGGCCGGCTCCTTTTCAACACCGTTTTGCCTCCGAATTATCCGTTCGTGAATGAGACCATCACTAAGAAAGTACTCGCGCGAATCGTGACCGACTGTATTGCGCGCTATGGTCTCGATGCAGTGCCGGATATTGTAAACAAGGTGAAGCGTTTCGGTTTTGAATATGCCACCAAGTCCGGCGTCTCATGGTGTATTGATGATGTGTCGGTGCCAAAAGAAAAGGCCAAGGTCGTCGAACGCGCTGTAGAGAAAGTGGCGAAGATTACTGCAGATTATCAGAACGGACTTCTTTCAGAAGAAGAGAAGCGCCGTATGGTTATCGAAGTGTGGCAGGGTGCGAAACAGGAAGTTGAGAAACTCGTTACAGGCGCACTCGATCCGATGGGTTCCGTCGCCGATATGGTGTTCTCAGGGGCACGCGGTTCCCTTGGTCAGCTGACCCAGATGGCTGGTATGAAAGGTCTTATTCAGGATACTTCTGGCGAGACAATCGAAGTGCCAATCGCGTCTTCCTTCAGCGAGGGATTGAATCCGGTTGAATATTTTATGTCAACGCACGGTTCGCGTAAGGGTCTTACCGACATGGCACTCGGTACCGCGAAGGCCGGCTATCTCACGCGCCGTCTCTTCGATGTGGCGCAGGATTCTATTGTGACCGAACATGATTGCGGTACAAAGCGCGGGGTGAATATTAATCGCGTCAGCGCATCCGGCATTCAAATTGATTATGCAGAAGCACTTCGCGGTCGCGTACTCGCCGAAGATGCGAAGGATGCAGACGGAACGGTTCTTTTCAAAAAAGGACAATATCTTTCTGTTGAAGATGCTGCAGCACTTTCTGCTTCGTCAGTTGCTTCAGTCGTTGCGCGTTCACCGATGTCATGCGAGACGCGCTATGGCATCTGTCAGGTCTGCTATGGCATGGATCTCACGACACAAGAACTCATCGATGTCGGTGAAGCAGTTGGAACAGTCGCCGCGCAGGCTATCGGCGAGCCAGGTACCCAGCTCACCCTCCGCACCTTCCATACTGGAGGCGTCGCGTCAGTCGGCGGCGATATTACGAGCGGTCTCCCGCGCGTTGAAGAGGTTTTTGAAAAGCGTTCACCGAAGAATCCTGCAGTCATCTCCAAGACCGATGGTCTCGTAACTGAAATAAAGGAAGTTGGGCATGAAAAGATTATTGTCGTCGCTCCGCTCGCAGGACAAGGGAAGAAAGATGATGCGCTCATCGAATATCTCGCGCCCTATCCACGCGTCTCGCTGGTGAAAGAAGGGGATTCAGTAGCGCGTGGCCAGATTCTCACCGATGGTTCTGCTGATCTCGATGATCTCTTCGAATATGCCGGTCGCGGCGTGGTGCAAGAATATATCATAGCCGAGGTCTCCAAGATTTACGAATTGCAGGGCGCACATGTGTCGCGCAAACACTTGGAAGTCGTCGTTAAGCAGATGTTCTCGCGTGTGAAGATTACTGACGCAGGCGATACGGACTTCTCCGTTGGAGATGTCGTCGAGGATTGGGAATTTGCGAAAATAATGAAGGAGATGAGTACTGAAAATAAGATGGAACCGAAGGCACGCGAGATTGTGCTCGGTATTAAAGAGAGCGCACTCTCCCGTCGTTCATTCCTCTCGGCAGCGTCCTTCGAACAGACAACGAAAATCCTCATTGGCGCCGCGCTCCGTGGTAGCGTCGACCCTCTGCGCGGTCTGAAGGAGAACATCATTCTCGGCCGTCTCATCCCATCAGGCACCGGCTTTGCAGGAAGTAAGAAACATGCGGACATTACAAAACTTCAGTCAATGCGTCCGGCACCAGCACCATCCGCTCGTCCGAGCTTCTTCGCCCGTTCGAACAAGGGAAGTTAGAGAAATAAAATAGAAAATAAAAAACGGCGCGGGGATAAAATCCCGCGCCGTTTTTGTTTTATTTCGAGGAGAGTTATCAGTCGATATCGCTGCTGATAACAATAATAAAACCGACTGCAATCGCTGCAATACCCATCCCAAGAAGGAGTGAGTGAGCATACACTGCTATGCCAAAACCACCCACTACTGCTGAGATAA
>MFMU01000009.1:0-3238 GCA_001781915.1 Candidatus Kaiserbacteria bacterium RIFOXYD1_FULL_47_14 | reverse complement strand
AGTTGGTTTCAATGTTTGTGTCAGAAAGAGTTCTACCAAGAATGACATCTTGTGCAAATTTACGGTATTCATCCGAAGTGTAAAGAGAAGCAAGAAATTCCTTATGTATAGTTGGTCGTTCAAATGTTCCAGAATAATCTCCCAAACTTGTGTAAGGGAAACGGCATGCCCAATCATATGCTTCATCAAAATTGTTGGACGCCCAATGATATCCTTTTGGATGTACATCAAAAGCATTTTTGACTTGTATATAGACGCTCACATATCGGAAATAGTCGTCATCTTGTATAATTTTTCCTCGATAGCCACCTTGAAAGAGAGAACCAAATTCTTTGTATCGTTCATTAAAACGTTTTGCCATGCCTGTTCCAATCCTCTGCATGAATCGAGCAATTCCCCCATGCACTCTCTCTTTAAGGAGAAGATGAAAATGATTCTCGACGAGAGAAAATGCTACGATATCCACTAACCAATCTTGTGTTGGCCAATGTTGTGGGCGCGTTAGAGAATTTTGGAGCCCATCGTCTTGGAGATCTCGATACCAATTGAGAGAAGAGAAACAATCATTGAAGTGAGTGATCATTAATAAGAATCGAAAACGATCAGATTCGTCTCGTACGATAGGGAGACCACGTGTCCCGCGTTTAACAACATGCACATATGAACCAATATCAAGATCTTGTTGGCGCATAAGTTTATGTTATCATCGTCCGCCTTTGTGGAAGTCGGACATCCACAGAATAACGAAAGAGTGAAAGATGAAAATAAAAAACGGCGCGGGGATACATTCCCGCGTCGTTTTCTGATTTCTGGGGAATCACTTTTTTGGAAATCGAGGGAGAGAAAGACCAGCGATAATTCCCCATGCGATATAGTAGGAATCATGAATCTTCCATACCGTCATTTGATCCGTGTAAAGAATACCGAGCTTCTAGTCAAGTAATATGCTACCAACAAGACCGAATAAAAGCACGGCAAGCGAAATGAACCACTTGTTTCTCTCCATTTCAATTCTCCTTTCAACAGTTGAGCTACAATCAACAAACGATTTGCTATCTGTAGATAAGTTAGCATAGAGAGATTCTTTGTCAAGCGCGCGGGAAACGCGGTAGAATTGAACGATGTCGGACACGGTACAGCAGATTAAAGATAAGCTGAGCATTCAGGACATCTTGAGTCCGTATATGAAGCTTTCGAGGGCGGGGAAGTCGCTTGTGGGGCTCTGCCCTTTTCATAAAGAAAAAACACCGTCTTTTCATGTAAGCGTTGAACGCAATACTTGGCACTGCTTCGGCTGTGGGCTCGGCGGCGATGGATTCTCTTTTATTGAGAAGATAGAAAATGTTGATTTCAAGGGAGCGTTGAAAATTCTCGCTGATAAAGCAGGCGTGACGATTGAATATACACAAGGCGGGAATCATGAAGATGCGTCAAATAAAGAGAGATTGCGCGAGGTGATGAATCAGGCGAGCGAGTGGTACGCGGGAAAACTTATCGGGAGTCCTGCCGAGGCGTATGCAAAAAAGCGCACGCTTACTGGCGACACTATCCGCTCGTGGCGTCTCGGCTACGCGCCCGATGCGTGGCGTGCACTTCTTGAAGCATTAACCGTGCTTGGATTCACCATACCGGAGATGGTTGGCGCAGGATTGATAAAAGAAGCAGACGGGAATCCTGGCACATATTATGACCGTTTCCGTAATCGACTGATGTTTCCGATACGCGATGCCGCTGGCAGAGTGGTCGCATTCACTGGACGCACCCTTTCGGCAGAAGAGCCGGCGAAGTATCTGAATAGTCCGGAAACCGAGCTGTATCATAAGTCCGAGATTCTCTTCGGTATGGACCGTGCGAAGGATGCGATACGCACGCGCGGATTCACGATGCTTGTTGAAGGCCAACTAGATTTACTTCTCGCACATCAAGCTGGCTTTGAGAACGCCGTCGCGCTCTCGGGCACCGCACTCTCTGAAAAGCATCTTGTACTTATGAAGCGCTGTAGTGAGAACTTGATGCTCGTGCTTGATGCCGATGCTGCTGGGCTCGGAGCGACGGCTCGATCTGCCGCATTAGCCCTTCGACAAGGCCTCAGGGCGAAGGCAGTAAAATTGCCTTCAGGGAAAGATCCGGCAGATCTCATCAGCGAGGACCAAAAAGAATTCTCGAAACGCATTTTAGAAGCGAAGCCGATTGTCGATTTCTTTCTTGCGGTTTTATCTGAACAAGAACACGATCCGCATCGGCTTCTGCGCGTTGCTGAAGGCATTGTTCTTCCGCTTATTAATGCGATGCCGAGTCCGATGGAGCGCGAACATTTCGTACAAGTCGCTGCGCGCGCGCTCGGGCTTTCTGTCGAAGCTGTTCGTGCATCACTCGCGAGATTGTCGCGAGCTGGGGCCTCTCAAGGTTCGACCTTTAGCCCAGATTCTCAAGGTCGAACCTTGCCGGCCAAACGCTCCGCTCGCGAACTGCGCGAAGAAATGCTCCTTGCGGTTTTTTATACTTATCCCGATACCCCTATTGCGGAACGCATTAAAAAAGAGTATTGTCGAATTACTGAAGTCCAGCAGCTGCCATCCGTCACACTTCCAGAGTCCGCCCTGTTCCAAGCTGAACAGTTATTTGGCGAGAATCCAGAAGCGGACGCGGCAGACGAACTTCTGAACGCCTTTGAAGAAGCGGTTATCCGCGAGGCGCATCAAGAAGCAGTTACGAAGTTACGAAGAGCTGAAGCAGGAGGAGATATATCGGCAATGACGGATGCACAAGCGATGTGCGCAAAAATCTCTGCGCGCCTCGCGGCATTTGGGCGATAAATTATTTTCATTTTATTTCTTTCTATTTTTACAATGGCAAAACCTATTTCTAAAAAGAAAAAAAAGAGCGCCCCAAAATCTGCCAGCTGGCGGATCGCAAAAAAAATTGCGAAGCGTTTGCCTGCCAAAAAGAAAGTAGTTTCTAAAACGAAGCCATCTCGTTCAAAAAAGCAGGTGCTGCGCACGGCAGTGCGCGGATCGAAAGCGAAAGCAACTTCAGAAAAAGCGCTCTCGGCAGATGTGCTTATCGAGAAGGGGAAAGAGCGCGGGTATGTGACCTACAACGAAATTCTCAAATCATTTCCGCATGTTGAAGATGATGTGAGTTTTCTCGAGTCGCTCTATGAACGCTTCGCGACGGCGGGCGTCGATGTACTCGAAGGCGGTATGCTCGAAGACGCTGCTGATGAATATCTTGCCAC
>MFMU01000008.1 GCA_001781915.1 Candidatus Kaiserbacteria bacterium RIFOXYD1_FULL_47_14 | reverse complement strand
AATATGATCTCATTCGTTCGATAGAAAAAGTGATGCTCGGGCCCGAACGCAAGAGCCATCTGCTTTCCAAAAAAGAAAAAGAAATAACCGCGTATCACGAGGCCGGGCACGCGCTCGTTTCTTCAGTGCTCGAATATGCTGATCCAGTGCATAAGATTTCTATCATCAGCCGCGGCTCTGCTGCCGGCTATACGCTGAAGCTTCCGTTTGAAGACAAGAAGATGCAATCGCGGAAACAATTCCTCGATGATATTGCCGCAACACTCGGCGGGTATGTCGCTGAAGAAATGCTCTTCGACGATGTAACGACTGGGCCGAGCCACGATCTCTCAATTATCACCGCGATCGCGCGCGAGATGGTAACGCGCTACGGGATGAGCGAGAAGCTCGGACCAATCGCATTCGGCGATCGCCAGCTCGGGAATGAGCCGTATTCTGAAAAAGTCGCCGCCGAGATTGATGCCGAGGTCACGCGCATTATCGACGAGGCGAAGATAATCGCACAGCAGACCATCAGCAAGCATCGCGAGGCGCTCGACGCCATCGCAAAAGAACTGATAGAAAAAGAAACCGTCGAGCGCGCCGATTTCGAGATAATTCTCGTCGCGAACGGCATCACGCCGAAAAAGCGCGCCGAAGACGAGATTGTTGTAGTATAAATAAGTGCAAAACTGCTTGCGCGCGTAGCTCAATTGGTAGAGCAGGCGTCTTATACACGCCCGGTTCCAGGTCCGAGTCCTGGCGCGCGCACATACTCCGTTTTTGCGGAATCCACAGGTCAACCAAAAAAAGATCAATTGTGTCAAAAGTGGCCTACAATAATATTAAGTGGGATTCAATAATCCTAAGTTATCCTTATCCGTAAGCAAGAAAACATAAAAAATGACACAATTGAACAAAGAAAGGCAAAGGAATCCAAAGAACTTGCTCTGCATTATATGTCGACGCTCATTGATGTCGCTCGAGAATCATTTCTGATTCTCGATGACGATTTTAGGGTGATTTCGGCAAGCCCGACTTTCTATGAAACTTTTCTGGTAAATCGCCAAAAAACGGAGAAAAAATTGCTTTATAAATTAGGCAACGGTCAATGGGATATTCCTGAACTAAAAAAAATGCTGGGTGGAATCTTGCCAAAGAAAAAGGTCGTGAAAAACTATAAAGTGGAGCATAATTTTCAAACAATTGGGAGAAAGACGATGTTGCTCAATGCGCGACAGATAGATACGGTGAAATTAATTATTCTTGCAATTGAAGATATCACTGACAAAGAGAATCTTAAGGAAAAACTTGCCGAATATACCAAAGGGCTTGAAAATAAAATAGCTGAACGGACAAAAGAGCTTGCCGATAAAATTAAAGAACTGGAATTAACAAATAGAAGCATGGTCGGCAGAGAATTAAAAATGGTGGAACTTAAAAAAGAAATTGTAGACCTGAAAAAGCGTGTCAAGAATGGCAACGGAAATGGTAATCATAAAAACGGCAACGGCGGAAATGGCAATCATAAAAATAGCATCAGAAAATGAGATCACAAATACAAAAAAAGAATTTTGAGGAAGATCTTACAAATGCAAGAATAGCCGCTCAAAATGTTCTTGAGGATCTAGACATTGAAAAAACAAAAGTTGAAAAGGAACGAGCGAAAGAAGTGGCTATTTTATTGTCAATTGGCGACGGACTTGTCGTCACTGATGAAAATGGAAATATTATGCTTATAAATAAGGTCGCTGAAAAACTGCTCGGCAGAAAGAAAGAGGAAGTTATGGGAAAAGTTTTTTCTGATGCCATTCTTGGCATAGAGGATAAAGAAGGGAAAGTTATTTCATTGGAAAAACGCCCTATGAATTTAGCTCTGACAGCTGGTACTGCTACAGTGAATTCTATCTACTATTATGTTCGGAAAAATAAAACAAGATTTCCGGTGGCAATTACGGTAACGCCGATTGTTTTTGAAGGGAAGGTAATCGGAGCAGTGGAAGTTTTCCGAGATATCACGCACGAGCGAGAAATTGACGAGGAAAAAAGCGAATTCATTTCCCTCGCTTCTCACCAACTCAAAACCCCGCCAACTGCTGTTAAATTGCTGACAGAAAGATTGCTCAGCGGCAAGATGGGAACACTCACAGAAAAGCAAAAAGAATACCTTAACGATATCCGCTTTTCTAACCAACGGATGATAGATCTGACAAACGCCCTTCTTAATGTATCGCGTATTGAGCTCGGAGCATTCACTATCCAAGTACAAAAGAAAAATGCATGCGCTATTGTACAAAGTGTTCTTGATGAATTAGAGCCCATCACTAAAGGAGAACAACCGAAACTTAAGACGATATTTCCAGAACAGAATATTATGCTGATGCTCGACGAACCTCTCTTCCGTATGATAATTACTAATCTCGTTACGAATGCAATTCACTATACAGCGTCAGAAGGTGAAATAGTGGTTGAATGTAAAACGATAAATAAGGGGGAAACCGTCGGAGGAAAACTTTTGAAAGAAAATTATTTTGTGGTTGTGATATCTGACACGGGCTACGGTATTCCACAAGTTCAACAGAACAAAGTGTTCACCAAATTTTTTAGGGCCGACAACGCCAGAGAAAAACATGTTAACGGAACTGGTTTAGGGCTCTATATCGCCAAATCCATCATGGATCATTCTGGCGGATTGATATGGTTTATGTCGCGTGAAAATAAAGGATCGGTATTTTATGCAGCTATTCCTATGACTGGGATGAGAACAAAAGTCGGTACATAAGAACTTAAGCTGATGAACTATAATATAATAACCACAATATGATTGAAGATAAAAAAACAAAAATCTTAATAGTTGAGGATGAGATGATAATTAACAAAATGTATGCAGAAGAATTGCGCAGCCAGGGTTTCCTTGTTCTAACTGCAACAAATGGTGGAGAAGGTCTGGAACTTGCACTTCGTGAGAAGCCCGACCTCATCTTGCTTGACATCCTAATGCCAATAATGGATGGGTTAACGATGATGAGTAAATTAAGAGAAAAAGACCTATATGGGAAGAATGTACCGATAATACTTTTAACGAACCTATCTGCAAGTGAGGAAAAAATAATGTCGGCGATTACAAAAAATGAACCGGCCTACTATCTAATAAAGTCCGATTGGGATTTAAGTCAAATAGTAGAGAAAATAAAAGAACGTCTCTCGCGAAAGGTATAGATTTTCTGGTCTCTACTCTAAATGCATTTCTTCGCCGGCGGAGCAAGCGCGGAGGAAGAGAGCAGGGTGATTTTTTAATTCTGGATCAGCGGCGACAAGAGTCGCCGCTTCAGTGCGGGCAGCTTCAACGAGTTTTATATTTTTAAGCGCTTCCATCGCGATATCCGAGACGCCCCACTGTTTCCCGCCTGCGAGCTCGCCCGCGCCGCGAAGCGCGAGGTCGTATTCAGCGAGTTCGAAGCCATTCTTCGCGGTGAGGAATGCCTTCATTCGCGCCCTTGTTGTCTCGCCAGACGATTCGGGAAGTGCGAAGCAATATGACTGGTGCGTAGAGCGAATCACACGACCGCGGAGTTGATGCAGCTGCGCGAGCCCGAATCGTTCGGCTCCTTCTATAAGAATGACGGTTGCGTTCGCGACATTGACGCCCACTTCGATAACCGAAGTGGCGACGAGAATGTTCGTATCGCCCTTCTCGAATTTCTTCATTGCTTCTTCTTTTTCTGTCGGCGTCATCTTACTGTGCAGGATGCCTATTTCGGCTTCAAGGAAGACTTCTTTCTCTAGTCGAGCTGCCTCTGCTTTTACCGATTTCGCTTGTAGCGCGAGTTCTTTGGCAGGATCGGGCTCATCGATGCGCGGACAAATAACGAACGCCTGATGACCGAGCGCGAGTTCGGCGCGTACGCGCTCGTAGGCGCGTTCGCGTTCTTTCGGTCCCAGCACTTCGGTCAGCACAACTTTTCTCCCTGCCGGCATTTCATCAAGAAGCGTAATGTCGAGGTCGCCGTAGAGTGTGAGTGCGAGTGTACGCGGGATCGGTGTCGCAGTCATCGAGAGCAGATGCGGAGCAATCGAGTCCTTTGTTACCAATTTCTGTCGGTGCATCGTGCCGAAACGATGTTGTTCATCGATGATGGCGTATGCAAGATATTTAAAGATAAGCGATTTTTCAACGAGTGCGTGCGTACCGATGACAATTGGAATTTCACCATTCGCCACCATTTTCTTAAATGCTGGCTTCGAAAGTTTCGCTGATTCTTCATATCGCACGCGAGAAGGGAATTTCCGACACTCGCTTCCGGTGATAAGACCAATCGGTATCGGATGATCGCGGAAATAAGAAACGAAGGTGGAAAAATGCTGTTTCGCGAGGACTTCAGTTGGGCAAAGGTAGGCGACTTGGAGCGTACCCGCGATTCTCCCCGAAGGAAGCGAGGTCGCGACAAGATAGGCAGTTGCCGCGGCGATGGCGGTTTTACCGCTCCCAACATCTCCTTCAAGCAACCGCATCATTGGGTGCGGTTTTTCAAAATCAGCAACGATAGCGTTGATTGCATTTGTTTGCGCGCAAGTTGGAGGAAAGGGGAATGAAGCGATAAAATCGGCAAGTTTAGAACGGTCGACCGCGACGAGTAACGCCTTCTGTGCGACGAGTGCGTGGCGGCGCTGTTGCATCATAATCTGAAGCGCGAAAACCTCTTCGAAGGCGAATCGTTTGCGCGCCGCCGCACTGTCCTCGAGTCGCCGTGGCGAGTGTATGAAGACGAGTGAAGAAGCGAGTGCTGGTAGCTTGTACCGCGCGAGAATCTCTGGCGGAATTGGATCGCCAATGTATTCGTGCGTATTTGTTTCGAATATTTTCCTGATAGCGTGCAAGAACCAGAGCGAAGAAATCCCCTGACTCTCTGAATAAATTGGGTACAGTTCCGTGGACATCGGATGTCCTCCGATGACTTGGACATCCGATGTCCTAATTTCGGGATTGAATAGTGAATTGGGCGCGTTTTCTGGCGCAACTGGCGACCGGTCAATAGTAGGATTCGCGAGATATATTTTCGCGCCAACTCCTGCCACTCGACCACTGACCTTCACCGCCATTCCGTCGTGCAAGGTCTTCGCGATGTAGGGCTGGCTGAACCACATCATTTTAATTTTCCCAGATGCATCTTCGAGCCACGCTTCAGCTATCGGTCGACGGCTCTTCCATGTCTTCCGTATGTCGGGCTTCCGTATCGTGCCATAGAGCGTGACTTCGGCGCCCGCCGAAATGTTGGCGATAGTGCCGACCGATCCAGATCTTTCATATCGAGCGGGAAAGTGATAGAGCAGATCGCGAATCGTCCGTATTTTCAGTTTGTGCAGCGCGCGCTTTTGTTCGGGCTTCAGGCGAGTGAAGTGCTTTTCAATAGCATCCTCTGGACTCATTTTCGTAGTATACTTCCTAGTATGTCTACTACCACCATCATTCTTATCGTTCTCGCGCTTATTGTAATCTGGATTGTCGCTTCATATAACCGTCTTATCACTCTTACCAACCGTGCTAAGGAATCGTGGGCTGATATTGCTGTACAGCTAAAACGCCGCTACGACCTCATCCCGAATCTGGTCGAGACTGTGAAGGGCTATGCCGCGCATGAGTCCAGCGCATTTGAAAATGTCACGAAGGCTCGTTCGGCTGCGATGGGTGCGGCAGGAACTGCAGATAAAGCGCAGGCAGAGAATCAGCTTACTGGCGCGCTAAAGACGCTCTTCGCTGTTTCTGAAGCGTATCCAGACCTGAAGGCGAATCAGAATTTCTTACAGCTCCAACAGGAGCTCGGCGATACGGAGGATAAGATTCAAGCCGCGCGCCGTTTCTATAACACGACCGTGATGACGCTCAATATCGCTCTGCAGTCATTTCCGAGTAATATCGTTGCTTCTTCGTTCAGTTTTAAGCAGATGGACCTCTTCGAACTCGCTGAAGCCGATGCTGAAGCCGTCGAGCCGGTGAAAGTGCAATTTTAGTTCTAAAAGTGATGTCACCAACTCCAAAAAAACTTGCGGTTTTTGTCTCCGGCACGGGGACATTGTTAGAGTCGTTTTTAAACAACGGTTTCCATGTTGATCTCGTGCTGGCCGATCGACCGTGCCGTGGCATTGATATTATTGCAAAAGAAAAAAATGTGCCGACCGAACTCGTGCTCCGCACTGATTTCAGCAAAAACTTTGATCGTGAAGCATATACCGAACAAGTTCTTGCCGTACTGCAGAAACACGAGATTGATGTTGTCGCGATGGCAGGATTCAACACGGTTCTCGCCCCGTCCATCTTCGAGGTGTATGGCGGTCGCATTCTGAATACGCATCCTGCGCTCCTGCCGTCTTTCAAAGGACATTATGCTGTCAGAGATGCGCTCGCGTACGGAGTGAAAGTGACCGGATGCACCGTACATATCGCCACTCCCGAGATTGATGTGGGGAAGATTTTGGCACAAAAGGCCGTCCCTGTTCTCTCCGACGACACCGAAGAATCGCTTCACGAACGCATTAAAGAGGTCGAGCGGACGCTCTATCTAGAAGCCATTCGCGCATTTATAACAACGCTATGAACTTCTACGCTGAGCGCTCAAGCAATATTCGCAAGACATGGATGCTCGTCTTCGGGTTTTTAATTATGGTTATTGCGATCGGGTATGCCATCTCCTGGTATTACGGCAATCCGGCGATTCTTATTTTTGCGATCATTCTAGCTGTCGGAACAAACTTCTATGCCTACTGGGCATCAGACAAACTCGTACTCTCGATGAGTCATGCGCGACCGGCCTCGCGAGCAGAGTTTTTTGACTTCTATACCGTGACCGAGAATCTCTCTATCGCTGCAGGACTACCGATGCCGAAACTCTATATCATCGACGATCCGGCGCCAAATGCATTTGCGACTGGCCGCGACGAGAAGCATGCCGTTGTAGTCGCAACAACGGGTCTCTTGCAGATGATGAACCGCGTTGAGACAGAAGGCGTTATCGGTCATGAACTTTCGCATATTAAGAGCCGCGATATGCTCCTGATGACCATTGCAGTCGTACTCGCGGGTTTCGTCGCTATTGTCGCAGACATCTTCTTCCGCGTGTCTCTCTTCGGCGGCGGACGACGCGACGATAATAGCAACAGCAATGCTCTTTTTATGATTCTCGCTGTTGTCGGCATCGTGCTTGCGCCCGTCGCTGCGAAACTTATTCAGCTCGCCGTCTCGCGTCGGCGCGAGTATCTCGCGGATGCATCGAGCGCACTTCTCACACGCTATCCCGAAGGCCTCGCTTCTGCACTCCAGAAACTCGGCAGTTATACCGCACCAATGAAGGGTGCGAACCTCGCGACCGCGCATCTCTTTATTAGTGACCCATATGGTCTGCCGGCGCAAGCAGGAGGGAAGTCGGGCGGTGCAGGCGGATGGATCGAACGAATGTTCTCCACCCATCCTCCAATCCAAGACCGTGTCAAAGCACTTATATCTACAAAAGTCTGACTTCGGTAAAACCTTGAGAAAAAGCGCATAATAGCGCAATATAAGAAGAACGGAGGCGTCGGATAGTGGTTTATTCCACCGCCTTGGAAAGACGGCATACCGCAAGGTATCGTGAGTTCAAATCTCACCGCCTCCGCCAAAATTGAAAATCGGAATCGGAAGCCGAAATGGGGTCGGCACGAAGTGCCGTCTGTTCTGAATTCCCCCCAAAAAATTCTGATTCTGAAATGAT
>MFMU01000007.1:18735-18877 GCA_001781915.1 Candidatus Kaiserbacteria bacterium RIFOXYD1_FULL_47_14 | reverse complement strand
GTGCTGGCGCAGTTGGTGCATCTGCACTTATTTCAGTATGGTCCGGCCAATAATGATGTAACCACTCGACTCCTTTTTCTACTCCTTCAGCCAATACTAACATTCCAATTGTCGCTGCAGCCGATATTCCCATTGTTTTTGC
>MFMU01000007.1:17822-18667 GCA_001781915.1 Candidatus Kaiserbacteria bacterium RIFOXYD1_FULL_47_14 | reverse complement strand
CATTTTCATATTTCATAAATGTACTTGCTGCGCCAGCTACGCGTTGTACCCAAATACCTCCACAAAACACTAATGCTACAGGTACCGAAACCGCCATGAGACCGCCGGCACCGAGACCAAGAGCAAGACCTGTTCCAATTTTCTCTCTTGTGCTTAATTTATTATATTTCTCGCCAGTCCAACGGAAGAACTTTTCTACCACTCCTCCCATTTTTTCTGCTTCCGCATCTATTTCTTCTGAACGCCGTGAGGTTTCCTCTTCTGCGAGTTTGGTTTTTCTTTCGTTTTCTTCCCTTGTTGCTTTTTCTAAATCATCGACCACATCTCCCAATTTTTCTTTCCTCTCCTTCGTCGTGTCTTCTCCTTCTCTTTCCTCTTTCTGCGGCTGTTCCGGTTCGACTGGCGGCTTAATCTCTTCGGATGGTTCCCGTTTCTCCATTTTCTCGCGCTGCTCGGCCACGAATGCTTCTAACCTAGTTGTAAATCTCTCTTTCAAATCTGCGTCGCAATTCTTTAAATTAAACACGCAACCGTCGAAATCAATTTTGACATCTTCAGGAATGGCATAACCATAAATCTCCGAGAGCTCTATAAACATGTCACTAATTTTTTTTTCTTCCGGTGATTGTTCCAGTGCGAAATCAGAAAACAACTCATTCAAGTCATCCTCTTCTGGTACACTTCCACTTTGTGGTGTTGGTTCTTTTGTTACCTGCAAGGGCTCTTCTGAAAACAACTTATTCAAGTCATCCTCTTCTTCAACTTTCTCCCCAACTTTAGGCAGATTAGCTGCGTCCGCCGCCCCATCCGACTTCTTCTCCAGCTCTGCCGTTTGAGTGGCATTT
>MFMU01000007.1:16010-17797 GCA_001781915.1 Candidatus Kaiserbacteria bacterium RIFOXYD1_FULL_47_14 | reverse complement strand
TTTCCTCTGAAGTCAGAGCTGGATCCTTTAACCTCTCCTCCCACGATGCCATTAGAGCATCAGCGTCAGGAGGACTCTGTGGTTGCTGGGGCATGGAATCGCTCACCTCTTTTATGATATTCTTTGGTCCTTCGTTATCCATATTCTTAGCGTAACACGACACGGGTCACCTATGACGACGGAAAGGTGGATTGTGTGCACATTTATACATACTATCTATTAAAAATCCCCCAACTCGGTTTGCCCGAATTGGGGGATTTGGTAATGAACAATTCAATTTTTCAACCGTCGGCGGACGCAGCGTCCGCCGCCCCATCCGACTTCTTCTCCAGCTCTGTTGCATTGTTTGCATTGGCTATTGAGATGTTTTTCTTAATGGCAGCCGCCAACATGATCATCACCTCTTTCCCCTTCTCTATGTGAGACCAAAGGGATTTTGTATCCAACATCTCAACGCGAATTCTCTTTAATTCCTCTGAAGTCAGAGCTGGATCCTTTAACCTCTCCTCCCACGATGCCATTAGAGCATCAGCGTCAGGAGGACTCTGTGGTTGCTGGGGCGTAACCTCTGTCAGAGTGACAACGGTATTTTGATCATCGCCATCTTCAACATTGTCATCCTTCTCCACTGGTCCCGTTACCGACACTTGTACAGGAACTTCTGGCGCAACAACAGGTTGAGGAACTCTCTTATTCTGCTTCGTTTTCTTTTTGCCTGATGCAACAGTCTTGGTTCGAGTCGACTTCGTCGCCGTAGAAGAAATGCGCTTTGACGCTTCCCGTACTTCACCTCTGTCAACTGCCTCGAGTTTATTTATATCGGCAGAGAGATTAACTTTTGGCATCCCACTTCCCGGCCTAACCATGGTGACGAATGTCGCATCATCACACGTTAATTCGCAATACCTAAAATCCGGACTAGGCATCGGTACCCTATTCCACCCCTTACTTGTATCAGTAAGCTGAATGAGCGGATGTTTCCGGTTACACTCATCACATTCTTTACTACTACAGTAGTAATCGCATGACTTACGATGAACTGTATTAGTATGCTCCTTCGCTTTCTCCGGATGATTTCCATGTTCGCAAAGGAACTCCACCATGTGCTCGCACAGACCATCAGTGGCAACAGTGAGATGTCGGATATCTTTTGTGGGGAGAGTGATGACTGCAAAAACCTCGTCAAACCGCTCTTTCCACAACCTTTCAGGAAACCATCGGAGATGCATCAGATAAAGATCTCCACGTGATTGCTTGATTTTGTACTCTTCTCCATTGCAGATGATGTAGCCATTCCCAGCAAGGAAGAGAACCGTCTCTTCATGTCCAGAGATGTACGCGTAGAGCGTGGCTATCAGCTCTTCAGAGAGTTCCGCGCCACAATATTCTTTGGAGCTGGATTCCGCGTCTTGGCTTCTGTATGAAGCCATCGCATTTATACACCCCATGACAACTTTGCGCATCACCTCTGTCAGGGTCTCTCTCGACTGTCTTTTCTCAAGCTCGGAATGAGCCAGATCGACGAATTTCTCGCAGAGCCATCTTGAACCGTAATCCGATCGTAGAGCGAAATTGCTCGTGCACCCATCAGAAACTGCTGCCACATAGTATTTCTCTGTACCGACAACATAGTCGCCACATTTGAAATCGTCTTCTGCTCGATGAAAGTTTGAGGGGATTTTACATCCGACCTGTCTGACTTCTTGCGTGGTACACATTTTGACCACCTTTCCTCTCATCTGTCGTTTCTCCTTCCTTTCGTTTTTAATTTGTTTTGGTTCATGAAA
>MFMU01000007.1:14041-15985 GCA_001781915.1 Candidatus Kaiserbacteria bacterium RIFOXYD1_FULL_47_14 | reverse complement strand
CACGAGTATGTTTATCCTGTCAATTCTGTGTCGTGATTGTGAAATAGGAAAAGGCGAGTTGAGTAAAACTCAACTCGCCTTTTATTAATAAATCTAGCGGCCCAAAAGAACCACCAACAAAGAACTTCCAAATCCTATAACGACTGCCACCCTAGAGCTTCGTAAAGCATTTCGGGCAGCGGACACAACTTTTGTGTACCTCCATGTGACACTCCCTACAGTTCACGATCCCTGAAACGAATTCGTTGGCCAAAAACCAGATCGGGAACGGTCCGCGAGCGTTCACAGCCACCCAGTTTTTCAGCAGATATACCGCCTTCCATCCTGGCCGCACGCAAGTTATCATATCCTGTCGCGTCAAGCGAATGTCCGCATGCCACAAGTGAAGCCCTTTCTTCTTACGCTCTGCCGGATCTGTCACTTTGAGTTGCGCCGGTACAGCGTGTTTCCCTTCTTCAAATGGCGAGAGAGCGGTTAGTGCGTGAGTCAGGTGCAGGGCGTAGGCGAACCAGTCTCGGTCTCTCATCATCGCGAAATATTCATCGCCTTTTTTTGCTGCACCGCTTTTGTCCTGAAGAGACAATTTGGGATGATCAATGGACGAATTTATTGCAGACACCTTCCAGCTTGGGACTGTACTGTTACCGACAAACCCCCAACTGTCCACATCAATGATTTTGACATCGACATCAGAGTCAGAAAATTGGATGAGGGCGTTGCCTTCATTCAAATCTCCGAGGCAGAAACCTGCTTTGTGAATAGCGTTGATGTGGTGATGAAGCTCACAGAACACATGAGTTACGAACTTCAAACCCAATCCATTGGGGTTACGGAAATTATCCATGTCCCACAGACTGGTAAGCGGTTCATAACCCTCGACGCGATCCATCACAAATCCGATTGCCTGCTTATTCCATTCGTCCTTTACCAACTTTTTTGGGACGGCAGCCGCGGCTTCGAGCCCTTTGTAGAGATTCGCGCCCAAACTTGATGTAAGTTTACGGGCACGCTCTTCGGTCGGGTCGTCGTATACCTTGACCAATTGAGTTAAGCCAAATTTGTACACCTTACCCTCGCCACCTTCTCCTCCCTCTAACAGAGCTGTTTCGTGGAGGTCATAACCTTTATCGTCGATATGCACTTTCATATCTCCTCCTAGTGCTATATGTTTGTCAAGCGCAATCTTGCGCCATTGACATCGAAACGAAGCGCGCTGTGCGGTTTGATTGGTTGACTACCTTCTCCTAGTGCTGGCGACCCGTCTGAGCTGAAGAGCGGAACTCTCCCCTCGAAGTTAACGCTTACCGAAGACAGATTGGCAATCTCTGCACCATTTGCATAGCAAGGGTTTTTAAACGCCCTCACCCTCCACAATGCCAGATTCACCATTCCAACTAATTCCGCATAGGCCACCGGTCTGAAACGCTTGAACTCTATCTGCTGTTGATCATCCTTCTCATGAAACCTTCCAGGGACAAAGAGGAATCTGACAGCATGGTAGATTTGGCCAGGACTGTGAACATTTCGGCGCGGTTGATACAGCGCCTCAACCATGACCCACCCGCCTTCTGTAAGGTCTTCAGGAAGCCCAGCGAGGATTACTCCTGTGGGATACGGCTCCTTGATAAGCTCAATGCTTCTCGTTCCGGTGTGGCCACCGGCCGACTTGTTACGCTTATTCCTCTCGACCGACTCCTCTTTGCTCTCACTCTTCACATCCCAGAGAGATGTGGGGACATTATCGATGTTAGAGAAGCTGAATTGTAAAAGGAGCGTTTTGACATTACTGTTGTAGGGACCGATTTGAATTTCCATAACACCTCCTAGTTGTTGTAGAAACGGGGCAGAGTTACCTCTGCCCCGCGAGAAAATCGACACTACTCCGATTTACTTGACCAGAGATTCAGGCTGTGTCGGAATGCCCTCCGTCGATTTTCGAGCGTA
>MFMU01000007.1:13745-14016 GCA_001781915.1 Candidatus Kaiserbacteria bacterium RIFOXYD1_FULL_47_14 | reverse complement strand
CTTTGAAGCCCATCTGATTCAGTGCGAGATTCTTAATTTCGGACTCTTTGATTCCGCCACCGGTCTCGAAATAGACCAGTACGGTCCGGAGTGTATACCCATTATTCCGGGTCAACTCTCTCCTCACATCATTCGGGGTCAATTGCACCCCTGCCGTAGGAGAGTAATTGGCTCCGTCGGTGAATACCAACAGACGACCAACAACAAGCCCCTCCTTCTCTCTGGCCATGCGATTCTGGCTCTTGTAGCAGCGCATCGCGCCATCGATGGA
>MFMU01000007.1:10988-13728 GCA_001781915.1 Candidatus Kaiserbacteria bacterium RIFOXYD1_FULL_47_14 | reverse complement strand
CGAGCTGCCAAGGGGAGCGGTAGCCGAGCCAAGATGGCACGATTCTGCCCGAGAACAAACTACAAGAGAGACGCATTGCCTTCTTGTCAGCCGTCTTCACACCCTTAAGCGCAGGGATTGAAACCTCGTTGACAGCATCAACAAGGTGAGGGAATTCGCCCGCCATAGACGGACTCGCATCGAGTGCGAAGTGAATGACGTGGAGGCCATTAAACTCCTCCTTCGTTATTGCTTCAATCTCGAACTTCTCGCCTGATCCGTAGCGCCGTGCGAATTCTTCATTCGATGGTGGTGTGTAATGTGGTTTCCTTCTGGACTTCATGGTCCCCATTCCAATAGGTACCTCTTTTTTGCTCGTCTGTTTTAACACTTTTTTCTCCTTTTCGTTGGTTGTTGTTTGTTTAGTCCACAATCCGCTTCCTTTTTCCACAATGTTTCTGCCGGTCTTTCATCCTGCATATTTTTCCTTTTCCTCCTTTCAAAGGATTTTGAGTTCTTTATTGGTTTGTCAAATAACTCCTTCTGTGGTAATAATAGTACTTCCTCCTTTTTTGTCAATAAGTTGTATGAGGCCACCCTGTTTGGCACTCCGCGGGTAATGTCGACGGGTCTAACGATAGCATGAACTGAAGCGGTGAGAGCTTGTTGCCGAAGGCGAAATGCACCCGTTCGCTGTTGTACCAGAAGAGCCAGGCAAAAAGTTTTCGATTGAACGACTCGATATCCATCCAGAGGTCGTGGCGATGATAGTTGGCGAACTCTTCTTGTACCGTACGGTTGAATCGTTCGGAATGAGCATTCTGTTTGGGTGTCTTGGGACGAGTGTGATAGTGGGTGAGATGGAGATCGAGAACCGCAACACTGAAGTGCTTCTTGAACTCTGAGCCATTGTCGGTGAGGACGAAGGTGAAAGGGAACGGAAAGACCGACTGGCAGAGGGCGAAGAAGTCAGATGCCGCTTTGGACGCATGCGAAGAAGTGGCGAAGGCGAACCCGAAGCGGGTATAGAGATCGATGAAGGTGATGACATATCGTCTCGTGCCGTTGATGTGTTCCTCGAAAGTGTCGAGGGCGACCACATGGCCGGGATACCGAGCGATTAATCCCTTTGGTTTGCGTATGTTTTTGGCCTTGGTGAGCGGAGTGATTCGTCCGGTACCGGTGATGCGAAGCGGGACGATACGAAGACCTCCGAGGTCCTTGATGATGCGGCCGATGGTACGGATACTGGGAGTATTGAGACGATGTTTCGCACAGAAGGAAAGAAGCAGAGGATAGAGTTTCTCTTTGCCGAGATTCGGATGGTCATACCGCAAGCGACGGAGTTCCTCGAGCACGAGAGCATCCCAGATGCGAGTGCGTTTTGTTTTCGGTGTTCGATTCCCCGAGTTGAGCGCCTCCAGTTTTCCCTGCTCTTTCTTGAGCGCACGCTGCCATCGATACAGAGTTCGTTTCGAGATTCCGTATGCCTCTTCGACTGCTTCTAAACTGTACTTCTTCCAGAAGGTGAGGATTCTGGTTCTCTTCTTCGCTGTTTCGGTGATCATATAGCGGAAGCGTATGCTCCGCTCCCGCATATACAACCAGCCCTTAGTTCCTCTCAGGTTGCTCCGTATTCGCATGCTCCTTTGTGCTTAAGGAGTGCCATATGTATGTGGCCTTATGCATAAGTGTACACGATGTTGAAAAGAAATGTATCTTGTATATACTAGCTATCGGAAATTGAACTTTGAAAATCAATCACGTCACGAAAGGAGGGAAAGGCAGATGAGCAGAAGATATCGCAGAACACGGAGGAAGAGATGGGCATCACGGACGCCAAGCCGCGCACATCATCGACATCCAAAGATCTTTTATAACAGGCGGCATCCGGATTCCTGGTGGATTTGGCCCAGTGACATCGTCATGAACATCAAAGAATGGTGGCATGGGTTTTTCAACAGGGTACCCAGCGGATCCAGAATATTCTGGAAAAACGGCAAGATTGTAGGACACTCAACAACACATCGCACATAACCAATGAAGGAGAAGAAGATGAAGTACTTCAAACGGAACAAAGCGAACAACAGTAAAAAGAAAAATCCTCACCACAACAACCTCGGGCCGAAATGCGAGGGGTTCTGCGAGGGAGCAAGAATTCGAGGGCGCGTATACAAATGGTCCAATAAGATCATGTGCAAGCGTTGCCACGATTTCTACTGCGCTCACTTCCAAACCTCTGCAAACACCAGACGTAAGTTTCTCGCCTCGATGATGCGGCAGACACCGCAGAAGACGCGCAAATCGTTCTGGAGTAGAATCTTCGGATAAACTGCGCTACGAGAATCTGAAAATTGAAAAACTCACCTCAGCGTCGCAAAATTACGGTTTGCATAACGCTATTTTACTAGGGGGGCGAAGCAACAGCTTCGCCCCTTCTTCATTTCACACTATGAAAATCCCCCGATTCGCTTCCGAATTGGGGGATTTGTGGTTCAAGATACTGTACTACCCCGGGTAGAGGGGTATATTCCCGCCTTTTTATCAAGCACCGCGCGAGAGATATCGCTCTCTAATCATATTTTCAACGGTAGCACGATCGCGACCGTATGTGAGAGAAGAAAGGTGGATAAGGTCATCAATTTGTGCTGGATTCCCTATCGGGAAATCGGCAGTCCGCATATCAAACGCTTTCTGTGGTACGCCACCCGCGAGAATCTTCACATACGCATTTCTGTTTTCTATATTGACAAAATCGAGT
>MFMU01000007.1:7886-10910 GCA_001781915.1 Candidatus Kaiserbacteria bacterium RIFOXYD1_FULL_47_14 | reverse complement strand
ACATTGCCGAAGACCGCATCACGCGTCTTATCGGCTATCTGATTAAGGAATTGGTGTGCGACAGTAAGTGCGAGTTTATACTTCCGCGCTTCCGAGAGAATACCGGGAATAGAATCGGTCGTCACATTCTGAAATTCATCAATATAGAGATAGAACGGCGGATATGGCGCGCGCGGATTATCCGCGCGCGAGAGCGCTGCCATAAAGAGCTTCCCCACGACGATAAGACCGAGAAGGTTTGCGTTGCGCTCGCCGAGACGGCCTTTCGAGAGATTGATGAGAAGAATTTTCTTCGTGTCCATTACTTCGCGGAAATTAAATGACGACTCTTGCTGTCCGACAATCGGACGAATGAAATCGTTGGCGGTAAAATCGTCAAACTTGTTGGTGATGTAGGGCACGATATTTGCGAGCGCTGTGTCGCCTTCGGCTTTCGTCGCTATCTCCTGCCAGAATTGGTTCACGACCGGATTCATACTCTTCGCGAGCTTCTGCTCTCGGAACTCTTTATTCGAGAGCACGCACGCAATGTCCATCATCGTCGAACCGCTCGACGGGTCTTCCATTACGAGGAGCGTCGCATTACGGAAATATTGTTCGAATGCCGGCCCCATACTCTCGGGCACATCGCCATATAAGCGATGGAATATGGCGAGAAGCTCGTTCACGATAAATGTTTTCTGCTCCGGACGCGAGAAATCATATTCTAAGAAGTTGAGCGCGAAGGGGCGTGAGAGATCGGCAGGATCGAAATAAATAACATCGTTATAGCGCTCGGGCGGCACCGCCGCGAGAATATCCAAAATATCGGAGCCGTGCGGATCAATAAAACAGCACCCCTCGCCATTCTTGATGTCTTGCATAATCATCGACTTCATCAGGCCGGTCTTACCTGTGCCGGTCTGTCCGATGATATAGAGATGGCGCAGGCGGTCTTCGGGGTCGAGATAAATGCGCGTTTCTTCATTGCGATAAGTGTTGATGCCGAGCAGTGCGCCTGATTGCGGAAGCGAGAGCGGCGCTGGTGCGTGGGTGAAGCGCATTTGCTTCAGATGCGGCGAACTCTCTATGCCTGATGGCGGGAAGTGATAGAGGGTAGTGAGTTCACGAAGCGAGAGCGGAAGAGAATGAACATCAGGGAGACGAAATGAGAAGTCCTCGCAGACACTCGCAACATCTTTTTCGGATGATTCGCGAATGAATTTCAGTTTGTTTCCTTGGGTGTTCGCGAACTGATTAAATGCGGCTTCGAGTTCGCCCAACACCTGATTCGCTTTCTGTGCATCAGGAGAAGAAGCGATGAGCCGTATGGTCGTTCCGACAATAGGCGACGAGATTTTTTTCTCCACTTGTTCTAGGTATGTTTTGTTCGCTTCTATCTGACGGGTTTCTGCTTCCTTTGCTTTTACTTCATCCTTCGGTTTGCTTGAAAAAAGTGTTCGACTTATGCCTAGTGCAAAATCACCGAGCGCCGTTTCAGGAGTGCTGAACGCCGAAGAGCGCTTCTCGCCTTTGCGTAATGCTTGAAGAATCTTTTGATAATGCTTTATATGCCGTTCTCCGCGCGGTTCGATAATAATCTGGAGTACCGCGCCCTCACCCGTTTTTTCTATTTTAGCAAAGGCATTAATAATGGTATTAATCGGATCATAGTCGAAATCGGCGTAGTCCTTGAGTGGCAAAACCGGATGCTCAACGAGCGTGGCGGTCGAAGCAATCGATACGCCACCTGAAGAAAAAATGTTGTAGTCCGCGGGCTGTAGTGCCAGATGTGCGTTCGGGAAAAGAGCGAGAAGTTGTTTTTCGAATAAAGAACACTTGCTGTTTGGTATTGCTGCATAAAATTGAAGTTCTGGACTATTGGCAGGCACCGCGAGCTCGAGCGCGTAGCAGCGCGGTTCGCCATTCGCCGCGTCAGCAACCGAAAGAAGTCCTGAATAAAATTGTTCCATTCCCGAGATAAGTTCCTTCAGCGTCTTGGCGCGCGCATTCGGCTCGCTCGTTTTCGGTCCTGGCAGCGATATTTCATATAACGACATCCGAAGCGCTTGGAAGCGTAGTGCTTTCTCATCGAATCCGAGCGCCGGCAGTCCTGCCGCAATGTAGCGCACGAGGTAGCGATGGAAGTCATCGGCGATATGCGGATTGCGCATTTTTTCCACCACTGCAAGCGCGTTCTTAATGCCCTTCTCTTCCATCGCCTGTTGGAGGCCTTTAATCGCCTGCTCGCTCCCGCCGAGATTAAGGTCGGCGAGAATCTTTTCTGCGGTCTCGCCCGCCGCTGTTTCGTTGATACGATAGGCAGGCGCGAGCACCTCCGCGGGCGCCGCTTGATGTTCGTGAATGGTTTCTGAAATAATTTTTACGCGCTCATCGTCTCCGCCTGCTCGCTCCGAGCCAGACCGAATGGCGATTTCTTTTTCTTTGCTTGAGACCTGCTCGCGCAAATACACAAGCTCTTCTTCGGGCGTATGCAATGATGGTGTAGATTCCATTCCTTCTAGTATACTGCATGTAAATGCTTCACTCTATTCTCGCGTGGATACAACTTGACCCGATGGCAATCGTAAAGGCAGGCGGGTATCTTGGTGTCGCTAGTATCGTCTTCGCAGAGAGCGGCATATTGCTCGGCCTTTTTCTTCCTGGCGATTCGCTTCTCTTTATTGCCGGATTGCTCGCTTCTGGTGGATTTCTTTCGTTCGGTCCATTGATTCTGATTGTCGTCAGTGCAGCGATACTCGGTGATTCAGTCGGTTATTGGTTCGGTATAAAGATGGGCAGCACTCTCTTTCAGAAAAAGGACTCGCGTTTTTTCAAACAAGAATATGTGACGCGCACGCAGAAATTTTTTGAGGCCTACGGCGGGCGGGCGATTGTTCTCGCGCGCTTCGTACCAATTGTGCGTACTATCGCACCCGTTCTTGCCGGCGTTGGGACGATGTCCTATAAAAAATTCCTGCATTACAACATTCTCGGCGGATTCCTCTGGGGAGCCGGTATGGTCTCGCTCGGATATTTCCTCGG
>MFMU01000007.1:5716-7876 GCA_001781915.1 Candidatus Kaiserbacteria bacterium RIFOXYD1_FULL_47_14 | reverse complement strand
CCCGATAGCGAAAAATATGTGCTCCCGCTCTCACTCGCCATCATAGTGCTTTCATTCCTTCCTATTCTTATTAATCATATTCACACCAAACGCACAATAATGTAGAGCACGAGTGCACCGAGGAGCGTCATAATCGTCGTCAAGGCGCGCGGATGCCGGTGATGACTTTCTGGGATAAGGTCGCTCGCCGAGAGATAGAGGAAGGTGCCAACAAAGACGGCGAGAACAAGACCGAGTGCGGAGGCAGGAATACGGAAGAAAAGCGTTGAAAAAACTCCGAGAACTGGTGCGATTGCATCTATCAACAGCCAGCGGAAAGCATTCTTCCAGCTTCCGCCGTTTTTCAATACGAAATTCACGGTGTTGATGCCATCCGAGAAGTCGTGCGTGAGCACTGCCGCCGTAACAACGATACCAATCGCGGGAGAAACCTGAAAACCAATGCCGATCGCGATGCCGTCTAAGAAGCTATGCGCCGCGAGTGTGAGTGCCCCAAAGGATCCGCGATGAACATTCGCTTCATCTTCAGTATGTGAATGCAGAAAAATAAGCCGGTCGAGAACGAGGTAACCGAAGAACCCTAACGCGATAAAGAGCGCTGTCGTTGCAGCGGTGTGATAGCTCGCGCCGAGTTCTATCGCTTCAGGTAAGAGGTCGAAGAGTGCGACGCCTGCGACCGCTCCCGCCGAGAAGCCGAGAATAAGATGCAGCTTGTCGCGAAATCGAAGTGCGAATAGTCCGCCGATGAGCGTTGCAATAAATGTGGCACTCGCGATAAGGATAATAGTCATGTCGCTTACTTTTGAGGAAGTCAGACATCCTCAGGATGAGGATGTCTGACTTCCTTGTTGAACTACTTCAACAACGCGTCAATCGCCGTCTGGAATGTCGCGTAGGGATACGCACCTTCAATAACTTGTGTACCAATAATGAATGACGGTGTTGCTTTAATACCAACTTTGCCTGCCTCAGCTTTATCAGCATCCATCTTCGCTTGATAGGCGCTTATATTCGCTTTCACATCCTCCGCAACTTTCGCGGCGTCAATGCCGGAAATTGTGGCATTCAATTTATCGATAGATTCAGCATCTCCGAATCCCTGATCCCCTTCTTCATCTTGTGCATTAAACACTGTCGTGCGCCATTCGAAATACTGATCCGGATAGAGCTTCCAGACCGATTGGCTGTACGCAGAAGCCGTAACTGAATCATTGCCGAGGAATACGAAATCCATAAAGACAACTTTCACCTTCCCGGTATCTACATAATTCTTGATGAGATCAGGGAGAACCGGTGGTGTCGGTATTTGTGGGATGCCTCCGGTTTCAACTGCTCTGCAATAAGGACACTGGAAATCACTCCAGAAGGCGATAGTAACAGGCGCGTTCGCCTGACCAATAAAAGGACTTCCGTCAATCTTCACATTCTTAACATCTACTGCCATAGCTCCAGCGACGCCAGCCACTGCCACATCACTTGGTACAGAAGGATGTGATCCATTCCAGATAACTGCCCCACCGATAAAAAGCCCGGCGACTATGACGGCAACTGGTAAAAAGTACTTGTTTGTTTCATTGGTTTCCATATGCAAACGATGATACCATACGGTCGGAACACACAACAAGGAGGCATTCTATGAAAATCGCGACATTAGCCATCATTACACGCGGAAATCAAATTCTGCTTGGGAGGAAGCAAGGCAGCCCTGAAATCGGCGAAGGGACCTTAAATGGGCCGGGCGGAAAGTTCGAGTCAGAAAAAGATCTTTCTATTTTGAACTGTCTGGTGCGCGAGACCGAGGAAGAACTCGCTATCGAACTTGATCCGTCAAAAGTAGAGAAAGTTGCGATTATCACTTTCTATGCCGCCGGCGAACCGAGTTTTGAAGTGCATACCTATCGCACCAGTAACTTCAGCGGAGAACCAAGCGAGACCGAAAGTATGGTCCCCGAATGGCATGATCTCGATAAGATTCCATATGAGCGCATGCTCGAATCCGACTCGCACTGGTTCCCAAAACTCGTCCGAGGCGAAACATTTAATGCAAATGTGTATTACCGAGAAAAGGCAAAAGGATTTATCAGGATTGAGTTCCTTCCGTTCGTTGACCACAACTAATCGGCCGCGTATCCTCGCGGTCGATTTTTGTACTGTTTCGCA
>MFMU01000007.1:0-5701 GCA_001781915.1 Candidatus Kaiserbacteria bacterium RIFOXYD1_FULL_47_14 | reverse complement strand
TTCGCAGGACTTGACAAATAACTGCATAGGTGATACACTGTTTATTGAAGTGCTGTTCTTTGACTTCATAGCGCGTGCCGCATAGAGCGGCAGTAAAATCAAACCTCAAGGGTCTAGACGACCCTACATTTGTCCAAAAAGGACAAGGAGGCAGTTATGTCATCCGAATTGAAATTTTCCTGGCCGGAGGAGTCCGCTCCGGGGAATAATGCTTTCTACCCTCTCTCCATTCCGGGAGAGATCGCCCGAATCGTCACTGCGGACGATTCCAGGCGTGACGAGGGCGGATGTATCGCCCCGAGTATTGAAGGGCTTCTCGTCATTCTGCGGGATGACGGCAAGTATGAAATTCGGGATTTTTCTTTCTTCTCTCGTCGGGGCTGGGATTCAAACAGCTCATGGCTCGACAGGAGAGGGGAAATCGGGCCGGCAAGATTGTCCGACTCGCTTCCAGCTTTTCTCTGGCGGACTTGCAAGTCCGCTTACTATGTTCGCGGCGATGAAGCGAGGGCGGAGGTTGAGGTCGTTTATAACCCAACCCCCGAGTGGCTTGTCGCCGAGATGGAGGCGACCGGGGAGGATATGCGGGACAGCCGTAACGGCATCCCGCCTATCGAAATGGCGGAGGAAATGCTCCGCCAAAGAGAGCAGATTTTTTTCGAAGCGATTTCGGAAGAGGAGCCTATCTGCTCCTCTCTCCGCGGAGTATGGCTAGAGCGCTCGCGGATGGACATCCGCGCGCTCGCCATCCGGTGGCTCATCCGGAAGCGGATTCATCGGGAGATTGAGCTCCGATTCTTTGCGGACTCGCGTCCGCCGAGATGGGAAACAAGCTATGGGGGACATTCCCATTCCTTCGAAGAGCTGTTTTTCCAGGGAATGGGGATCCTTCAGGTCCCGATCGGGACAAGGGCCAAGTGGAGATGGAAGTAGTAGTAGTAAACGAGCGCTATGATGTGAAGCCCCACAGCAATGTGGGGCTTTTTCTATGTTTCAATTTTCATCCTATAGGACAAAAATTGATACAAGTGACTACTACCAAGCGAGAGAACGAAGAGTGAGATTCTGATTTCACTCTTCTGAACGAGCACAGGGAGCAAGCCCAGCTCTGCGGGCTTATTGATACTGAATATAAATCGGTGCCGGAGTGAGATTAAGAATTTCATCCATCGTGAGCATACCGGTCGAAGGCGGCTTCAAGTCGTTTTTATAAAAGAGTTTGATACCAGTGAACTGCACCGGCTCTGGATAAATAACCGCGTTATAAGTTCCCTTCTTCTTTGCTTGTGAACCCCAGCCATCCATATCCATCACGATCTGTACTTCTGGTAACGGCTGAATATCAGCATAATTCGTCACCATCTTCTGTGTGAAGCGATGCACGACGAGAATCTTCGGCGGGAGATGATTATCGCGCACGATGTCTGCGAGATACTGTGCGGCATAATTGATGTCGACAGCGTCGAAGGTGCCGATGACCGAGCCGGGAGGGTCGCCGAATTTCATAGAGAATTCTGGGTCGACAGCGAGATGCACGGTGGGCATCTTCAGATATTTCTCAAGTTGTGGGAGCTCATACTGCAGCGTACTTAATGCCACTTGTATATCCAGAAATACAATTCCGTTTATCTGATTCGCCAGCTCAAGTGCATGGTCAATCTGGTCATCCGGCATTCGGAGAATATATTTTCCTTCTTTACCAGCGCTCCCTTGCGCCACGGTCGCAATATAGTGAATAGCGGGAACCACTGGAGTTGTCGGATCTGCTGCCACCCACATCGCGGTTGTACTCGCGAGCATACGAAGCATCTGATCAGCTGGATATTCTCCCAGCACACCCATCTTGGTGGAATAAAAATTTCCATAATAGGCAACGATGCGTTTAAACGGCAGAATCGCGCCTGCATTTGGATACACGGTCTTCACCGGCCAGAGTTGTGTGGAAGTGGAAGTCCGACTTCCTGAAGAAGTTGCATTTGAAGTCTGACTTCCACTACTTATATGCGCGAGCGCGAGAAGCCGTGCATCGTAGTCAGCTCGGTCGAATACTGGTAGTGGAATAAATCGCTCGGGCTTATCAGCGGCCTCCGAGCGATACTCGGTCGCGAAGATACTAGAAAAACCGAGCGCATAAATAATCGCCACAACAGCAACAACACTAATTCCCGCCCAATGTATTTTGTTGGGCATCTTACTAGATATTTTCTTTGACATGACTATTGGCTATTGTAGTTTAGAATCTACTTTCTTGAAAAGCAGTTATGACCGCAGCAAATGAACTGTTCAAATCAAAGTTAAAGGACTGTGGGGCCGTTGACCCCGTTGGCAGTGGCGTGGGTTCCGTCCCTCCCGATGTCGGCATCATTGGTTGCGTTCCCGGAGCAAATTGCACCTGCTGGTTCGGGTATGCACCTGATGTACCTTCCGGCGGTAGTTGATTATTCACTTCAATTTCAACTCGGGGCACAAACAGAGTACCAGGGGCTTGTTGTCCTTCTGGCGAAGGCGGTTGGTTCGCGGATGTTCCCGGAGCGAATTGTATGTCCTCTCCATCTTGCCCTTGTGTTGGACCATCGCCCGGTTCCATTCTTGGTACGAATTGTGTGCCGGGTGTTTGTTGATCTCCTGGGGCCATCATTTGCCCTTGCCCGGCTGGTGGTATGTCCCCGCCTTTTCCCGGTTGCTTTTCTCGTGGCGACCCCATTTTAGAAAAACATGAATCAACTTTTTCTGACATATCTCGGGGTGGTATTGTCTGTCCGCTCTTTATCTTCTCAAAAGAACTATCACCGAGAATCGTTTTCATGCAATCCTCTACTTCAGCCGGAATGTTTTGCATTGAGTCCTTGAATTTTTGCTGGCCCTCTTGCATGCGTTGGGTCTCTTCTTCTGAAATTATCCCATTATCTCTCGCGAAGTTCATACAGGTCTGCTGATTGTCCGGAGTGTTGCAGAAAGCGTCACACGCATCTTTCCCAATGCATCCTCCCGGACCTTTGCCACCGGTCTTTTTCGCCATTTCGGCCTCTTTCTCGGTCATAAAACCGGCTGCAATGGAGAAATTAATGCACTCATCAGTATGCGCGGACTCGGCACAATACGCATCGCATGCTTCTTTTCCTCTGCAGTCCGGCGGCATAAAGCCCTTTTTAATGGCGGCCATCATTTTCTCTGAATTTTGCGCTTCTTCCGGAGTCATCAGACCTGCCGCCTGCGCGAATGTCATGCATGCTTCTATATGACTTCGGTCCGAACAATAGGCGTCGCACGCTTCTTTACCCTTACACGCAGGCGGCGTCGCTCCATTGTCTATCGCGACAATCATTTTTTTGGCGTCTTGCAGCTCCTTTCCTTTCAAGAACCCTGACGCCTCGCCGAAGGAAATGCATTCCTTCATATGGATCGGTTCTTCGCAGTACGCATCGCATTCTTTCTTGCCGTTACACGCCGGCGGCTTGATACCCTTTGCTATCGCCGCCTGCACCTGCTTCGCTTCCGCCAGTTGCTCAGACGACAACATGCCGTTCTTTTCTGCGAATGTGACACACGCGTCTATGTGGTTCGGGTCATCGCAATAATTCTTGCATGCGTCTTTGCTCTTACAATTGCCCAGTTCGGTTATTGGATATTTAATCGTGTAAGGCGTTGTTTGAGCGAATGCTCCATTCACAACTATTAGAGACGAAACTATTAGCCCAACTCCTAAAATACTTGCAAATAAAAGATTATTTTTCATAATGTTATTGGAATGGGTTGGTCTTACTCGTCGGATTAATATCCGGTTTGTTTGTTAAAGGGTTGATCGCATCGCCGATTGACGGCAACACGCCTTGCGTGGCACTATCCGTCACACTGTTTGCGGCATCAATAGCCGACTGTATATCGGTCGCAGTGGAATTTGCTGGCGTTTTATTTTTCAGGTAGTAATAACCTCCTATAGCACCAAGAATGACGATTATTAAAACAATAATCGAAATTAGCAGTATTTTGCTTTTGTTCGTATTCATACCATTATACTATCAGTGTTTTCTATACTAAGAGCTGAAACCGCGGGCAAAAGTGGAGAAAGCGTACATAAGTGCGACTGCAACCAAACAAAGAGTGAAATCAATTCGCGGTCTCCACTTCCCAGTAAACATAAAATAGAAGCCGATAATCAGCTGCGGAGTCACAACGAATGTAAGTAGCGGATGTACTATGGCATGAGCAATTATTGCTGGGTCTTTGCCGAAAAACAATAAAATAAGAGGACTGGAAGCAAGCAAGATTATCCCTAGAACATAGCGCGCTCCTCCCGACATCAATCTTAACCATATATTTGTTTTATGTTCTTCCATATATTGTTATTAGTTTTTGTAGCCATCTTAGTATATCAAACTCTCCGAACGGCTCAGACGGTCTGAGCCGTTCTGGAAGGCACAAGTAAAGGGCTTTTGAGCAAGGGCTACCCTTGCTCACTTCTTGCTCACTTACCCCTTGCTAACTTTGCCGTATGTTCGCCTCATTTTCAAAACGCTCTAGAATCGTCTCTGTCGTCCCGCCAGAAACACTCAGATTATATATTTCTACATACGCTTCTTTTCTCTTCCCGACCTGCAGCCACAGGCGATTTACCCAGCCGCCCTTCTCCATATCCCACGCGCCCCACGCGGTTGCTCCCATTAATGTTAAGGCGAGGATGCTGAAAGCCAGTGTTATTTTTTAAAGGCACGATTTAATCCAACAGCGAGTATAACAACAATAATAAAAACAATAATCCCAAGTCCAACAACATTTTCCGATTTTATCAGTTCAGTAAAAGAAAAAGCAAAGGAATACAGCATTAATCCAACAAAACCAACGACGACGAACCAAGCCCATAGTGTACCTAAGAATTTTTTCATACTTTTTATTTTATCCAACCAAGAAACTCTAACAAAATATCCCCCTTTCTCTCCAGCCAATTCTGCAAGATGATTAATTTCGACTGAAATTCTTTCTATTTCATACCGTTGGGATTCATCAATACGAGTCAGTGCCTCTTTATCTTTTCGCGTTAGGGTATCAACTCTTACATTCATTTTATCTCTAATTTCCCCCTCACAATTTTCTAGAACATCTCCATACTCAACATTATGCTTACTCATAATTTCACTAAGCTCAATTTTTTTCAATGTTAGATCTCTTTTGGCAAGCAAACGATTTTCTCTAGTTTGATGTACATATAAGTAGATATTCCAAACAAGGATTGGAATGGCTAGCAGTCCTAGATATTTCAGTACTTCTGAAAGAAAATTAATATAGTATTGCATTTTGCTGGGGAGCTAGGGGACGATCCTAGAGTCTCCTGCTTCAAAGGCAGGCGTGTTGCCAATTACACCACTCCCCAATGAGACAACGATACCACAATTGTTTATTCAGGAAAGAGCTCGAGGACTGCAAGCTCTAATGGGAGCGCTGGAATGGGTGCATAACGAATGCGGTCGGCCGCATTAAGAAATGAGAGCATTGTCTGATGCGTTATGTGGGATTTCGGAAGTCCCACATGTGGCTGAGCGAACTTTTCGAGTGCAGAGAATTCGTCCGCGCCGAGCTCGCTCTGGAGCGAGGCGCGGAGCTCGGGTGCATAACGGATGAGAAGAGTGGCGCGGAGCGCCTCGAGCACGAGTTCCAAGAAGAGCTTTATATCGGCGCTCGACTGTGCCGCGTTTTCTATCGCGAC
>MFMU01000006.1:35604-36895 GCA_001781915.1 Candidatus Kaiserbacteria bacterium RIFOXYD1_FULL_47_14 | reverse complement strand
CGAAAATCTGGGCGGGTCTGACTTGTCCAAACAAGAAAGCAAAAAATCTAGTACAATGTGGGTATATGCTACGAAGTATCCGTATTGAAATACAAGCAGGTTTTACCGGAATAAACGACATTAAACAGCACAAAGTTTTGGAAGCAAAACGAGTTTTCCGCGATAATGGGACTCGCACACTGGCAATTTATTTCGATCTCTGTAACTGGCAAGTTGCTTTTATTAAACTAAATGAAATTGAAGACGATGATATGAATTGGATAACACGGACAAATCTTGATGACGGGTTGGTTTGGAATATAGACCAGAATTTTTTCTTTTGGAATTTAACTCAGTCGTCTCTTAAATTCAAACAGTTGAAATCAATTGTATTTTAATTTCGTATGCAAGACAACGATAAAATAATTTCATATCACGAAATGGTAGCAATAGAAAAAATGGCATTGCAAAGAGGTATGGTTTTCTCCGATGGTAAAAGAAAGTATTCGATTTTATTGATGTCACAAAGAAAAGACGCTATGTACAATGATGATTTTGATGAAAACGGGAATTTGATTTATGAAGGACACAACGCGAAAGCTGAAAATGGTATTGACCAAAAGAAAATAGATCAACCACTTGAAACATCAAGCGGAAAATGGACCGAGAATGGAAAATTTTATAAGGCCGCCATGGATTTCAAAAGTGATATCAGAATGATTCCAGAATTAGTAAAGGTTTATGAGAAAATAGATTCTGGAGTATGGTCAACAAAAGGTTTTTTCAAACTTATAGATGTCAAGCAGATATCGGATGGGAAAAGGAATGTGTTTAAATTTTATCTTAAACCAGTTATAACTAAAATTTTTAATCGCACCGAAGATTTGCCTTTCAATAGGTTAATACCGACATCTGTGAAAGTGAAGGTCTGGGAGAGAGACAGAGGGAAATGCGTCTTGTGTGGTGCAATTGAAAATTTACATTACGACCACGAATTACCATATGCAAAAGGTGGAACAAGTTTGACCGAAAAAAATATTAGAATTTTGTGTGCAAAATGTAATTTGAGTAAAAGTGATAAAATAATGATGCTCGTTTGTTAATCATGAGGATTCAGTGTTTCCCCGATTCCTATCAATTTTATGGATCAAGAAGCGATAGGAATTTACAAATAGGTAATGCCGTACCGACATTTTTATCAAACGCATTAGCAAAAGCGATTTTGTCTAATTTTAAGCAAGGATAAAATGATGCCTCGCAGTAGTTTAAGGGTAGTCTACAGGCCCAACATTTTTGCCATTCCGGCGATGCA
>MFMU01000006.1:0-35561 GCA_001781915.1 Candidatus Kaiserbacteria bacterium RIFOXYD1_FULL_47_14 | reverse complement strand
GGCGGTATGCAACATTTGTGGCAAACCAGCTCGGTACGGCATACAGCCGGGATTTATGGTATGGAAATTAGGCAAAGACGGAGCGTATGCCGCCGATGCAAGTGATTTTCAGGTAATGGAAACAGATATAATAGGCGAGCTTTTTTGCGCGCATCATGCGAAAAAAGAAGAACTAATTTAGCTATCCACAACTTGTCGCTATAGCGACAACTCTTGGATAGCAGGTGAGGGAAGTCAGACATCCTTCAAGCAATTCGCCGAGAAGTATTTTCTGGTATTCTATAGCAATGTCTAAAGAAAGAATGAGAGAATTCAAAGAGCTTTTTGCTGTATTGGCGACAGGCACGAAAGATGAGATAAAGAATGCCAAAAAGCTGATTGAAAAGATGTGGCGGGAGGATGACAAGATATTTAAACGAACCAGCGATATTGTTCTGAAAGTTATCGGCGATTTTGACGGTATTCCAGATGCCGAACATAAAGCCGCTGTCATTTCAGGAATGGGCATTTTCCTCATCGTATTGGCAGATGAGCATTTTGATGAGTTTAAAAAATTTATCGTTAAAAATCTCCAGGATTCCGATGGGCGCGTGCGCGAGGCGGCACGGAAGACGGGCGAATGGCTCTATATGTCGCTCACAAGCCGGGCTGAACCGTTTGTGCACCCAAAAGATACTCCTCTTACTGAGAAACAAAAAAGTGAACAGACGCTTGCGCGTAAACAATATGCTGATTTTGTCGCAGAAATTGAAGCGCTGATTGATTACTATGATGATTTTGACGATTCTTCGGAATATGTCGATGAATTAAAACCGTCGGTGAACAAAACACTCCAATTATTCTGGTGTCGGTTTACGGATTCACCGGTGTATCGCAGAATTGTCGAACAATCGCGTCCGATTCCGATCGAAATTTTCATGAGAAGAAAAGAAATTGAAAACGAACTGGAAAATAAACTGAAAGAGGTTAAAAGTAATTTTGATGTGGAAGATATAAAACAGATTATTTATAACGAAGATGGAACAGATGATTTAACCGATATTGTTATGCTATTTGATACGGGGAAAGGCGCAGGTGAATTAGAAAATATTCTAGAAACCGTTAATGATGCATGGAATTATTTTCCCCATAAAATCTTAGACGGCTTTTCGCCTGAAGAAAAGTTATTGGAGTACAGACAATGAAATTCATATGTCTGAAGAAGAACTGCCGCGTTTTCGCTCTATCCGCAAGTGATGTGTTTGATGTTCTCTAATTCGCGCGAATAAGCGAATAATTGGCGCCGCGCTTTAGGCATATCATTGCAAATTAAAAGTGGTATACTTTTGGCATTTTATATTTTTAAAGAGTTACGGCACAAAGATAATCTGTGTCTATATGTTGACAAGGTGTCTGGGCAAGAAGATTATTCTAATATCCGTTGACGGGCGTCAGCGAGGTTATTAATTGTGATATGTAACTCATACTTATGAATAAGGTCTTGCGTTTTTCTGTACCTCTTCTTTTCTCTATTCTTGTTTTTGGTATCGCTGCTCCGAGCGTATTTGCTGACGCTCCGTCGATTATCATTAATGAATTTTCTTCGGCATCGGCCACAGAGTGGGTTGAGCTCTTAAATACAACAGGAAGTTCAATAGATCTTGCTGGGTGGAAATTAACTGAACTTACTAACCCATCAGGAACGCCAGTTCAAGCGGATCTACTTTTGCTATCGGGTACAATTTCAGCTGGCGGTGTCTTAGCTTTTGATGTTGGAACTGACAAATTAAATAACTCAGGCGATTCCATCGGGCTTTACGATAATAGTGGTACACCAGTTCTTATACATAGGATAATCTACGGTACTGTAGCTGGTGATAACTATCCAACCACAACAGGACTCGGAACGGTACCTACGGCCGTACAATCGGGCTCGTTTGATGGGACAAATTGGTCAATTTCTAGTAGCCCTACCAAAAATGCGTCTAATGGCGAAGGAGGCGGAGGAGGAAATGGTCCTGATTATACGGCGATATTTGGTGATATTAAGACGACTCTCGCAGGACAGGAGATTGATACTAATATCGACACCTGTGCTTCTGTCCCGACTGGCTGTTCGGGACTCTATTTTGAGAAGACAGACAAGGGACGCGTAACATTCAGTGCATCTATGGACCTTACTGCTTCGTCAACAAATACTTTTCTGCAGGGACTTGGTAGCAAAATGGAAGCATCGGCAGGCAGTATGAAGTTCGATGCTCAGACGGCTTATCTCTTGAAGAACGCCGGAGCACAAATCAAGATATACGGTCTTAACGCACTCGGCTTTACTGATGTGCCGAACATTGTTGTTAAAAATGATGCTGGCACAGTAATTCCCTCGACAGACGGCACAAATTATCCAACACTTTCAGGTATTACTTACGACGCGGCGACTCATGACGGTACTCTTACTTTCGATGCGAGCCACTTCACTACTTTTGAGACCAAGAAGGTCCTCAATGTAACGACCGGTGTGGGCTATGACACTATTCAGGCGGCTGTTACTGCCGCGTCTGCTGGGGACACAATTAATGTTGCTGCGGGTACTTATGCTGAAAATGTAGTTATTGATAAAGGTCTAACCTTGCAGGGCACTGCCGGAGCCACCATCGCTCCAACAACAGGCCCTGGTGTAGAAATAGATGCGTCGCCAGCAGATCATCCGGTTACTGTTGACAGTTTTACCATTACTCCCCAAGGCAGTGCTTTGGATTCTGCTCAAGGCATAGTTATCGGCAGTGTTGGTAGCCCCGTTGCGACTCACAATATAACGATTAGCAACAACACTATCACTACCGCAGGTCAAAATATGGGTATCTTAGTACGGGGCGTGAGCACTAATGGACCCGGATACCCAAATTCCACAGGTCTGACCGTAACCCACAATACTATTACATTGAGTGGTGACTCCACGGCGATGTATGCATCTTGGGTTGCCACTGTTCATTCAAACTGGAGCATTACCCACAACACATTCAACTCACCTGTCGGAACGAATCTTGAACTCTACAATGTTGATGGTGTTGATATAAGCAATAACATCTTTGAACCATCCGGTTCTGGCGGCAGTGGCAGTGTATTTATCGGAGCTGAACTCGACAACGCGTTAACTGGCGCAGTCACCTTCAATAATAACGATGTGCAAGGTAATGGTGCTGGCGGCGGTTCTATGGTCGTGTTCACAACCAACTTAAAAACCTCAGGGACAGCAACTATGGGAGCCGTTACTATTAGCGGTAACACTTTCAACAACTGGGACAGCAGAGCGTTACTTATTCACAAAGCCGGCGTTACCGTATCGGGTATACGCGAAAACAAGTTTTTAGATTCTGGACAAGCGTTAGATAACAGAAACGGAGTTTTGATCGATGCGACGAATAACTGGTGGGGCACTGCGGTAGTAGCAGATGTTATAGCAAAGATTTCTGCGAACGGTAATGTGACCTATAAGCCGTATTACATTGATGACACAAAGACAACGCTGAGCGACATTAAAGCGATTACTGTTTTCAATTTCGCTACTCCGGCCGCTACAGGCATCGTTAATGAAACCGCAAAAACAGTCGCAATAACTGTTCCGTTTGGAACAAATGTTACTGCCCTTATTCCAACAATCACAATGACTGGAGTATCGGTGAGTCCATCTTTTGGAGTCGCGCAAGATTTCACTAACCTAGTAACTTACACGGTCACTGCTGTTGACGGAACAACTCAAACATATGATGTTACTGTAACAGTAGCTCTTAATCCAGCCAAAGCAATTACAGCTTTCAACTTCGCAACTCCGGCAGCCACAGGAGTTATCAATGAGATCAACCACACAATCTCGGTAAATGTGCCGAACGGTACAGATGTTACAGTACTTATTGCGACATTCGTCACTACGGGAGCTGGAGTATCAATTGGCGAGACGACACAGATAAGCGCAACGACGGCAAATAATTTCGCCACAACAAAAACATATCGAGTTACAGCGGCGAACGGAACGACACAGGGCTACATAGTAACCGTTACTGTTTTGGCGGCGACGCAAGTTGCTCCGGATAATACCGGTTCTGCGAATGTTGATTCCACAAAGCCACAGGTAGTTATCACCAACCCGACTCAGGATGTAGCGGTTACGATCAGCAGCGGAACGACCGATGCAAAAATCGATGTAAGTTCGTTCATTAGTAGCGGAATGGGCGATATTCCGAAGATAACGATTACTTCTACTGCCGGTTCGGGGAATGCTGCAGCCGCAACGATAGAGATCCCGGCGACGAAGGTCACGAGCGCGGACGCTACTTGGAACGGTGTTATCTCCGCTCCGACAGTAACGACGGTAGATTTGCCGGTAACTTCAGGAGAGACGAAGACCTTGGGCGCAGCTATTGAAGTTGGATTTGCCAGTGCTAAATTGTCGTTCGACGAAGCAGTACGAATTCTTCTTCCGAATCAGGCAGGTAAGAGAGCAGGGTATTCGAGACCGGGAACTGACTTCACTGAAATTACGAACACCTGTACCGCTGATAATCAGGCGACTGGTAACACTCTCGCTGCAGACAGCGAATGTAAAATCGATGTCGGATCAGATCTTGTGATCTGGACGAAACACTTCACGAAGTTTGCTTCTTACACACAAACGACAAATATTCTTGCCGGAAGCAGCGGAGGAAATGCCTGCGGTTATGGTTTCGTCTGGAATCCTGACAAGATGTCTTGCTCTCAAGCCGTTGCAACTGCCGTGACACCGACTCATGCACAAGGTCAAGTGCTCGGTGTTGCGGTGTATAATTTCGTGAATAATCTCGCAGTCGGCTCGCGCGGAGCTGATGTGATGGCGCTCCAGCAGTTCCTAATTGACGGCGGATATGCTATTCCAGCTGGCGCGACAGGATATTTTGGAATGCAGACGAAAGAAGCCGTACGAGCATTTCAAAAGGCGAAAGGTGTAGCGAATACAGGATTCGTTGGCCAGCTCACACGCGCAGAACTCAATAAAGGTTCTTCCAGTTCAGACCTTACCATCTCGGAAATAAATTCAGTTGCCACAGCGCTTCATGCCTTTAATGCTGATGAAGCGATTATCAATAAAGTTCGCGCAATCCTCACGAAATAAGTGCTATCGTTAGAACATGGCTCAAAGGAAACCGCTGACGCATCATCTCTGCGACTATTTCTTCCCGCATTCGCGCAATAATCATTGCCCAAATCTTTTCAGTGTTACTTCAGTCGTAGCGCTCGCACTCGCGATTATCGTGTTCGAAGCAGGGTATTTGGTGCAGACGAAGGTTGTTTTCTTGAAGACCGATTTCCTCGCGTCGGTCCTGCCAGGTGCGCTCGTCGCGCTCACGAATCAGGATCGTGTGGCACTAGGCCTGTCTGGCGTTACTGAGAATCCGCTTCTCGATAAAGCGGCCCAGGCGGCCGCAGAAGATATGGCGGCGAACGGGTACTTCGCTCACAATTCTCCAGATGGGAAGACCCCTTGGTATTGGCTCGACCAATCTGGCTACAAATATAGCTATGCAGGGCAGAATCTCGCAGTGAACTTCACCGATTCAGAGAATGTCGAGACCGCGTGGATGAATTCGCCGACGCATCGCGCGAATATCGTGAAGCCACACTATACGCAGGTCGGTTTCGGTACGGCGAATGGCATCTATGAAGGGAAAGAGACAACATTCGTGGTTGAATTCTTCGCGACGCCTGCTGAAATCGCTGCTGTTCCTGCGGAGGTTAAACCTCCACAGGAACAAGTCAGCGGAGGTCAGACCTCCGCAATTCCCGCGCAAGTGCTTGGTAGCCAAATTAGTACACAAACTCCCGCTTCGCCAAACTGGTTCGCGAGAATGCTCGCTTCGCCGCAACGAACGCTCGCAAATATCCTCACGATTCTTCTCGCTGTTATCGCGATTTCATTTATAACGGTCTTCTTTGTGCGAGGTAGAAATCAACATCGAAATGTCATTATTGGCGGGGCTCTGTTACTCATGTGTATTATAGGAGCACTTCTGATAAGCTCTGTGGTATCTGGTGCTGTTCAGTTAAATTAAGATGCTATACTATAAACATTAACCATTATTGATATTTTCGTTATGGATATTTCACTCGTTGCGGCAAAGATATTAGGAACCTATCTAGTTATCAGCGGTCTGTTCCTTATCTTCCGCGGAAAGACAATTCCGAATTTGCTCAAGGATTTCTTCGGCCATCCGGCAATCGTGTATCTCACCGGTGTTATTCTAATCTTCTTGTCGTCGCTCTTGATTATCCAGAATAATGTTTGGGACGGCTCGTGGCGCACCGCTATCACCATCTTCGCATGGCTGGTTTTGTTGAAAGGCATTGCCTACATCTTCATTCCGGAAACGCTTCATAAGATGGTCAACAAGAAGATTCTCGGTGCGCTCAACATCTACGGTCTTGTCGCGATTGTTGCCGGTTTGTCGCTCTTCTATATCGGATAATTTTACTTGTAGGTGAGACACCCAAGCAACTTGGGTGTCTCACCTACAAGTTTTCTGATAAAGTGTCTGAATGACACAATGCGAGGCGCTCACTATACTGAAGACAGGCGCGAATGTATTCCTCACCGGCGAGCCGGGGAGCGGGAAAACGCACACGATAAATGAATTTGTTGCGTGGCTGCGCGCTTCGGGTATTGAACCCTCGGTAACCGCGGCGACGGGCATCGCGGCGACGCATGTCGCTGGTATGACGCTCCACTCTTGGAGCGGTATTGGCATTAGCGACTCGCTTTCGCCAGCTGATGTGGATCGCATCGCGAGTAAAGAGCATATCGCGAAACGCATAATGAAAGCGAAAGTGCTCATTATAGAGGAAATCTCGATGCTCTCAGCGGCAACCTTCGAAATGGCTGACAAGATATGTCGCGAGGTACGGCGTATGGATGCGCCCTTTGGCGGGCTCTCGGTTATTCTCGTCGGCGACTTCTTCCAACTGCCGCCTATTTCAAGAGATCGCGAAGTGAAATTCGCCTATGAATCGAAAGTGTGGCGCGAGCTGAATTTGTTGACCTGTTATCTCACGGAGCAATACCGGCAAGATGACAATGAGTTTCTCGGCGTGCTCTCGGCGATTCGCTCAGGGAATGTTGAAGAGATGCATTACGAACTTTTAATGAAGCGTCGAATAGATTTCCAAGGTCGGACCTTGGAAACCTCCGTACCAAAATTATTTTCGCATAACGCCGATGTCGACCGTATTAATGCGAGTGAACTCGAAAAGCTTTCCGGCAAGTCAAAGAAATTTACTATGAATTCGAAAGGGAAGGACTCATTTGTCGAAGGATTAAAACGCGGATGCCTCTCACCAGAAATTTTGGAATTAAAAGATGGCGCGACAGTGATGTTTACCAAAAATTCTCCGCAAGGGAGATTCGTGAACGGGACGCTTGGTGTCGTCATTGGATGGGATGCTGATGGCTCGCCGATTATTAAAACAAAAGATGGTTTGAGGATAACGACTGAGCCGATGGAGTGGCAGCTTGAAGAACAGGGTAAGGTAAAAGCAAGTGTCTCACAGTATCCGCTTCGGCTCGCCTATGCGATGACGGTGCATAAAAGCCAAGGAATGAGTATGGATGCCGCGATTATGGATCTATCGAAAGCGTTTGAATATGGGCAGGGATATGTCGCGCTTTCGCGCGTGCGGCGGCTTTCTGGAGTGTATCTTACTGGATTGAATCAGCGCGCACTCGAAGTACATCCGGAGATTCTCGAGAAGGATCGGGATTTTCGCGCCGCGTCAGACGCGGCGCGGGATGCATTCGCAGAGATGTCAGAAACAGAAGTAACGAGTATGCAGAAAAAATTTGTGAAAGCGATGGGCGGGGCGTGGTTTGATACAAGCACGAAATCCGAATCGAAGTTAGGACTTCGTAAGTCAACATCAAATGGGGACTTACGAAGTCCCCACATAACAGGATTGCCGGGAAGATTGGCAGAAACACTCCAGGCCGCACGAGATTCAAAAACATTAAAAGAGGTCGCAAAAGCGCGCGGGCTCACTGCGTCAACTATCGTAAAGCATCTGGAAGAACTCGCCGAAATAGGGAAGTTAACCCGCACCGACTTCGCGCATCTCGTGCCATTTGATAGTGTCGGCGAGATTCACGAAGCGCTCGCTGCGACAAGCGGCGATAAACTTTCTCCCGTCTTTCATTCGCTTGGCGGTCGCCACTCTTTTGAAATCATCCGCCTCGTGCGTCTTATGCGCCAATAAAGAGGTCAGACATCTTTACTTAGGAGATTTTCGATAAATTGTGCGGTCTCTGTGGGACCAGTGACACTTTTCGTTTCCGCATTAGTTTTGTAGACGGCTTCATCATTACCTCCCGCTTCAAGTTCGTCGCCGATATAGAGTACATCTGATTCATCGATGTCTAGACGATTACAGAGCTGTCGAATGCCGTAGGCCTTATCGATATTGCGTTTAGAAATATCAATACTCGTGGAGCCGCCAATACCGACCGAGAATTCCGGCAGTCGTGCTGAAATATTTGCTTGGAGCAGATGTCGTTTGATATGTTCAGGATCCCACATTTTTTTCTCTGCGAGAGGTGCTTCTTGCCCGAGTGCTGATAAAGTTACTTGGCCGCCGCGATATTCAATGCGTTCTCCGTACGCAGGTTCTGAAAAATCGATAAGTCCGGTCTCGGCGGCTGCTTCGCGCATTGCCGTTTCAATAGTGTGAGCTTCTTTTTCTGAAAGGCGTTCTTCATAAATCTTATTCCAATTGCTATTTCCTGCCCCGAGCGAAGTCGAGGGGTGGAATTCATAGAGTGCGGCACCGGAGGTGGGCAGGAAATAGAGATTTGCGAGATTAGTATCACTCGGCAATCGGTCAACTACTTGTTTTATAAATTGTGGAAGAGCGCCACCTGAAGCGACCGCGACTTTGGTATGAGTAAGAAGTTTCGCGACGATCGCTGCCATCTCACTGGTGAGCGGTTGTTTACTCTCGGCGAGTGTCCCGTCTAAATCGAAAATAATAAGCTTCATGTCAGTGCATCAACAATGTGCGCTAGCGAAGCGGTCGCGACGCCAAGCACTTTATCGGCGGCGCCGTAGTAGAGAAAGATAGTGTCGCCGCGGACAACTGTACCGCAGGAAAAGACAACATTCGCGACTGCTCCCTCGTGCTCGTATTTTTCTATTGGTTCGAAGATCGGGTCAGCAGTACGAGCAAGGACAGAAGTACCTGAAGCATCCAAGAGTACGGCGCCAAGGCGATAGGTTCCGTGGCGCGAGACGCCATGGTAAATCATCAGCCAATTATTGCCGACTTTAATCGGCGGTGCCGTACTGCCGACCTTCAGTCCATCCCACATACCAAGTCGCGGCGCGATAACTTCGATACAACGGCTCGCGCATTTACCCGAGGAGAGATCAGGAAGGAGATCAGCACAAATCTGGTTATTGATACGATGATAGAGTAGATAATTTTCGCCGATTTTTTCAGGCAAGAGAGCGAGGTCTTTATCATCAACGCCCTCGGGAGTGAGGATGAAAGGTACGCTCCACTTTTCCCATCGTCGTGCAAGAAAGTCCTCAACGCTGATAGAGGAGATAGCTCCTGCCGGCACATGCACTCCATCATAGGCAGTGTAGGTCATATGAAGTGTGTCGCCAATGCACACGATGCGCGGATCCTCGCAGCCGGAATTGCCAGTGGCGCTGCCTTTCTTCATTTCGAAATCGGCGCGCGGCGCATAAATTGGTTCTGGCAGGCGCTCATTAATAGTGATGCCGTCATGAGAAATCGCGAGTCCGATGGTAGAAGTATTCGCGGCATCCATCGCGCGATAGAGAATATAGACCGAGCCGTCGATATCAATCGCGGCAGCATTCAGCACCTCGTGGCTCTCGAATCCATCGCCATGAGGAGCAAGAATTGGATTTTTTTCGGAACGCGTGAAGGTGCGCGCTGGTTTTTCTGGATCCAAGTCCCGCAACAAATCGTTTAATTTCACACTTGCTTTTGCGCAAACGGTGTCCGCTGCTCCATACCATATTTCAAGCATGTCTTGCTGTGGAAGCCAGGCGTCCACAGTTGCTGTGGACGCCTGGCTTCCACGAAGAATGGTTGCGCTGGTGGGGAAAACTATATTAGGTACGAGACCATACAGTTCATAGATTTCTTCAGGGACGAAAATTGATTCAGTGCGATTGATGATTTTTGACGGATCGTCGCGATCGAGAAGTGCCGCTTCAACCGAAAAGACCCGTTCGCTGCCACCGAAATAATTTTCTATATAGGAATAGAAGATGAGCCAACCATCCTTGGTGAGTATCGGAACGCTCCCAACTTCAATATGGTCGTTGTTATTGCGTTTGAATGAGAGTTTGTGTGATTGCCAACTTGTGTACCACTCGTTCCAGAAATCTGGTGACCAGAAGTCATTGATATGGTCGGCATATGCCAAACATATTTCGGCAGGTGGTTCGTCAGTATGAATAGTCAAAAGTGCTGCAACTTTGCCATCGATGCGTTCGGGGAATAGAGCGAATGCTTTTGCATTAAAAGGCGTGACGAGATGCCGTTCAGTAAAATTTTTTCCATCTCGTGCGACGGCGATACCGACTTTTATCGTATCTTTTGAAAAGGGATATCCGCCGAGTGCTGTGTAGGAGAGGTACGAAACGCCTTCAAAGATAGTAACTCTCGGATCTTCGCAACCGAATGATTCCCATGATTGTTCCGGAACAAGTATTTGTCGTCGTACATTAAAGTGAGTGCCGTCTTCGGAAAATGCTTCGCCAATGGTTGATTGTCCTGCGTACGAAGAGACCAGTGCCGATGGATTTGAGAGTGCTCGATAATACATCTTCCAACCGTTCTTCTCGCGAATAACAGACGGATTAAATACAGCAAGTGCCTCCCACGGATGTTCGCGGCGAGGCGAGAGAATCGGGTTGTCAAGATCTCGGCGAATGACAAACATGTTACATAGTTTGAGTTTTCTGGGGGGTAAGAGTAGGACGACCTCCTTCTGTTAGAGCATCAAGAAAAGATTGAAGGGAGGCAGTTGCGACGCAAACAACCTTGTCCGCTCCGCCATAATAAACGAAAAGTTTTTCGTCTCGGACGACCGCGCCGCAGGCATAGACGACTCCGGGCTTGCCCTCATTCTCGTATGTTTCGTCTGGCGAGAGAATTGGTGCGACGGCGCGATATAGAACCTTGGTCGGGTCAACGAGATCGAGCAACATCGCGCCGACCCGATAGCCAACTGTCGTTCCTTTATCATATTCGTTGAATGCGTGATAAAGAAGAAGCCACCCGATATCGGTTCGCACGGGCGGCGGCCCTGCACCGCGGACAAAACTGTCCCAACCATCTCGCGCTGGCAAGTCGTTGCGCGAACCGATCCAGCTGGTAATGAATGGTTCGGTCGTGCCGACCTCTTCGAGAGAATCGCGATAGGCGATTTCTATTTCAGGCGCGATGCTGTGTAGAATTGCAAATCGGCCGTCGATTTTTTCTGGGAAGAGCACCCAATTTTTTTGGATTTCGTGCGGTTTCGATAAAATATGCGGTCCGTTCCATTCTCCAAATCGTCCGGCGAGAAAATCATCTTGTGCAATTGAAATAACCGCGACGCAAATGGAATTCCAACCGTCAAACATATTAAAGGTGACATAGATGCGCTCGTCAAGGAGAACCATTCTCGGATCTTCACAACCGCCACAACTACCACCAGAAGGATACATAACCGGAGAATAACGGCGTTGCGAGCTGGGAAGCGTACCGCCCGGATTTTGTGCTGCATAAATGGGATATGGTAGTAATTTATCAAAAACAATGCCGTCAGCACTGCTCGCATAGCCGAGACGCGAGACGCCGTCCGTACCGACAGCGCGATAGATAAGATGCGTCCGGCCGCCGAGTACGGCGGCCGCCGGGTTAAGAACAGCTTCCGCATTCCAGGGGCGTGTTCCCGGTCTCAGAATCGGATTGCGTGCATACCGGTCGAGCAAGAGATGTTGAAGATGGAGAAGTTTTGCGATCCTAAGTTGAATGGACTCAGAGAAAATTGCACCCAGAAGCACTCCTGCAACAAAGAAGGAAAAGAGCAATGCGATAATATTCACTAAGAAATGGAAGTTCATAGGAAGCAACTCTCGTAATAATACCATTCCTGCAACACAGAAAAATGCGATAATACACAAGCTTTTTCGGGCGTATGAATCGGTACAAAAGTTCATTCTTCGCACTATTGACAGAAGATTGTCAATATGCTAGTATACAAATAACGAGGTAGCTACTCGCTATTTCGGTAATTACATTCTATGACAACCCTAGGAGCCCTTATGGGCTTTTTCCTTTTACCAAGCGCCTCTCTTGCGTTATCCGCATCGGCGCCGGTATTGCCGAGTTATCCAGTGACAATCACTGCGTATAATGCGGTGTCTTCACAGACCGACGGAAACCCTTTTGAGACCGCCTCTGGCGCATACTCAAATCCGGAGATTGTCGCGGCGCGTTCGCGCGATCTCGCGGAAAAACTTCCATTCGGTACGATTATCGAAATTGATGCCCCTGCAGAATCAGGCGGTTCTTGTGGCTATAAAACCGTAGAACCAATCATTGGGTATCGCGTCATCGCTGATACGATGAATGCGCGTTATACTGGTTATATCGATATTCTCTTCAGTACGAAGTCGAACTATACGAGGACGAACGGCACGACTAGAAATGCGAGCTCGGTGCTCGGTGTTTGTACTGGTGCGACTGTCCGCGTAGTCGGATTCGTCGATATCTCTCGTCCGAGCCGTCTCCCAAAGACGCAGGAGGATCTCGTTGCGCTCGTTAAGGGTGGTAGCGACCTCGCGCTCAAATAATGTATCCTAGAGAGGCGTATGAATGGTTCGACCTCACTCACCATAAAACACCTCTCTCGCATATCATCCGGATTAACATTGAATGAATATGAGACGCTTGCGCGTCTCTCGACGCCGATCAAGATTCAGGACTTTCTCGATACACTCCCGATGAATTGGGAAGAAGAAGGCGACACCCATCGTTCTCCGAGGCGCGTTTTGAAAGAAAAGAAAGCGCACTGTATTGAAGGCGCGCTTCTCGCGGCAGCTGCACTCTGGATAGCGGGAGAACCGCCGCTCATTATGAATCTCTCGCCGCGCTGGGGACGAGGCGATTTCGATCATGTCGTCGCACTCTATAAGCGTGGCGGGCGATTCGGCGCAATCAGTAAGACGAATCACGCCTGCCTTCGGTTTCGCGATCCGATCTACCGCACGCCGCGCGAACTCGCGCTCTCTTATTTTCATGAATGGTTTATCAACGAGACGCGGGAAAAAGTGCTCGAACAGTACTCGAAACCGCTCGATATGCGCCGCTTCGATACCGACTGGATAACCGCAGAAAAAGACCTCTGGAATATTGCCGACACGCTGGATGAGCTTCCGTATTATAATCTCGTCCCGAAAGGGAATTGGCGTTTCGTTCGCCCCGCCGATGATATGGAACTCAAAGCCGGCTCATTTATCGAGTGGCAAAAGTTCGGCCGCCGGACTTGACGCGTGCTATACTTTTAAATATGAAAGGATACATAACACATATTGAAGATGCTACGAAAGAGAACAACGATTATCGGCGGGTGCTGTATACCACGAAGAATAGCCAGCTGGTGCTGATGAGTATTGCGGTAGGCGACGAGATCGGCGAAGAGATGCACCATCTTGACCAGTTTTTTCGTTTTGAATCAGGTCAAGGGAAAGTGATTATTGATGGCGTCGAGCACGAAGTGAAAGACGGTGATGCTGTCGTTGTGCCGGAGGGTGCACGACATAATGTTATTAATACGGGCACAGAAGCACTGAAACTGTATACCGTTTATACTCCGCCGAATCACAAAGATGGCGTGGTGGAAGCGACGAAAGAGGACGAACACGAAGAGCATTTCGATGGCGTAACAACTGAATAGAAAAAGCCCCGACGAAGCGGGGCTTTTTCTTGAAGATCTACGAATTAGATCTTGTTAACATTGACGGCATTCGGACCTTTTGGGCTGTCGCCGACCTCGAACGAGACCTTGTCTCCTTCCTGAAGCTCGTCGAACGAAATGTTCTTAAGCTCATTGGAATGGAAGAAAAGATCCTTAGAACCATCCGGTTCTCCGGCAACTTTGATGAAGCCGAATCCCTTCTCGTTCTTCTTGATGACTGTTCCTTCTTTCATACTAGTGAATGATAGATTGTGTGTGACTAAGGTATCAAATCAGTAGCCGAAGTTAGAAGCTCGATCCCACTTCTCTGGATCCAGCGCTGGTTGATATATCTATGATAGCAAACATACCTTGTGCTGTCAATATCTGGTACACTGCTACTATTAATATGCCACATCGACATCGAGATGCCTTTACCTGCGCGTAGCTATGTTCACGAGACGAGTCAATTTTGATTTTGCGGCGGGTATGAGTGGGAATCCTTCGTCTCCGCACACGGAAGGTCGAAAATCCCGAGAACAGCTTGAAGAAGCGAGAAGAGAAATTGCGCGTCTCGTTGAAGTGCAATCGGACGATATTATCTTCACCAGCGGTGCGACTGAAGCGAATGCGCTCGCGATTATTGGTGTAACCAAAAAAGGAGATCACATTTTCTATTTGCCAAGCGCGCATGCGTCAATCATTGAGAACATAAAATTACTAAGCGAACGAGGAATTAAAGTTGAAGAACTTCCGATTAAAGAAGGGCGTGTTGATTGTGAAAAACTAAAGAAAATGCTGCGACCAGAGACAAAACTAGTTACTATGGATGCCGTTTGCGGAGAGACGGGGATTATTTGGAATACGAGAGAGGTGGCACAGATATTAGTTGAAGTTCGACTTCAACAGCAACTGTTGAAGTCGAACTTCAACAACAGAGCTTTGTTGCATATCGATGCCAGTCAAGCTCCGCTTACAGAAAAAATAACTCGCGCACATTTCGGCGCGGATATGCTCTCGTTTGATAGTTCCAAAGTGAGTGTTGGGCGTGGTATGGGCGCTCTTATTGCACATCGAACTATTCCCCTTGAACCGTTGTATCGCGGCGGCGGACAAGAAAGAGGATTGCGGCCGGGAAGCGAATCACCTGAACTTGCGAAAGCATTCGCGGCGGCGCTTCGCGCCGCCGCGCTTGGTCGCGAGAAATTCTGTATGTCTGCTGAAAAAGATAGAACGAAAATAGTGAAGATTATTTTAGAAACAATTCCCAAGGTATATATAAATGGAGGCCGTGTTCAAGCGCCAAACATCATCAATCTCTCATTTCCAGGCCGTGACACTGATTATCTGGTGGCGCTTCTCGACGAAGCAGGTTTTGCTGTCTCGACTAGGAGCGCTTGTGAGACGGACTCCGAAGAGGGCTCGCGAGCGGTTTTTGCTCTTACTGGCGATTATGAACGCGCTCGTTCAACTCTGCGTATTTCGTGGGGTCCGCGTACTCATTCCAGTGGATTAGTACGCTTTACTAAGGCACTGGTGCGAGCAATACAGTTTATTGACAGGAACGGTCAAGGGTAGCATTATAGGCATATATGAATATAGAAGAACTATCAAAATCACAGCTTATATTACTCACGATTCTTGTGAATTTCGTGACATCGGTCGCGACCGGTATTTTGACGGTTTCGCTCCTTGACCATTCGCCGGCCTTTGTTACGCAGACGGTAAATCGCGTGGTCGAACGCACGATTGAGACCGTTGCTCAGGCGGCACCTGCAGCAATTATCCAAGCCCCAGCACCGTCTAATCAGGATCTTGTTACAACGGCTCTTGGGGAAAGTGCGACTCGTGCGGTTTTTATCTACACATTTGAAACTGGAACTTCAACGCCTGCAGTATCGGTTGGCACATATCTTGCGAAGTCGCGTGTCGTCGCAACCGCGGCACAGGAAGCTCTACCGAAACAGGCGCTTATCGGATTTTCAGACGGATCGTATGTGGTCGCTTCACTCGCACGCGAGGACGGCGGTGTTGCGGTCTATGGGTTCGCGGATAATGCTGTGTTACCGAAATTGGGAGCCGCGACGCTGATTGACCCAAGTAAACTGAAACTCGGTCAAACCGTTCTCGCTATAGGAGCAGATGGTTCTGCTGCGACGGGCATTATAGCGCGGGTGAATGAAAAAGGAATTTATACTACCTTGCCAGATATTGGTGCAGGAAGTGCTGCAGTCGATCTGTCCGGGAATCTCATTGGTATTGGTGCGGGAGTGACTCCAGGACTTCTTATATCCGCAAGTAAAATAAACACACTTCTCTCGGCGACCACAACAGCTCCGAAGGGCTCATAAGATAAGTAATTTCTATGCCACCATTCAATAATTTCACTGCAAAAGCAAAAGAAGCGGTACGCCGTGCACACGAACTTGCGATAGAACGCGGACAGAATCATGTGTCGCCGCTCCATTTGCTTGCTGCCCTCGTGCTTCAAGAAGAATCGCTCGTTTTCTCGATACTCGACCGTATGGAGATTGATGCAGTACTTCTGGCTGATACAGTGCTTGAGCATCTTGAATCGCCAGAGAGTTCGACGGTACTCTCGCCTGCCTATCAGATTTATCTCACGCCCGATCTCGCACAAGCGCTCGAAACCTCAGGGAAAATTGCAGCGCGTATGAACGACACTTTTGTAGGTACAGAGCATCTCTTTCTTGCCGTCATTGAATATCCAGGCGGAGCGGCAGATATTCTCGCGCGTTTTTCAATAACACAACAAGCGGCAGTCGCAATTCTTAAAGAATTGAGAAATTCTAAGGATGGTCATATCAGCGAGCCGAAGCAGTTTCGCGCATTGACGAAGTATGCGCGCAATCTCACGAAGTTTGCAGCAGAGAATAAGCTCGATCCGGTCATCGGTCGCGATTCGGAGATTAATCGAGTGATTCAGATTCTATCGCGTCGCACCAAAAATAATCCTGTGCTTATCGGCGAGGCCGGCGTCGGGAAGACCGCAATTGCCGAAGGACTCGCTGCGCGTATGGCGAGCGGCGATGTTCCTGAGTCGTTAAAAGGCAAAGAGCTTCTCTCGCTCGACCTTGGGCTTATGATTGCAGGTACGAAGTATCGCGGAGAATTCGAAGAACGGATGAAGAATGTGATGAAAGAAGTTGAACGCGCCGAAGGGAAAGTAATTCTCTTCGTCGACGAACTTCATACTCTAGTGGGTGCTGGAGGTGCAGAGGGCTCTCTCGATGCATCGAATATGCTAAAGCCAGCACTCTCGCGCGGCGATATCCGCATTATTGGTGCGACGACTATTAAGGAATATCAGAAATATATTGAAAAAGATGCTGCGCTCACTCGCCGCTTCCAGTCGGTATTTGTCCAAGAGCCATCGATTGAAGACGGCATCGCCATCTTGCGCGGGTTGCGCGACAAGTATGAACTCTTTCATGGAGTACGCATTACCGATGGCGCAATCGTCGCTGCAGTCGAACTCTCTTCGCGTTATATCAGCGACCGTTTCCTACCCGATAAAGCTATCGATCTTATCGATGAAGCAGCATCAGGGTTGCGCATAGCACTTGAAAATAAACCACCACTCTTGGAAGAAACTGACCGAAAGATTCGCCGACTCGAAATCGAAAAACAGGCGCTTCAGAAGGATTTGGAAGGAGAACGAAGTAAAGAAATTAAAGAGCGTATTAAAGTTATTGATATTGAAGTCGCTGATTTGAAAGAGAAGACCAACGAACTAGAACTTAAATGGAAAAACGAAAAAGAAGTGCTCGTCGGCATCCGCTCTGATAAAACAGAACTCGAAGCGTTGAAGATTCAGGCGGACAATGCTGAAGCCGCTGCCGATCTCGGAATCGTTGCGGAGATTCGTTATGGCAAAATCCCCCATCTTCAAAAAGAGTTGGAAATAAAACTAAAGCGTCTAAAAACACTGCAAAAATCGCGTCGCGTGCTGAATGAAGAAGTGGCCGAACAAGACATTGCCGCAGTGGTCTCAAACTGGACGGGTATTCCGGTCGCACGAATGTTGGAAGAAGAAGCGGCTAAACTCTCCCGTATGGAAGAGTCATTGAAACACGGCATTGTCGGTCAAGATGATGCAGTACAGAAAGTAGCGGATGCCGTGAAGCGCTCGCGCGTCGGCATCAGTGATCCGAATCGCCCGATTGGCTCATTCCTCTTTCTCGGCCCGAGCGGCGTTGGAAAGACCGAACTCTCGAAGAAACTCGCGGAATTTATGTTCAATGATTCAGACGCGCTTATACGCGTCGATATGAGCGAATTTATGGAGAAGCATTCAGTCGCAAAGCTTATCGGCGCACCGCCGGGGTATGTCGGCTATGAAGAATCCGGCTCTCTAACCGAGAGTATCCGACACCGCCCGTATGCCGTTGTGCTTTTCGACGAAATTGAAAAGGCGCATCCTGAAGTGTTTAATATTTTGCTCCAAGTGCTGGACTCTGGCCACCTGACTGACAGTAAAGGACGCAAAGTGAACTTCAAGAACACCATTGTTGTGCTGACCAGCAACATCGGCGGAGAGTTTATCGATCGTCTCGCGCATATCGGCTTCGGCACTGCGGGCGCGACTGAGATAACTCGTTATGAAGAAACAAAAGCAAAAGTGATGGACGCTCTGAAGGAACATTTCCGTCCAGAGTTCCTTAATCGTTTGGATGACATAATCATCTTCGATGTACTTGCGAAGGATGCACTGATGAAGATTATCGATCTTCAAGTCGAGGAAGTGGTAAAGCGTCTCGCACAAAAGCGCATTGCGCTCGTGATAGAACCAGAGGCGCGCACCTGGCTCGCACAGATTGGCTACAATCCGCAGTATGGCGCACGCCCGTTGCGCCGTACCATTCAAGATAAAATACTCACCCCGCTTGCTTCAATGATGGTTTCGCAAGGCGTGTTAGAAGGTGGCACTGTGACGGTCTCCATTAAAAATGATGCGCCACATTTTGAGGTGAAGAAGCGCCTGACGCGTATCCGTGGAAGTCAGACATCCACAGTTGCTGTGGATGTCTGACTTCCACGAGCCGTTGCCTAAATAAGCTATTTCTGCTAGATTCTTTGTATGTCACAAGACCGCCTTCTTCGGCTCAAATCAACGAAGTCCAACCATGTTATTTGGACGCGTAAGAATAAAAAGACCGTACAGCGCAAAATTGAGTTGACAAAATTTGACCCCACGCTCCGCAAGCGCGTTGTTTTCAAAGAGACAAAGAAATAAATAATAAAATAACTGCCTGGAATGGTATTCTATATCTATATATGGAACTTTTTTGGCATGCCGAGAGTTTGCCTGTCATTTATAAAGAACTTCAAACGAACGAAGCGGGATTGCGTGCTGATGATGCTGTACGACGACTGAAAGAAGACGGACCAAACACTCTGCCAGAGACGAAGCCCGATGGCTACCTAATTATTTTTCTGCGGCAATTTCAGAGTCCGCTCATCTATCTTCTGTTTGCCGCAAGCGTAGCAGTGTTTCTTTTAGGGGAAGTAGCTGATGGATCGATTATCCTCGCAGTACTTTTATTCAATGCAGTAGTCGGCACTATACAGGAAGGCAAAGCGCAGAATACACTTCGCGCACTCAAACGATATGTGGAAACGATGGCGACTGTCATGCGCGACGGGACGGAAATATCAATTCCAGATTATGAAGTGGTGCGAGGCGACATCCTCGTGTTGCGAGAAGGAGAAAAGGTTTCTTCAGACGCCCGCATTATCCTCTCGAACGGATTGAAGCTCGACGAGGCGTCGCTCACAGGAGAATCTGAACCAGTCGGCAAAACTGCTGAGGTCATGATACATAAGGAGAATCTTCCAGCCGCAGAACAAAAGAATATGGTGTTTAAAGGTACGAACATCGTTATCGGTAATGGCCAGGCGGTGGTCGTAAAGACGGGAGTATACACCGCCATCGGGACGATTGCGAAAGAGATCTCCGTTATTGATACAGAAATACCGCTCAAAGCGAACATTCGTTATCTCTCTCGGGCCATTATCGCTGTGGTTGGAATAATTAGCGTGCTACTTTTTATACTCGGATTACTCAAAGGTGAGAAAATAATCACAATCTTCGCGACGGTTATTTCACTTGCCGTGTCGGTTATTCCGGAAGGTTTACCTATCGTAATCACGCTCGTGCTCGCGACTGGTGTGTGGCGTATGAGTAAACGGAATGCGCTCGTGAAGAAATTGCAGGCGGTTGAGGCACTCGGACAGGCACGAATTATCGCTGTCGACAAAACTGGCACTATAACGAAGAACGAACTTGTCGTTCGTGAAATTTGGACGGAAGGAAAAACATTTTCGATTGGCGGTATCGGCTACGAGCCGGAAGGCATTGTGTCATTTGGCGGCTCGGTGGTAGACGCTGCCAATCATCCAGAATTGCTTCTTATTGGGAAAATGGCGGCGCTTAGCGCGAGCGCTCGAGTATTTTTCTCTGAAGTTGAGAAGCGTTGGCGCGTGATTGGCGATCCGACCGAGGCAGCGATACGAGTATTTGGAGAAAAAGTCGGTTTTAAGAGAGGCGATATGTTGCATGAGTCGCCACTCGTCTCCGAGATACCTTTTGACTATCGGCTCAAGTATCATGCTGCCGTTTCGGGGGCGGAAGGAAGCAATTTTCTGATTGTGAGCGGTGCGCCTGAGACGCTACTCGCGCTTAGTACTCACATTCGACATAACGGTCATAATGAATTGATTGAACGCGCAGACCGAAAGAAAATTGAGGATATGCTTGTAGAAATGTCCAATCGAGGACTGCGAGTAGTGGCGATAGCAATGCGGGAGGAATTTTCGGAAGTTCTTGCGTCAGAGACAATTCAAAACCTCGTTTTCGTCGGTTTTTTTGGTATGCAAGATATTCTGCGTCCGGAAGTCGCTGAAGCGATGGCGCGAGCGACAGCTGCCGGAATCAGAGTTGTAATGATTACGGGCGACTATACTCCTACTGCTCGTGCTATCGCAAAAGAAGCGGGCATCTGGCAAGAGGGCGATGAACTGTTAACTGGAGCGGAGATAGATGAAATGTCAGATGATGAACTTAATGTGCGAGTCGCGAATGTTTCTGTTTATGCGCGCGTTACGCCGGAGCATAAGTTGCGAATCATTAATGCCTACAAAAAGCGTGGCGAGATTGTCGCAATGACCGGTGATGGCGTTAATGACGCTCCGTCTCTGGCGGCCGCTGATCTTGGCGTGGCGATGGGTAAGATAGGTACTGAAGTTGCCAAAGAAGCAGCGGATATCGTACTTCTGGATGACAATTTCGGGAGCATCGTCTCCGCGGTTGAGGAGGGCAGGAGTATTTATAAGACTATTAAGAAAGTTATTTTGTATCTCTTCTCGACCAGTCTTGGCGAGGTATTAACGATTACAGGAGCGCTTATAATTGGATATCCGCTTCCGCTTCTCGCGGCCCAAATCATCTGGCTCAACTTCGTCACGGATGGATTCCTCGATGTGGCGCTGGCGATGGAGCCGAAAGAGAGCGGACTGCTCTCAGGCACTTTCGAACGACCGAAAAAATATCTCGTTGACGGTCTTATGGCGCGGCGAATGATTTTTATGGCGCTTCCTATGATGTTCGGAACACTCTTCTTGTTCCAAAAATACTTTGAAACTGACATTGGAAAAGCATGGACGGTTTCTCTCACTGCACTAGCCGTATTCCAGTGGTTCAATGCATGGAACTGTCGCTCCGAGAGCAAGTCGTTCTTCCAGATGAATTTCTTTTCTAACAAGTACTTGATTGGCGCAACAGCGATAACCATATCTTTCCAGATGCTTGCCGTGTACACGCCGTTCTTCCAGCAATTCTTGCGTACGGTACCGCTCAATCTTTCTGAATGGGTGATGATTATAGTGGTGGCCACCTCTATCATTTTGGTAGAAGAGATACGCAAGTTTTTCTATCGCAAACGAAGAACCGCCTTCGCGATTCTTTAATTTTGCGGGCCCACCAGGACTCGAACCTGGGACGGTGGTTTTGGAGACCACTGTTTTACCGCTAAACTATAGGCCCTTAAAGACAGGGTAGCAGACCCGAGGCAGTGGGGAAAGTCGATTTGAACTTGTCAAAGAGCGGTATGATATGGATATGAATTCTCGCATCTCTTGGTCTGCGCTTTTGCTTATATCCGTCTTTCTCGCATTGCCGAGTGCAGTATACGCGGGAGGAATACCGTTTTTCGGTCCTATTATTCCACAAGGAACTAATCAGGCGGTATGTCCTGCGAGTTGGGGAATGCTCATTGATGTCATCAATAATATTATCAGCTTCGTTATTACGATCTCGATTGTTTTCATTGCGCCGATTGTGATTGCGTATGCCGGGTTTCTTCTGGTTACTGGTACAGGGAATCCAGGAGCGGTTACTAAGGCGAAAGGACTCATTACTCAAGTTGTCGTCGGTATTGTAGTGATGCTTGCTGCGTGGCTCATTGTCGATGCAATTATGGCGGTGCTCTATAAGCCCGATGCGAATACGGGATGGACTACCACTTGGTCGAAACTCATCACTTCAGGCGGCATTGGCTCCTGCCTTGAACAAGCAGGTGCGCTCCCTGACGGTACATTGAATCAGAAAGATGTGAGTAATATCGAAGTGGCCTCGTCTTCTCCGCCTTCAGATACTTTGCAAGAAAGTAGTATACGGCAAAGATTTGCAGCTGCTGGTGTTGATGTAAATAACGATTATTGCGTTCCGATTGTTTCCTCATGTGATGGTACACCGAAACAGGGTTGTACGAATTTAAGCAATATGAAAGAAGATACCATCAATCAAGTAATCGCTCTTGCGAGGGCAGTTAAAAGTACCATCGAGAATAAATATGTCGTTATAACTGGCGGTACCGAGCCAGGGCATGCCTGTGGCATCTATAGTCACCAGAATGGCTATAAAGTTGATCTTGGTGTAACAGAAGCACTTAGTAAAATGATTACTACAAATAATTCAAGTATTGGACAACGAACTGGTGATAACGGAGGATCTGCCTATACGGATAAATGCGGACAGATGAATGGAAATGAATATGTACTTGAATCAAATCCAGCTCACTGGGATATTACCGTTAAAGGATATTGCACCAAACCGTTTTAATCATCTTTCCCCTAATTTCCGCAGCCACGATTTTTGGTGCCGTGCATATTGCCAGAGTTTCGCTGAGAGCGCAGGGAGCAACTTGGAAGCGAAACACCCACTTGGGTGTTTCGCTTCCAAGTTCAGAAATTCGCCGATGACGCGATATTCAAGGCCGAGTTCGTTGAGTCGTGCATCGCCAACTTTTTCGTGTACTTTGTGGACTTCTTCTATAAGTCCGCGTTCGAGAGCTTTTCTTAAGCGCGCATCAATTCTCGTTCGCAATTCTTCTTTCGGCGGGTCAATCACAATCCATTCTGTGTGGACGCCAGGCGTCCACAGCAACTGTGGACGCCTGGCGTCCACGAGGTTGCGAGGCGGGACAGAGCCGAGCGACTTGATAATTTCAAGAGCACGAATAAGTCGGCGGCGATTGTGAGGGTCAATCTCGCTTGCGCGACGCGCATCTGCTCGCACGACACGCGCATACAATTCTTCGGTCGAGAGTTTCTCTAATTCTGCGCGAAGTGCCGGATTCGCGTCAGCTCCTGTCGGAAGACCTTTCAGAAGTGCATCAAAATAAAAATGCGTTCCGCCGACGAGAATCGGCAGTTTTCCGCGCGTTGAAATTTCTTCAATGAGGTGCGTCGCGTCAGAGACGAAGTCGCCGGCAGAATAAATCTCGTTCACCTCGCGAATATCGATAAGATGGTGGGGAACTCCATGCATTTCTTCGCAGGTTATTTTTTCTGTGCCGATATCGAGTCCGCGATATACCTGCCGGCTATCAACCGAGATTATCTCGCCATTTCTGGTGAGTGCTTCTCCAACCGCGCGTGCGGACTTACCCGAGGCAGTCGGCCCCGCGATGCATAAAATTTTAGTCATAGGGTGCATGCACTTCGTAGTCCGTCAGCTGACGGACGAAGTAGTGCCGGGAGAGAGAATCGAACTCTCATGTCTTTCGACAATGGGTCTTGAATCCATCGCGTCTGCCAATTCCGCCATCCCGGCTACGCCCTTCGTAGTTCGTCAGCTGAAGGACGAAGTAGGGCTTAAGTGCACAATACCACTTCACATCTATATTTTCATCATGGTAAAATAACTCACATGCATGAGGACACTGGGTATGTGCCGACAAAATATGATTCGGTTTTTTGGATTGATGTCGAGCGGATACAACCGAATCCCTACCAGCCACGCCGAAACTTCAGCGAAGAGGGTCTCTCTTCGCTTGCGGAGAGTATTCGTCAGTATGGCGTGTTGCAACCGCTAGTTGTAACGCGCACCGATGTCGAGAAACCGGAAGGAGGTCTCGAGAGTTTGTATGAACTCATTGCCGGAGAACGACGCCTGCGTGCTTCGAAGATTGCTGGTCTGAGGCAAGTACCGGTCGTGATTCGTCAAGGCGATACGAACCTCACGAAGCTCGAGCTCGCTATTATTGAAAATTTGCAGCGCGAAGATCTCAACGCTATCGATCGAGCGAAAGCGCTTAAGAAACTTATTGAAGATTTCGGCATTTCGCATGCCGAGACCGCAGCGAAGATCGGCAAGAGTCGCGAATATGTCTCTAACTCGCTTCGCCTCCTTTCATTGCCTGAGCATATACAAAATTCCGTTGTCGATAAAGAAATAAGTGAAGGTCATGCGCGCACACTGCTCGCATTGAGCGATAAACCAGAAGAACTCGAGACCCTTTTTAAAGAAATTACGCTGAAACGGCTCTCGGTTCGCGCTGCCGAAGGCATCGCGCGATCTATCGCACAGGAACGCGTGCGCAAGTATCATAGAAAAACACCCGAGATGGTTGAACTCGAAAAATCGCTTACTGAAACTTTAGGCACGCGCGTTATTATCGAGACCAACGCCGAAGGCGGTCGTCTTCTCATCGACTTTTTCTCGCCTGATGATCTCTCAGTACTCGCGGCGTCGCTTATACCACGCTCCGATATTGAGGCCAATAAACAAATAGATGAAGTGGAAACAAACAGTATTATAGAAGATCCTGTTCCGCCTGCTGCGCCCGAAGAAACGCCTGATGATGAACTTTATTCGGTTAGTGGCTTCACGGTTTAATTATTTATTTTTTGTTTTTATAACACGCGCGCGTCGTTTCCGTGATGGTTTTTCTGGTTCAGTCATACCAAGTGCCGTACGAATGTGTCGGCGTGCGAGTGAAGTACGGGCAATCTCGAGCCATTTTGCCGAAGGGTGAGATGCTTCTCGCCACAGTATTTCAACTACCGCGCCATTATCAAGCGGTGTATCAAAAGAGACCAATTTTCCGTTCACCTTCACTCCTTGGAGGTGGTTACCGAGGTCGCTATGTATCGCATATGCGAAATCAATCGGCGTTGACGCGGCAGGCAAATCGATAACATCGCCTTTCGGAGTGAAGACGAACACCCGATGCGAGAAGAAGTCCTCCTTCAATCCATCGACGAATTCTTCAGAGCCCGCAATATTCGCGTGTGCTTCGGCTAGTTCGGCGAGCCATGGCGGAACTTTCACTTGGATCTTTCTCCCGCCTTCATTTTTTGAGACCTTCATAAGTGAAGGAATCAGCGAACGGAACCATGAAAAAGAGAGCGCTGAAAATTTGCTTTTTTGGGCCTCTTTCCCTAATTTCTCCACGCCTTTTCCTAATTGCTTATACGACATATGCGAAGCGATACCAAACATCGCACTTCTGTGCATTTCTTCATCGCGGATTTGGATTTCAACAATACCTGCGTGCGGTGTTACGACGGTCGTGTGAAGTGATTGATAGCCATTCGGCTTTGGGAAAGCGATATAGTCCTTGAATTCTCCCGGCAACGGTCTAAAAAGAGCATGTACAATACCGAGTGTGGTGTAACAATCTTCGACCGTTGGTACTATAATGCGCAACGCGGCAATGTCGTGAATTAAACTAATATCATCGCGTTTCCGTCTCAATTTCTGATGCAAACTCCAGAGTCCTTTCATACGAATATCGGTACGGAATGTCGTCAGACCTTTTTTCGCGAGCTCATGCTTCAGTGTTTTTTGTACTTCAGCGAGACCATCTTCGGTCTCTTGTCTTTTTAAGGTGCGCACTTCAGCAGTATGGCGAGCAGCATCAGGATCAACAAAAGGGAACGAGAGATCTTCAAGTATTTTTTTCATTTTGCCCATACCGAGACGATCGGCAATAGGGGCATAGATCTCGAGCGTTTCGAGTGCGATGCGCTGACGCTTATGTTCGGGCACATGCTCAAGCGTTTGCATATTATGCTTACGGTCGGCAAGCTTCACTATAAGCACGCGGATATCGCTCGCGGTTGCAACAAGCAGTCGGCGGAGCGATTCGGCGTGGCGTTCGGCGCCGCGGTATTTATGTTTGCCAAGCTTGGTAACGCCTTCAACAATGAAGAGCAATTCCTTCCCGAACTCTTTCTCGATTTCTTCGCGCGGAACGCAGCCGTCTTCGATAGTGTCGTGGAGGAGACCAGCGGCGATAGTGGTCGCGTCCATTCCATATTCGGCGAGAATTTTCGCCGTCGCTGCTGGGTGGACGAAATAGGGCTCGTTCGAGAAGCGGACATGGCCTTCGTGCGCTTTTTTAGAAAATTCGTATGCCTTCTCGACCAGAGCGATATCCTCTTCTGAAGGGTTGGACATTTCGCCAATAATCTCCTTGACAGTCGTCATAGAGGGTACTATAACAGATTACGGAGAAAAACGGTTCATTCACAAAAGGAGGAAATATGATTTGGTGGTCTCGTATCGTAGTTTCAGCCGCAGATTCTTTTCCTGCGAGTGGAAAGTTTTGGATGTATTTCTGCCGATTCTTCAATTATCCCATTCATCTGTTGGAAGTCCGAAACTGGCACAAGAATCAAATATCAAAGCATTCGACCGAACTCAATAGGTTGAAGAGTTTAGAAACAATGGAAAAAGTATTTCGGCTGCGATAGTTTTCTTGAAAATAATTTTCTGGATTTCATTCCAGCGCATCATACTCATGATGCGCTGTTTTTATTTCAAATATTCAGCGGCGTCGACGGGAGAAAGGGAATCTGCTTTTATGGAATCGGGCAGATAAATACGGCGCAGACCTTTCTTTAAGAAGAGCCCTTGTTTTGATTTATACAGTGAAAGCATTTTACCGGTGCGCGGATGCTTGCCGATTTCTTTTACCAGCTCAACACCTTTTGATTGTTTTTTCGGTTCAGCGAGAAGCGCAAGTGCTTCGTCAAGCGTAATAGTATATGGGTCGCCGGTCTTCGCTTTCAGTGAACGGAATTCGCCGTCGCTTCCAACATAGGGTCCGAAACGACCAGTCGAAGCGAATACATTCTTTCCAGTTGAAGGATGTATTCCAAGCTCGCGTGGAAGCGAGAGATATTTCAACGCATCGGCGAGCGTTATGTCCGCGATATTGGTACCAGTAGGGATACTTGCGCGTCTCGCTGCAGTCTTCGGACGGCCCTTGCCGCGCTTCGCTGCGCTTTTCTTTTTGCTTTTCCCCGCACCAAGGTCCGACCTTAAATCCGAATTCTCAAGGTCGGACCTTGGTGCGGGTTCTTCCAGTGCCATCTCAACATACGGACCAAATCTTCCGGTCTTTATATAAATCGGCGCGCCGGTTTTGGGATCATTCCCGATTGGTTCATCACTTTTTAATTCAGTACCTTCTTCAGTTCTCGCACCAAGACAATCTGGGTAGTTTTTGCAACTCATAAAAATGCCACCACGACCAAGTTTGAATTCCATCGAGTTTCCACAAAGCGGACATGAAAATTCTTTTGGGACATCGCCGAGAGAAGTCGCTTTCGGAAGTTTGTCTTTCGCTCGTACTGCCTTCTCGAATGGACCGTAGAATGCGGTCAATGTTTCGGTATACCCGCGTTCGCCGCGCGCAATTTCGTCAAGTTCGTTTTCCATTTCAGCAGTAAAGGTGTCACTTACATATTCAGGGAAATGTTTTTCGAGCCATCCGGAGACGACCATGCCCGTTGCAGTCGGCTTCAGAGCGCGCGCGAGTTTCTCTACATATCCGCGATCCTGAATCGTCTTCATAATAGACGCGTAGGTTGATGGGCGTCCGATATCGCGTTTTTCAAGTTCTTTAATCAATCCTGCTTCTGTGTAGCGATTCGGCGGTTCAGTTTGTTTTTCTTCACTGCCGAGAGAGAGAAGAGTAAGCGCATCGCCTGTAGCGAGTTTCGGTAATTCGACATCTTCGCCGCGCGCTCTTGTGTCGAGTGCGAGCCATCCGGGGAATAGGACTCGCGAACCATTCGCAACGAATGGCGGTATCGATGTCAAGATGTCATCTTGACATTGGCATCGAGCTTCAATCTTTATGTTGGTACGAGAAATTTTTGCAGAAGCCATCTGCGAGGCGAGCGAACGAATACGAATAAGTTCGTACAAGGCAGTTTCATCTGGTGTCGAGCCCGCGCGTGCTTGACTTGGATCGGTCGGACGAACAGCTTCGTGCGCCTCTTGCGCATTCTTGCTTGTTGTCTTATAGACACGAACCTGGAGATATTCTTTGCCGAATTGTTTTTCAACAACACTTGCCATCTTTGCCACAGCTTCTTTCGCAAGATTCACTGAATCGGTACGCATATAGGTAATGTGTCCGGCTTCGTAGAGCTTTTGTGCGGCACGCATTGTTCTTGATGGAGCGAAGCCAAGGCGTGTTGATGCGGTCTGTTGCAAAGTTGAAGTCGTGAACGGCGGTCGTGGATTACGATCTTCGGCTTTTTCTCCTACATCAGCGACACGCCACTTCGCGCTTCTGCCGGCTTGTACTATTCTCTCCGCTTCTTCTTTTGTTGTGGGTTGTTCGGTGCAAGTGGTGTTTAAGGTCGAACTTTGAGGATTGGATTTAAGGTTCGACCTTGTCTGAAAAAGGGCGTTGAGTACGAAATAGGTGACGGGAAGAAAGGCCTTAATCTCTCGTTCTCGTTCTGCGAGGATGCGCAGTGCTGGCGATTGTACTCGACCCGCTGACAAACCGTACCTCACTTTTTTCCAGATAAGACCAGAAAGGTCGTAGCCGACAATACGATCCAAGACGCGCCGCGCTTCTTGCGCGCGGCGCAAATTCTCGTCAATCAGGCGCGGGTGGGCGAGCGCTTCTTCAATAGCATCTTTCGTAATTTCATGGAAGACGACGCGTTTCGGCTTCTTCAGATTCGCAACCTCTTTAATATGCCAGGCAATCGCTTCGCCCTCGCGGTCGGGGTCGGTCGCGAGATAGATCTCATCGGCCTTCGCGGCAGCACGCTGTATCTTCTCGATCACTTCGTGCTTATCAGGGGAAATAACATAGCGCGGAATAAAACCGCCTTCAATATCTACGGCGTCTTTATTTGATTTCGGCAGATCGCGCACATGCCCAACCGAGGCGAGAACGGTGTAGTCCTTGCCGAGATAATGCCCTATAGTGCGCGCCTTGGTCGGCGATTCTACGATTAACAATCGATTAGCCATTCTTCACTCATAACGCGCCTGCCTATATATGGTCAAGCCCTGCTACCTTTTTTCGCTTTGTCGTCTCACTAGATTTTAATGTGGATTGGGCAATGATCGGAACCGGCGCGATCAGAAATAACTTCCGCATTTTTAATTGAAAATAAATTGGATATGAGGATGTGATCGAGTTGTGAACGGGAAAGATTGTGGGTTATTTTACCATGCAGAGCATTAAGTAATTTGTGGGTGGCGAATCGTTTTTCAAAATGATTCCGTTCGCGCCGATAGAACAGCATATCGCGCACGCGGCCGCCAAGAAGCCAATTAAGTGTGGTGATATGCGGCTTCTCAAGAATGTTAAAATCGCCGCACATAATTGTCGGATAATTTTTATTTCGAGTTGCAAGAATGGTCTCGAATTCTTCCGTACGCCCTTCGATGCTCATAAGCGGAAGACGAAGGTCACAAACGGTGATCATGCCGAGTTTCGGTACAGAAACAGCTGCTTCAATCCAATGACGATTCCCTAACCACTTAGACCATAATCCGGTTGCGCACATACTGCGGGCAAATATTCTACCGCGTGTAGAAGGAAGAAATGTGTGAGACGGGAGATCATGAACGGTGGTGTTTTGTATCGGATAGCGAGAAAGGATGGCCAGATATGCGGTAGAAACAGTTCCTCTGAAACTCTGGGTAACATCAGGTGCAGAAATGATAGAACACGACAATGTGTTGAGCCGTCCGAGAAATTCTTCAGGAACTTCCTGCAGGCAGAAAATATCAAAATCACTTTGCGCAATGAATGCGAATGCACGATCAAGCTCACGATTACAAAACTTCATGTTCCAAGAATAGATGTTCATACTATGCGCGGTGCCATGCGCCGAATTCTTCGCGGACAAGTCCGCGGAGTTCGAGGGCGACGAGGGCGGTTAATACTTCGCCAGCGCCTGCGCTTGTGCTGAGGGAAGTCGAAGTACGGAGAATTTCATCCCGTGTTTTCGGCTCTTCAAGCATCGTCCAAATCGCGAGTTCAACATCTTCCAGATCGGTCGGCGCGCATGAAGAGCTCGTCTCGCGCGGTGGTATTCCGAGCGCCTCGAGAATATGAAGCGGTTCGCAGATGAGCGCCGCACCGAGACGAATGAAGAGATGCGGGCCGAAGGAGTGTGGGTCGCCGATGCGATGGGGAATACAGAGTAGGTCGCGATTATATTCAGAAGCGAGACGCGCCGTGATGAGCGTGCCGGATTTCTCGCCTGCTTCAATAACCAATACTGCATCGCAGATGCCGACCATCAGGCGATTGCGCTCCGGAAAATAGCGCACATGTGAAGGCGTCTCGGGCGCGTATTCGGCGAGCATCCCGCCGCCAGCCGCCAAGATTTCTTTTGCGAATGCGCGATTACTCCGCGGATAAAGAACATTATCATCGAGACCGGAGCCCGGCAGGACGAGCGTGTGGAGTCCGGCGGCGAGCGCCGCTTTATGCGCACAAGTATCCACACCGAGTGCGAGTCCGCTCACAATCGATATCGGATAGCCTGCGAGACCAGTAATCAATTTCTGGCACGCTTCTTGTCCGTAGCGAGTCATCGCACGCGAACCGACGACCGTAAGAAGTTTTGTTCCTTCGGGCGGCAACGCACCGCGCAGCCAGAGTCGCTTCGGCGGCTGGGGTATCTCCAGCAGTTGTGCAGGCCACTCCTCGCGTGGCAGTTCTCGTATCTCCATCCTCGTAGTATACCCGAGCTTCCACTGAAGATTAATTGGCATGAGCAAGGACTACCCTTGCTCAAATTGCTCAAACACTATCAACAACTTGTAGCTATAGCGACAACTCTTTGATAGTTGACACAGAACACTTTTGCGGTAATATAGAAACAGAAGTCAAGGTGTGAGCAAGGGTAGTCCTTACTCATAAAACAAAATAATTAAGGAGGTTCGTCATGCTTGATGTTCTTATAGCGTTGTTTTTGTTCTTTGCGGGAGTGTTTACCGCAATATGTGGGTTCGAAAAGAGTAAAGCATTGTCCGCTATTGGCGTTATTATTGCGATTGTTAGTTTTTTCTTTTTTCTTCATTTTTTAACAATCTTCACACGATGATGCCGAAAGAAACAAAGATAATCCCGCGAGAAATTGCGGGATTTCTATTTACATACCCAGGGAGTGATATACTATTCGGCATATGTTGGATATACATTTTATTCGGGAGAATGCGGAGATTATTAAAGCCGGTGCGGCGAAGAAGCACATCGAGGTGGATATTGATCATCTGCTTGAAGTCGATGATGAACGCAAACGGATTAGACAAGAGCTCGACGCGAAGCGCAATGAACAGATTCGCCGCAGCAACGAGATGCCACGCGCGAAGGATCTGGAACGCGAAAAATTGCTCGAGGCGATGCGTCACTTGAAAGAAGGCATGACCGAGAGCGAAGAGCGATTAAAGAAAGTAATGGTCGAATGGCAAAATCTTATGCTGATGGTGCCGAACATTCCTGATATGTCGGTGCCCGATGGCGACAGCGATGCGGACAATCTCGAGGTGAAGAAGTGGGGAACGCCGACCGAATTTTCATTCGCACCGAAGAGTCATGTCGAAATTATGACGGCGCTCGATATCGCCGATTTCGAACGGGGAGTGAAGGTCGCCGGTTTCCGCGGGTATTTTTTGAAAGGCGATGGCGTACTTCTCGCGAATGCAGTGTGGCAGTTGGCACTGAAACATTTTTCCGCAAAAGGAATGACGCTTCTTTCGGTTCCATCTTTAGTGCGCCGTGAACCGTTTATGGGAACTGGCTACTTGCCGCAAGGCGAAGAAGATCTTTATAAAACGCAGGACAACGAATATCTTGCTGGTACTGCCGAGGTCGCTACGATGGGCTATCACATGAACGAGACGATTGATATGAATGCGTTTCCGATAAAGTTCCTCGCCTTTTCTCCTTGTTTCCGCCGCGAGGCAGGTGCGCACGGGAAGGATGTAGGCGGGCTCATCCGCGTGCACGAATTTTTCAAGTGGGAGCAGGTCGTTCTCTGCAAAGCGGAGCACGATGAATCAGTGCGCACGCACGAGTGGTTGAATCGCAATACTGAAGAGTTTATTGAACTTCTGAACATTCCGTATCACACGGTGGTAAACTGCGGCGGCGATCTCGGCCTCGGGCAGGTTAAGAAATTTGATATTGAACTCTGGATTCCTGGCGAAAAAACTTATCGGGAAATAAGCTCTGCTTCGTATTTCCACGACTTCCAAACGCGGCGGCTCAATATCCGGTATCGCGATGCTGAAGGGAATATGCGTTTCCCGCATTCTCTGAATTCAACCGCGATTCCAACACCGCGCATTCTGGTTTCTATTGTTGAGAATTATCAGCAAGCAGACGGTACGATTAAAGTGCCTGATGTCTTGGTGCCGTATGTCGGTAAGAGCATCATCGGCGGAGCGCAGTAGCTCGCTCGGTCAGGGTGCGCGGCTTGCATGGCGGCGGCGGCTTCGCCGCCGCCGCATCGCCTTTGCATTTGGTTTTCTTGCTTTTCTTATTCTCGTGGTGATTGTGTACGGTCTTTGGCAAAGTTCTGTGCGCATTTCGCGTGTTCAAATTTTCGGTTCTGATGATTCACTTTCTGCTTATACGATGCAAGCGATGCAGGGAAATTATCTTGGGATCATCCCGCGCGACTCCATTTTCTTTTTCCCTGAAGGACACATTCGTGCTGATCTTCTCGCGGCACATCCAGAAGTTGCTGCGGTTTCAGTATTCAGAAATGGGTTCACCGGGCTCTCTATTAAAACGGACAATCGTGTTCCCATCGCTCGTTGGTGTGGTGGCGAAATAAGGTCCGACCTTGTTTCGCCGAAGTGCTATTTTTTTGATGCGAAGGGCTTTATCTATATGGCAGTGAATACTGCGACAGGTTCATCTACTCCGCTAAATTCTTTTATGGTGTACGAGTCCTTTGCGAACGAAAGTTCTCCTGTTGGTTCGACACTTCCGAATACAACGGATCTTCCTTCAGCTTTTGATTTTGCACGACAGCTCTCGACGCTCGGTTCACCTGTTATCAGCATCAGTTTTCGCAATGATGAAGTCGATGATTATTTAGCGAGCGGTACCCGCATTACCTATGTACTCGGAGATGAACAAAACGCTTTTACAGCGCTCGTGTCCGCCCGCGCGAATCTGAATCTTGCCGACGGTTCTCTCGAGTATGTTGATGTGCGCTTTGACGGCAAAGTGTATTCGAAGAAGAAGTGATGCTAGTGTGCATATATGTTCTGGAATAATCTACCAAAACCATTTTTCGTGATGGCGCCGATGAAGGATGTCACGGATGCTGCATTTCGCACGCTCATTGCAAAATGCGGCAAACCAGATGTCTTTTGGACCGAATTCGTTTCAGCGGATGGTCTGTATCACACACGCGAAATTCAAAAAATGTCAGATGAAATAAATCCGCTTATGCGCGATCTCGCGTTTAGCGAAGACGAACATCCTATCGTTGCACAAATTTTTTCTAATAAACCCGAGATGATTGCGTATGCAACAAAACTGGTCGCAGAGCTCGGCTTCGATGGTGTCGACCTTAATATGGGCTGTCCGGATAAAGCAATTGAAAAACAGGGCGCCGGCGCGGCGCTGATGAAAAATCCGAAACTCGCAGTGGAGATTATTCGCGCTGCGAAAGAGGCGTCCGCCAGCTGGCGGACGCCCGTATCGGTGAAAACACGCGTCGGTTACAACAAAGAATCGCTTGAAGAATGGCTTCCGATTCTTCTCGAAGCGACGCCCGCCGTGATTACGATTCATCTGCGCACACGGAAAGAAATGTCGCTCGTACCGGCGAATTGGGAATTGATGAAAAAAGCAGTAGAAATTCGCAACAGAATAAATCCCGAGGTGTTACTCATCGGCAACGGTGATGTAGAGAGTGTAGAAGAAGGGAGGCGGCTCGCTCTCGAAACCGGTTGCGATGGCGTTATGATTGGTCGCGGTATGTTCGGCAACCCTTGGATTTTTCAGGGGATTTCAGGACTTCGTAAGCCCTCTGCAGATTGGGGACTTACGAAGTCCCCACATGGGCTTCAGGAGAAATTGGATGCTTTAGTTGAACTCGCACATAATTTCGAAAAAATACATCCGCCGAAACATTTCGCTATTTTAAAAAAACACATTAAAGCATTCGTTACCGGCTTCGACGGCGCTGCCGACCTCCGCGCGGAATTAATGGGAGCTGAAAATACAAGCGATTTAGAAAAAACTATCCGCCTTTATACTTAATACTTTTACCTTTATACTGTTCTTATGGCGCACCAATCCCTCTACAGAACACACCGTCCCGCATCGTTCGCGGATGTGGTGGGGCAGGAGCAGGTAACAAAGCCCTTGGAGGAGGCAGCGAAGACGAAGAAAATCGGGCACGCGTATCTCTTCGCCGGTACGCGCGGACTCGGAAAGACCTCGGTCGCGCGCATCTTCGCCAGCGAGATTGGATGCACAGGAAATGATCTCTACGAAATTGATGCCGCGAGCAATAACAGCGTCGAGGATATTCGCGCACTTATCGAAGGTGTGTACACCCTGCCATTCGAGTCGCCGTATAAGGTCTACATTCTCGATGAAGTGCATATGCTCTCGAAGTCGGCATGGAACGCATTCTTAAAAACGCTTGAAGAACCGCCTGCGCATGCGGTTTTTATCCTAGCAACGACCGAATTAGAGAAAGTGCCCGAGACAGTGCAATCGCGTTGCCAAATGTTTGAATTTAAAAAACCAACGCGCGCGGTACTCGCGAAAATGACCGCGAATGTCGCCAAGAAAGAAGGATACACACTCGCGCCCGACGCCGCCGAGCTTATCGCGATGCTCGGTGATGGCTCATATCGCGATGCACTCTCGGTATTGCAGAAAGTGTTTGCCGCTTCGGCTGATAAGAAGCTCACGCGCGCGGAAGTGGAAATAGTGACTGGTGCGCCACGACAGGAACAGGTGCACGCGCTTAT
>MFMU01000005.1 GCA_001781915.1 Candidatus Kaiserbacteria bacterium RIFOXYD1_FULL_47_14 | reverse complement strand
AAAATTACGAAGATCGTGTGGAGAGAGCCAATTCTGCTCCACAGAAGACGAACGCAATCGCAATGATGAAGCGAATCGTAGAACCGGTTCCCAAAGAGAATTATATTGAGCAATGACTATCCTGCCGTTTGGAGCAAGAGCTCCATATGCACTGCGTAAGAAGTCCTCAACATCGTGTGCATAACCTAAAATATCAGATATGACAATATAATCGTATGAATGTTCGTCTTTGAAGCCAATAAATGACTCGTCTATAAAAAGCGTCTTTTTGCCTTTGGGAACCAAAAACCGAATAACAGAATTGACATAAGAATGGTATAAACGACCTTTTGCATGTCGATGTCGTGGCGAGATTTTCCCACTTGCTATATGTTTTTTTACTCCTTCGTCCAAGTGCATGATGAATAGACAGTACTGGTAATGACTCCTGACTGCGATACAAAGAGAATCTTACACGATTTGAAGAAATCACGATAGAAGCCGTCATAGAGAGGCGGAATATCAATCACAAGAAAGGCCCCTTTGTATTCGGGAAATATACTGCGCTGTCCGACCTCAAATTGTGGCGCTGCGGTGAAATGCGATCCGTCGTACTTCCCTATCTGCTTTAGTTGATATGCGCCAATGTCGTTATGCGTATCAACGCTTTTTATTTCACTCATTGTCTTAAGATATGCGACCGTTGAATTAAGCACGACTTCCACATTACCGTATACTTTCCCAAAGCTAAATTCTTCCATAAATACTGCATTGTACGCAATACCAGTGCAGACGATTACAACAGCTGCTGTGCCGAGCAGGGACTTCCATATGCGCCCAGCAAGAGCAGTCGCACCTGCCACAATAAATGAGCATGCAATAAAAAGAAATGACATATAAAATCCGACAGGGCCTGAACCGCCATTAAAAGACATAAGCATATTCCAGTTTCCCTGCATAACACGCGAGAACCATGCTGGTTTTGGGTAGAGTGGCACTATCTCCGGTGATACAAACAACAATGCAACAAGTACAGCTGAAAGAATTGTTCCTGCAATAAGGGAGTATAAGTGGTTGCGCAAGGAAAACGATGCAAAAAGCTGGGACAAAATAGCACCGGAAACAACGCATAAAGGAACGGTAGTAAACATAAGATACTTGTCCAAAGCGCCGTGAGAAAAATCAAATAAAATAAAATAAAATACAAAGCCAAGTCCTAGATACCAAAGAAAAGGCGTCGTTTTCTTTATCACACTCTTTGAAATAAAAACTAGAGGAACTAAAAGTATCGGGGATAAATAAAATATTACCTTGATGCTTTGAATGACAATTTGCAAATAATTCCTCCCTGACAAATGAACATAGTACAAGATATGCGTAATCATGCCGCCTAGAGCGAATGCAGGATTAAGGAACTTGACGGCGATAAAAACTGATCCCGTCAGAACGATAAAAAGTATTCCGCCTGCTCCCAGATAAGCAATGTGTTTCGTGGTGAGTTCTTTGCGTTTCTCGAACAAGAAATCCGCCACAAGAGCGCCGACAACGAGAACAAAAGAAAGTTTTACCAAGAGACCCGTAACGAGTGTCACTATGAGGAGAAAAATCCATTGTTTCTCCCTGCTGTTAGTCCTTATGCGATCATAGAAATAGAGAGCCGCTAGAAATAGCGTTGGTAATATTGCACCGTCCGTATCAAGCATAAGAGACGACCAAATTCCGTAGAAAGAAACTGCATATAAAAATACCGACCAAAGAGCCACTCGTTCATTGAACCTCCTCCGCACTACATAAAATAAAAGTATCGCCGAAATGAATCCGAACAAAAGTGGAATGATACGCATGTGCTCGCCTCCAAAAACGAGCGCATCGGCTCGATATATCAATGCGGTCAAAGGCGGATGAGTCAGAAAGGCGCTCGCTTCGGAGAGGCCTGCTTCAGCGGCAATCGCGGTTTTGAATTCGTCTTGTTGATAGGGAACTGAAAGTCCCGGCAGACGCACTGCGACGAACAAAATCAGAAGTCCGACGAGAAGCAGGCGTATTCTCGGATTCATACGGTACTTGTTTTTCGAAATATAAAGCGTTGATACACAAAGAAACTTTCAATGGCAATGAGGGCGCCAGCGACTATTTGAGCGAAAAGGTAATATAAACCAGCCCATTCGACAAATAGGTAGACCAAAAGTGTGTTCAGCGCCAGATTGATGATAGCGACAAGAAAATAAATGCCCAATTGCATATGAAGACCCTCCTGCGAATGATCGCCAAATGTCCAGAATTTCATAAGCGTAAAGCTTACGCCAAACGCAAGAATAAACGCCGCGACTGCGGAAGTTAAGTACCATATACCGAAGATATCGGTAAAAAGGTAAAGCAACACGAGATCGGTACTAGCAGAGGTGCCGCCCGAGAGTAAAAAACGGAAAATTAGCACGCAGGTCGGGTATCGTTCATCAATTTGCGTATATAAATCTCTTGCCCTTTTAATCATACAGAGAAAACTAGTATAGCATCAATCCTCACAATTCCAGAATAAAGAAGTGGTGGTATTGATTTCCAAACGGCACGAACTCTTTGCGAATAACGAAATGTTTTCGCAGTATCGAGCGAATGAGCGATGGAGGATAATCGCATTTTCCTATTTCCCAATAGTGCTGACCATTGAAAATATGTTTTTTTGGAAACGGAATTTTATAGGCAATTCGTATGCGCGGAAGAAATGGAATTTTGAATTCCAATCGAATGGACGGACCGAAATGCGGCAAACTTATTAAAACACAGTGACGAGCCACCCGAGCAAGTTCTGCGAGTGCTTGCTCGAATTTCTCGAACGGAAGATGCTCTAATACCTCAAACGCACAAACAACATCAAATGATTTGCTTGGGAAAGGAAGTTCCAGAATACTTCCTACGACATCAGGATGCAAATCTTCGGCGATATCGACAGAAATATAAGAAATTGCAGTATTATCTTTTATAAAATTACCAAATACCCTATCACCCACACCAACCTCGAGTATTGATTTCGGCTTAAGCGCCAATATCTCTTTAAGTTGCCAATAATAACTTATGAATCGCCCTTCAGATGCATATTTTTCAAAACGGTAATGCGATTTACCTGTTTGAATATTGCTCATATTACTTGTATGGAATCTAATATTATCGGAATAAGATGCTGAAGTGAGTGATGTTCCCGCACATAGGCAACAAGTGAATCAGTATCTATAGTACGGACTGCAATAACTTCTTTTGCAATATCCTCTGGCGTCGCTGAAATTACAATGACCGGAAGACCCGTGAGAATAGTGCTTGTCGTAATGACTGGAAGTCCGCAGGCGAGCGCTTCAAGCACTACCTTATCCAAACTGCCCGTTTCGCTTGTGTGAACAAAGACGCCTGCAGTGCGATATTTTTCTCGTAATTGTTCTTGTGTTTGCGGTCCAAGAAAATGGACACGCGAAACGAGAGAAAGCTGTTCTGCAAGATTTTTAAGACGCTGCATTTCCGGTCCTTCTCCCACGACCCACACTTCATTCGGAAAATGTTCAGCGGCGCAGATAGTTAAATCGTGACGCTTGGTCGGAGAAAGCCGACCTACAGAAATCACCGCTGTTCCTCGCAGTATCTGTGGATCAGGAGAGAAAAAATCTACATCAATACCATGTCCCATCACTCGTAATTTTTTTGTCCGTAAACGGAAACTTTCTGCAGAAGCACTGAAAATAGTATGCGCAAAAAGAACCGCAATCCGCAATTTCAAATTGACGCTTTTGTGCGTATACCACAGCGCGATGCGCTTATGCATAAACCTCCACAAAAGACCGGCTAGAACGATATATTCCGGATTCATATGTACAAATACCGCGTCATATTCAGCGCGACGCGAAATGCACGCGCGCCAGAAACGCATCGCACGAACGAGTCGCGGCGCCTTACCAAGCACAATTATTTCTACATTGCTTGGCAGCGTATATTTCCCTTCGCGCAAACAAATCACTGTTATTTTTTCACAGTGTTTTGAGAATTCTTCTATCCACTGCACAAAAAATCCAAGGTCTGAATCATCGGCATCGACCGCTTGTGTGACTATCAGTAGCTTCATACATTAGAGAACCCGTGACAAGTCCTCAACGATGCGGGCAGGAATGTCGCCAACTCCCGCGAGATGCGCACGCGCGACGGTTTCGGCGTGCCTCGGAAGATCTTGCCGAACGCCATTATCTTCGATGAATCCTACGATGCTGAGCGAGAGCGCCGTCGGATCGGCGACCGGCACCGCAAGAATATCTTCATACCCCTTGAAAACCTCTCCCACAATGCCGACATCAGTCGTGATAATCGGCACGCGGGCGAGCGCCGCCTCGATAAGCGTGCGGCCATACCCCTCATAGGCGCTCGCTTGAATAAATGCTTGAGCGCTCTGCATCAACCCCCACGCGTCGGGACGATTGCCGAGAAAAATGACTTTATCTGCAAGTCCGAGAGAGCGAGTCATCCGCTCCAGCCGTGCGCGCTCACGGCCTTCACCGACAACAAAAAGACCGATCATCGGATATTGCGGTGCCACGAGTTTGAGCGCCGCGAGAATATCTTCGATGCGTTTCTCCGACTCCAGACGGCCAACGGCAATAAGTGCAAAGGTGAAAGAATGTTCCGGCAGTCGTACAAGAACAGGCACAACCGTATCGACAGCGACTGGAATGACCATCGGCTCGCTGATGCGAGAACCATACCGCGCAACAAGCGACGCTTTTATGCGCTCTGAAACGACCCGAATGCCGTCTGCCAAAGGCAATACACGATCGGCGATAGTGCGGCGATACCGATTCAAAAGCGGCATGCGCACGCGAGGGCTGCGCCAATTTCCGCTCCGTATGAACCAGGGAGAAAGAAAGTCGGTATGCACCTGAATATGCAATTTCGCTTGTGTGCCACGGACTGCACGAAGTGCCGCGAGTCCATGTTCAAAAGGATCTTGCGCCGAAACGACTTCAATTCCCTTTTCGAGAATGAGCGCGTGAGCGCGCTTGGCAAGTGTACGCACACGAAAGATTCTTGAAGTATGTACGGGATGAAGAAAGAGATTTCCATCCTGTTCCTCTCTTGCTCCACGACTCGCAGAAGATAAAATATGCAGTTCTTCTATCGCCGCGGCATACGCACGCATACGCGCGCGTGCCACGCTCGCCGCATCGAATATCGTTGGATCGTTTGAGATAAAGAGTACTTTCATAGCGCTAACGAATAGGTAAATGGTACACTATTGCCTATGAAAATAGTACTTGCAACACCGGTCTATCCCCCTGAAATCGGCGGCCCTGCCACCTATACGAAAGAGCTTGCTGTGCGGCTTCGTGATACACACGAAATTGTTATTGTCGCGTATGCGAGCACTTCAGAAATCATCCCTGGAACGACTCTTTTCATCGCAAGCAAGCGTCGCCCACTTCCTCTACGGCTTTTGAAGTTCACTATTGACCTCTTCAGAGCATCGCACGGTGCAGATGTGATTTATGTACAGAATGCGCTGGCTGCCGGTCTTCCGGCGGCCATTGTCAGTATGGTTCGCGGAATACCGCTCGTGCTCAAATTCGTCGGCGATGAAGCATGGGAACGCGCAAGCCAAGAACGGAAAACAAGAAAACGCCTTGAAGAATTTCTCGCGTCACCCGAAGGCGGATGGCAAACTTCGTTTCGAATGATGATTCAGAGATTTGTGCTTCGCCATGCCAATATCGTTACTACGCCGTCCGTCTATCTACGCGACGCAATTGTACGAACTTATGGAATTAAAAAAGAACGAGCGGTTGTTAACTACAACGCTGCAGAAAAAAATGCTGAAGCATCATTTTCTGCAACGCCGGTGCCCCATCAGATTGTCGCTACGGCACGACTCGTTGAATGGAAAGGGCTCGACGGCATTATTCGCGCCGTTGCCATTCTTAAAAAACAATTTCCCGATGTGCGGGCAGTAATCGCGGGAGATGGCCCGGAAGAGGAGCGACTTAAGGCGCTCGCTCGCGAGCTTACTGTTGCCGATTGCGTCGTGTTCCCCGGCCGCGTATCGCGCGCCGAGACCTGGCACCTGCGGAAAAGTTCTGAAGTGTATGTGCTCAACTCATTATATGAAGGACTTCCTCACACAGTCCTCACTAGCTTTGCCGCGCGAATTCCGACCGTTGCGACCGATATTTCTGGCACAAACGAAGCGGTCTATCATGAAAAAAGCGGGCTGCTTGTATCTGTCGGAGATGACCAAGCACTTGCCGATGCTATCGCTCGGCTATTTAATGATTTCGAACTCCGCACAAGAGTCGTCGCGGGTGCTGACAAAATCCTTGCTGAAAAATTCTCGTGGGAAACGCACCTTGCAACTTTACTTGGATTCTTTGAATCAGTCGATTCACCTATTGGGTGAATCGACTCGCGCGAAACCACACAACTAACCGCGTGATGCCCTCTTCAAGCGATGTGGTGGGTGTCCAATCGAGCATCCTCTTCGCTTTGCTCACATCAGCGCAGGTTACTTCAACGCTTGCTCCGTGACTTGGCCGACTTTTTACTTTTGCCTTTCTGTCGAGGACTTTTTCAAAAATTGCCAATAACTCATTCAGCGAGACCGGTGTGTTATTACCAAGATTAATAACTTCGAAACCAAACGGTTTCTTCATCGCCAGTATGATTCCTCGTACAATATCGCCGACATAGGTGTAGTCGCGCTTACGGCTTCCATCGCCAGAGATTTCTATTTCTTCTCCGTGTAAAAGTTTTTCAGTCCAAATATATGGCACCATACCCGGGCGATTATTCTCGCCGTGAGCATTGAAGAATCGCAGACAAGTGATATTCATACCGAAATTGTGATGATAGGAATAGGCGAGCAATTCAATCGCACGCTTCGTCGCGCCATAGGGCGAGATAGGACGATCTGCTGGCTGATCTTCAGTAAAAGGGACTTGAGAAGAATTGCCATAGACCGATGACGATGATGCTATGACGAGATTCTCGACGGGATACTCGCGGCAGAGTTCAAGAATGTTCAGCGTACCGTCGATATTCACCGATGTGTAGAGACGCGGAGTATCCACCGCCTTGCGCGTGTCGGCCTTCCCTGCGAGATGCACGACATAGGATGGCTTCTCTGTCTCAAACACCTCGGTGAGCGCTGGAATATCGCGAATATCGACGCGATATAGTACAAAATTTGTGTCGCCGAGAAATGGCGCTATCTGTTCTTCTTTAAACTGCGGATTATAGGTATCGTCGAAGTTATCAACACCAATAACTCGATACCCTTCTTCGAGAAGCGTTTTGGTGAGATTCGAGCCGATAAATCCGGCAGCGCCGGTAACGAGGACCGTTTCCATAGAGTTATAGCTAGTATAGAATAGGCGTACTCTTATTTCAATGAATGAAATCGTTACCATTTCCGCATTGCTGGAATCGCTCGGCTTTTCGCTTGACGAGCAACAGCCGTATGTGAGCGGCGAGCGCTACTTAATGGCGGGCGGGAAGATGGTCCTCGCTGGCACCGAGAAAAAGAGCGGAATAAAAGTCATAATAAAAGCGAGCAAAAATCCGAATGGGAAGAAAGAAATTGAATCCGAAAAAAAATCGCGCGATCTTATGCGATCGCTTTCGTTCGCAGACAAGAAGATACTAATTCCCGAAGAATTATATTACGGTACGCAGGGCGAGTATGTTTTTTTTATTATGCGCTTCATCCCGCAGGAAAAAGTATTTGTTGCTCATTCTCTTGAGGAACAATTTTTTATTGCACTCTCCGCATTTGAAGCGCAAGAATCATTCCACGCGACGACCTATGAACATTTGCGCGCAGTGAAAGAAGTGTTTCCTGTATTATCTGCGAACGAATATCTTCGCGATTTTGAACGATTAAAAAATTCTATATTCCATTTGCATCCGGATGAATCAGTCATCACTATTCTCGAACAAACTGAAAAATTTCTTACAGAACACCGCATCACCATTGACCGGTATGCAAGTTATCTCACCCATACCGATTTTGTCCCTCACAATTTCAGAATTTCTGAACATATTCTCTATATGCTCGATTGTGTGCCGAACTACGCGACCATTCATTTCGGCAATAAATATGAAGGGTGGGCGCGATTCCTTAACTATATGATGCTACACAATCCAGAACTCGAGCAACTCCTTATCACCTATATACGGACGAACCGAGGCGAAGATGAATATTTGTCCTTGCGGCTTATGCGCGCCTATAAAATAACTTTCCTTCTCGAGTATTATGCTCGTTCGCTCGCGAAAACGACTGATGATCTTCATACGCTCACGCTCGCGCGCCTCGTTTATTGGCGCGAAGCGCTTATCGCCATTCTTGAAGACCGCCCACTCTCGAAGGAGGTTACCGAGCAGTATGTGGTAACGCGTAACGCACTTCGTTCAGAAGAAGAAAAAGCACGACAACGAGAATTCGCAATCGCTTAGAGAATCGCATGAAGCGCATCTGCGATCGCAGTTGAATTGGCTGCGATGATGCGTTGCGGTGTTGCAATAAGCGGAACTGGTTCTCCGTTTTCAGTTACGAGTATACCCCCAGCTTCAGTCAAGATGCCCACTGCGGCCGCAATATCGAGCGTAGAAAGTGTTCCGTAGATATTCGCTTCCACACGCCCTGACGCGACGAAACAGGTATCGAGCGCGCTCCCTGCAAAATTACTTGTTTTCTTCGCATGTTCGAGAAGCTGTCGGTACAAATATCCGCCCCACTCTCGCATTTCTGGCTTGCGACCTGCATGAAATAACACAAATGAATTTTTAAGTTCAACTTCTTCAGAAACATGAATCGGCTTATTGTTTAAGAATGCACCGCCGCCCTTTTTAAAACTAAAGAGTTCATTGGTAATTGGATTATAAACCGCACCCGCCTCCGGCACACCATCTTGAAGAAACGCGAGACAAACAGCAAAATGAGGAATACCGCGTGAGAAATTGGAAGAGCCATCGATAGGATCAATGGTCCAGAGGTGCGGTGCATCAAGTGCGGCAGTACTCCCTTCTTCTGAATAAATTACATCTTCTGGAAATGCTTCTCGTATCTTGCTAGTAATAAAATCGTTCACAGCGAAATCGACCGAGGTCACCACATCGCGCGGATCGCCGCCCTTTCCCATGGTTTCAAATTTTTCTTCTCGCAGTCGCATCAGTAATTTCCCCGCCATCCGCACCTGTTCAATAATAAAGTCATAGTGGTTCATGACATAATTTTACATTAAAACCCGTTCGAAGGCCTTCTCTCGCATATTTTTGGCGATGATTCTCCAGTCGTACTTCTCTGTCACCATCTTTTTTGCGTTCGCCGTTACGCGCGCAACTTGTTCGGGATTTCCCAAAATTTCTTTAACCGCCTCCGCAATTTGTTCAGGAGAATCTTTATCAACTGCCCAACCAGTCGCCGGTTTATCGGGATTGCGCTTCGCATCAAAAAGAAAATCCGCAATGCCGCCCTCTTGTGTCGCGATGACCGGCACACCAGCTGCCATCGCTTCAATGAATGAAATACCCATACCTTCTGAGCGCGAAGGACGAATGAAAATATCACTCTCACTCAACACTTGTGGTAATTCTGAATGTTCAATGTAACCATTGAAGGTAACGCGATGTTCAACACCAAGTTTTTTTGCAAGTATCTTTAATGTCATCTCGTCTGGTCCGATACCATAAATCAAAAAACGGACAGTATCAGGAAGAAGTTTGAGTGCTCGAATAACGACATCAATTGCATTTTTATGCACGAGGCGCGAAGTTGTCACGAGTATCACTCCGTCACCATCCACCATGTGGGATTTCGGAAGTCCCACATGAGAGAAACGAGCGATGTCAACGCCATTTGGAATTATAGAAATCTCGCCTTGATATCCCATTTTCTTCGCCCATCGCGCAAGATAGGTTGAAATCGCCTGTACGGCTGATGCATTTCTAAAACCAACAGAAAGAAGAGGACGAAATGGGAGAATAAACCATCGCTTAAACATATACTCCCAAGGATCTCCTTCTTGCAGAGTTAGAACATACGGAATACGCACGCCCAAAGAACGCAAAAGGACAATGGGAAAAAGCATATAGCTCATCATCGCCCACGCGCCGTCGAATGGATACTTACGATGCAGACGCGCCGCCGCAGCGGCGGCGCGTGGTATGAAAAGAATTTTTTGGAGATATAACGAACCTCCGCCAGCTGGCGGACCTATGCGATGCACAAAAACATTTCCCATCTTTTCTTCTTTTGCATCAGCGCCGAAGTTCAGCGTAAGCATATGAAATTCGATATCAGAAATGCGATCGGTGATTTCTTTCAGCGCGACTTCAGCGCCGCCAACATGCGGATAATACGCGAGAGAGAAAATAAGAATTCGTTTCATTTGATGCATCATCAAGCCGTCGGGCTACAGAAGTATAAACGCTCCGCCGGCGAGAATCATCGTACCCAGAAAACCAAGGGTCCATGGGGACTTGAAAATATTATAGGCACTCGTCTGAGGCGACGCCTTAGATGAATCGGGAGCGGGAGACAATGCCGCCCCCACAGCAGCGAGCTCTGTCGCAGCTGTGGGGGCGCTTACTGCATTCTCATTTTTTTGAACAGATATCTTCTGGCTGGTAATCGGTTCGACCTTCTTTTCATTAGAACTTGTCGAAGGTACTGGAGGTTGCGCAATTTTCTCCACTACCGGCGATGGTTGGACATACTGTGCCGCGATACTGCCGTCTGGATACGCCAGTGTCACTTCAGGCGTTGTTGCTAAGAAAGTAATGTTTGGAGGAAGAATGATGCTCGCTTTCGGCAAGATAACCGTACCGTTCGGAATACGAAAAGATTTTTTATTTGAAAAAAGTGCCCATCCAGAAAGATCAAGCCGTTCACTCGCATCATTAGTAATCATAATTCCAGCATCAGGAATCTCAAGAATGCGTACCTGCGCTGATCGAACTGTAACAATAATTTCGTCACGGCCCGTCGCCAAGCCATCGGTCGCGGTAACCACAACAAGATAGGTGCCGGCATAGTAATAGGTCTTTTTAACAGAACTGGCTGTAGCTGAAGAGCCATCGCCGAAACCCCACACGATTTGCGCTGATGAATCAATCGCGCCGCCTTTAGTCGTTACGCGTGCAGAAAAAAGGAGCGGCACTTCTGTCGTCGCGTTTTGCGCTTGAGACCCTGCGTCCACCGTAAGCGCCGAAGGAGGCGGCGTGTAGGTTGTTATATCTTCCGAAGAGTCCTGAATAGTCGAGCTTGCGGTGTTATCTGAAACACTGCCTGAAGTATCTGCCGTGTTCGTATCGCCGACAGTGATAAGTGACTGTATATGTCCAAAGATTCCCTCCTTAATACCAGTTACTTTCATAATATCTTCTATAACAATGAAGAGATTCTCTTTGCGATAGTCAACAATAGACTGTGCTATTTTCGGAGTAATATATGGAATACTATCAAGAGCCACCACACTAGCTGTGTTGATGTTTACGAGTGTCGCCGCCTGCACCAATGCTGGAAAAAGAATAATCAGTATGAACAAAC
>MFMU01000004.1:81909-82007 GCA_001781915.1 Candidatus Kaiserbacteria bacterium RIFOXYD1_FULL_47_14 | reverse complement strand
CGAGCGCGACATCCGGCCCAAGCGGTTTCTTCCGTGCATGAATCTGCAATATTTCTTCACGATCGCGGCGATCGGGCAGGTCAATCGTTACGCGACGA
>MFMU01000004.1:77487-81899 GCA_001781915.1 Candidatus Kaiserbacteria bacterium RIFOXYD1_FULL_47_14 | reverse complement strand
CTGGGCGCAAGAGAGCCGAGTCGAGAACATCGGGACGATTAGTCGCTGCCATAACGACCACCTTCTCCGCTGGCTCGAAGCCGTCCATCTCGACGAGAATCTGATTTAGCGTTTGCTCGCGCTCGTCGTTGCCGCCGCCGACACCGCTCCCGCGCACGCGTCCGACTGCGTCAATCTCGTCGACGAATATAATCGCTGGCGCCGCTTTCTTCGCCAACTGGAAGAGATCGCGCACTCTTGAAGCACCAACACCGACGAACATTTCGACAAATTCTGAACCTGAGATAGAAAAAAACGGCACACCTGCTTCGCCGGCGACTGCGCGCGCGAGCAATGTCTTGCCGGTACCCGGCGCGCCCATGAGAATAATGCCCTTCGGTATCCGCGCACCGATGTCCAAGAACTTTTTTGGACTCTTGAGGAAATCCACAATCTCGAGCAACTCTTCTTTCGCCTCGCGCGCGCCAGCGACATCAGCGAAAGTGACGCGCTGGGAGAGATCAGCCGGATCGATGATACGCGCTTTTGATTGTCCGAAACTGAATGCCTGCATACCCGCCCCTTTTACCTGTCGCGTAAGGAACCAAAAAAGAAATACAATAAAGAGAAGCGGCAATAAGATAGGCGCGAGGGTAAGGAACCAAAACTGTAATCCTGACTGCCCTTGCATCGTAATCGAGACCTTCGCAAGTTCCGCAGGTGTCACTCCGTAGGTCGCGAGCGTCTCAGGGAGACCGGCTGAAGGATCTTTTCGAGATGTTTTCGTGGATTTGTCGGTATAGATGAGATCGAGCGAATCGCCATTTACCGTAATTGCTTCCATCTTCCCTGCAGCCACATCAGCAGCGACAACTGAAAGCGGAATGTCGTCTGATGACTTCATGAAATCCGCGATAAACGAGTAGACACTCATTAAAAGGAGGAATATAAGAATGGTCGTCGTGAGATTACCGAAGAAGGATGGGCCGCCAAAAAATGCGCGCCAGCCCTTCGCCTTTTTCGCAGGTGCTGTCGACTTTTTGTTTTTTGGCCGTTTTACTGGTGCGATTGCCATAAAAGGTACTATACTCTCTAATATGACTCTCGTCGAATATAAAAAGGCCTTGTTGAGGTATGCCCCGCTCGAAAGTTTTTCTGCGGGCTTGGAGCTTATTGGCCAAGAAGTGAAAGCACTCCGCAATAAACTCGGCTCGCTCGACGGCGCGCGCGTGGTCGTGCGCGACGGCGAGGCATTCATTATTGGTATGACGATTCCTCCATATCAGGTCGCGAATATGCCGAAGAATTACGACCCAGAGCGAGCACGGCGCCTTCTGCTCGCGAAAAAAGAGATTGCGCTTCTCGCCGAAGCAGAATCAAAGAAGGGCTTGACAATTATACCACTTGAGGTGTATACTTCTAAAATGTTCGTGAAGGTACGCGTCGCTATCGTCCGCGGCAAAGGGAAAGCCGACCACCGCGAGGACTTGAAAAAGCGCGATGCGCTCCGCGAAACAGAACAGGTATTAAAGAATCGCTGATCAATCGCAGAAAGCACAAGATGGTATCATATGTTTTCTGGGGGTGACCGGCTTTGACGGTCTGTTCTTTGAAAGTCGTGCGACGCAGTGCACTCCTGTCCAACACTTAAAACTGACGGGAAAACAAACTTGCCAAGAACACTCTTGCAAGCGTGAAGTCGCCATACTTCGGTATGAATGACTTCGCGTTCGCTTTCGCGAAAGCCTAACGGCTCTTCGCCGAGCGACGTCTCTATCTCTCGTGTTCTCACAGCTGGAAATAGGGGCGGAATTATCTGTGGGATCGATGCTCGGAGTCCCGGCCGGTGCATCTAGATAAGGGATCGAGTAGGAATGGTTTCGTCTGCGTTCCTCGCATCCTGCTTTAAACCTAACGCTGACTATGCGTCGTAGATTCACTTTCATAAACATTCTCGGACCGGGGTCCAATTCCCCGCACCTCCACTCGACTCGCTTCGCTCGCTCGTGGTAAACCACCTAAAAGCAACTGCGCGTTCAAACACCCTCAATGGGTGTTTTTGCGTTAAGCGAGTCGAGTGCCCTGAGCATCGTCGAAGGGCTACTTGTCTCGAATGTAATTGAGAGATGTATAATTTTGTTCATGTATTTCGTATATATGATTCGAAATCTGTATAGTGATTTATATGTCGGCATCACTGACAATCCTCAGCAACGCCTTAAATACCACAATGAAAAACGCGGTGCATTGTTTACAAAACGAGATTCAAAATTCGAAATCGTCTTCCTTGAAGAACATCTGACACTTACCAGCGCCAGAAAACGCGAAATTCAAATCAAAAAATGGCGTCGCGAAAAGAAAGAAACTTTGATTGCTAAGTTTCAAAGTGGTTTATCGACAAAAACTTGAGTGGTTTTTCATTTTGTGGTTTGCGTTTGCATTTCATTGACATTTTTGCTAGTCTCGTTTCAGATAGAAAACCCGATAGTCGGGCTCTATTTGTACCTTTCGTTAATCAAAAAGGAGAAATTATGGACATAGTCCAAAAGATGCGACTTACACTCGCTTTCGCGCTGATGAACATCGGAGCGGTGCTCACTGCAGAATCGGATCATCCGCTCGTTGTTGAACGCGAAAGAGAAAACGGAGTGGAGCGAGGATTTCTATTAAAGCTCCATGAAAAGAATCCTGAAGCTCCGCTGTCGCCTTTTTTTCTCAATCTTCGCACGCCGGACAACCCGAAGCCGGGACCGCTCACGCCGGAAATCGTTGAATTCGCGGCCCGGTGTATGCGAGATGTGCAAGCCAACAGAGGATTATCATTCGATGCAACTGCCGGCATTCCGCGAGCTGGCGACCCGTTCGCAAAGGCGCTAGCTCGGCTGTATGGAATGAACGCTATCGTTCTCGAAAAAATAGAGCGCGATGGGAAAAGATGCGTTGCACTGCCGAGTGATTTCTGGCTTCCTGCAAGGATAAAAAAGGCCCTTGGAGTCGATGACCTCATTACGAAAGCCGATTCCAAACGCGAAGCGATTGGCGTTTGGCGCGGTGTGGGGCTTGAGGTTACTGATATCCTCGTACTCGTCGATCGCGAACAGGGCGGCCGCGAAGAATTGGCGGGACTTGGATGCACTCTGCACTCAGTGTTCACTATTACCGAGCTGTTAGATCTGTATGTCGACGCCGGAAAGATGACCTCTCATCTCCGCATTGATATCCATGCGTATCTCGCTCGCGCTTGAAGTATGTAACACGAGAGTCGGCAGCCTTCCGAGGTTGCCGACTCTTTATTTTTCTTGCAGTTTGTTGACATTTTTGCTAATCTGGCTTTAGATAGTCAACTCGAAAATCGAGTTGCGATTGTACATTCCAGCCAAAGAAAGAGGTAGAAGATGAACAGCGCAGCAGAAGCATTTATTCGGTATGCCCTAGAAATCGGAGCTATCAAGCTCCTTCCAGATGAACAAGAAAAGAACGATCAGATTCCGCCGCCGTATCGTTTCAACTTTGAATCATTCGATTCAAAGAAAATGCCTATCCTTGCGACTGCCTGCATCGAAGCTGCTGCTGGGATACACAGCGGCGGCGTCGATATACTTTTCAGTGCGGGGTATGAAAGCATTTTTCTGGTCGTCGCAATGACGACCGAAGTGCGGAATACTTACAAAATCATGCTCGGTTGCGCCCTTAATGAAAAAAGGGCCAACGGCAAAAATGAACTCATCGGAACCTTCGTCAAAAAAGGAAGAAAAGTTCTTATCGTTGGCAATGATATGGCAATGACATCTTCTTTCGATGAGTCGATTGCCCTCATTCGCTCCAACGATGGAATCCCCGTCGGATGCGTTATTGCGTTCGACCGACAAGAAAAAGGTACGGGGAATCTCTCGGTTGTACAGGAATTCGAGAAAAAACATAACATTCCCGTGCGAGCTGCGGCAACGCTCGACGATCTCATCTCAGTGATCAGAGAAAGAAACTTCGTATCCGATAGGAGGGCGCTAGAAAAAATTACCGCTTACAAAGAGCGCTATTGTGTGTAAGCTGGCGCGAGCCGGCAACCTTCCGAGGTTGCCGGCTCTCATTATTTTTGTACACTAGCGGCGCGACTTCGCGCGATCGTTTTCAGTAAGAAATTGTTTACGCAGACGGACGCTCTTCGGCGTGATTTCCAGATATTCGTCATCGGCGATAATTTCCATTCCGCGTTCGATGGTGAGGTCGAAGGTCGGCACCAAGACAATTGCTTCATCCATACCCGAGGAACGCACATTCGATTGGTTCTTCCCTTTGGTCGGATTTACCATCATCTCTTCGCCTTTCGAAGTGTTGCCGATAACCATACCTTCATACACTTCAGTCGCGGGCTTGATATAAAGCTGTCCGCGCTCTTGGAGCGACCAGAGCGAGTAGCCGAGTACCTTCCCTGC
>MFMU01000004.1:76417-77481 GCA_001781915.1 Candidatus Kaiserbacteria bacterium RIFOXYD1_FULL_47_14 | reverse complement strand
AGAGATCATCGACCCGACGATGCGTCTCCTTATTTCGCCAGCATACGGCTTGAAGCCGACCACGCGTGAGGAAAGAATTCCCTCGCCGTGAGTGTCAATGATGAACATATTTTTATACCCGAGCAGACCGCGCGTCGGACCAAGGAGCGTGAGGCGCACGATATTTCCGTGCTGGGTGAGATTCTGGAGTACGAAGGCGCGCTGGCCTAATTTTTCAATAACGACGCCTTGAAACTCTGACGGCGTATCGATAATCACTTCTTCAAACGGTTCCATCTTCACGCCGTTCTCTTCGCGAATGATGGCGTGAGGTTGCGAGACCTGGAGCTCGTACCCTTCGCGGCGCATATTTTCGAGAAGAATAGCGATGTGAAGTTCTCCGCGGCCGGACACATAGAAAAAGTCCGCGCTTGAGAAGTCGACTTTAAGTCCGACATTCACTTCGAGTTCTTTCTCGAGCCGATCGCGGATCTGGCGGCTCGTAACGAACTTCCCTTCTCTTCCGGCAAACGGCGAATTATTGATGAGGAAATTAAGCGCGATGGTCGGCTCGTCTACTGCGATCGCCGGGAGCGGAGCTACCGATTCATCGGTCGTTATGGTCTCACCAATATAAATGTCAGGAAGACCGGCAATAAGAACGATATCTCCCGCCGATGCTTCTGCTGTTTCGATGCGTTCGAGTCCTTTGAAGGTGAATACTTTGGAAATGCGCTCAGCGCGGGTCTCTCCGCTAGGTTTCTTAACAAATACATTTTGATTCGGACGAACCGTTCCTGCATAAATGCGCCCAACGGCGAGTCGCCCCATGAAATTATCGTAGGCAAGATTAAATGGCTGGAGCATAAGCGACGCGTTTGGATCAGTACTGGCGTTTGCGGCAGGGACTTTTTCAAGAATAAGATCAAGGAGTGGCGAGAGGTCGCCGTCAGTTACCGTAAACAAATCATCAGGATTCATCGCCGCGCGTCCATCGCGTCCGATCGCATACACCACTGGGAAATTCGATTGCTCGTTTGTCGCGCCAAGCTCGAGAAAAAGTTCCAGCACTTGTTCTTCTGCTT
>MFMU01000004.1:56189-76401 GCA_001781915.1 Candidatus Kaiserbacteria bacterium RIFOXYD1_FULL_47_14 | reverse complement strand
CGAAACGCGTCTGCGGCATCGGGCCTTCAGCCGCATCGACGACGAGAAGCACCGAGTCGATAGAGCGCAGCACGCGTTCGACTTCGCTGCCGAAATCCGCATGGCCGGGCGTGTCGACGATATTTATTTTTGTCTTTACTCGCCCTGAACCTGTCGAAGGGTATTCAACTGCTGCATTTTTAGAATAAATCGTGATGCCGCGCTCGAGCTCGAGCGCGTTACTGTCCATCGAGACGCCGTTCGCAACCGCACCTGTCTGTTTTAAGATAGCGTCCGTGAGCGCGGTCTTCCCGTGGTCCACATGCGCGATGATAGCGATGTTTCTAATCTCCATAAAAATAAATCCGCCGGTCGGCGGAGGCCGTATGAGTCATACATTCAACATACAACACTATTGCATATAATACAATGATTCCCCTTCAATTCTTTCTCATTATGAAAAGGTACTTGAATCCTCTAAGATAGAAATTATATTGCCTTGCTCGCTCGTGCCATATACCAGTATTTGATGTTTGATTATGGCGAGTGAGACAAATCATATCAACTGTCTCAAAATATTTTTCTAACCTCTGCCACATTAAAAATCCGACGGGCGTGAATTTCTTTTTTACCCATTGATCCGCAATTACCCAGCCCATTGTTTTTCCTGATTTCAAAATTCTTGCGATTTCACTCGCCGTTTTTTCTAATTCGTCATAAAACTCTGTCTTCTCGCATGAGATTTTTCCTATGCACTCCTTATTGTCGGAATAGTTGATATTGTCAGAGTAGGGGGAATCAATAAAGACAAAATCAACTGAATTATCATTGAGTGGTATTTTACGAGAATCGTTTTTTATAATTTCTGGTCTTGTTACATTAAGATCATAGCCAATAACTTTTCGGTTTAATTCTTTAGCAACATCAATCGTTGTCCCGCTTCCACACATAGGGTCAACAACCAAATCACCTTCTTTTGTATATCTGTGCAAGAGATTCCAAATGACAAAAGCTGGTGTTACGCCGTTATATTTATTATTTCCATGGGGTTTGTCTCCGTAATTTTGAGTCGGATAATCCCACAGTGTTGTGGATTCTAAAATTAAATCCTTGGCCATATTTTCAGGTCTACTTTAAAAGTTTTTTCAAATCATCAATAAATTTATCAAACATTTTTACTTTGTCGCTTTCTTCTATATTTGTCTCACTCAAAACATAACTGCCATCTGTATCAACTTCAACAATTGCCCTACCCTTCTTTGCCGGTATTTTTACTGTAAGCGTTCCGTCTTCGTCAGGTGTTACGAAATAAACTTTGATATGTTTTGTGGCTTCATCAGAAGCAAGTTTGATTTTCCAATATCCAGTTTGAGCAATTCTTTCTCGTAAAGTAACTTTACTGGACAATACAGCAACTACTTTACTTGTTTTCGGGTCGTAAATAATCAAATCAACATCAGGCAAATGCAAACCAAATTCACCATAATCAACAGTCAAGTTTCTTTTCAGTAAACTCAATTCTTTCGGGAGATTTGCCCCATTAGTTCTTTCGAGATTGTTTCCATTTACAACTAGCAATCCTAGAGCATTCACTTCGTCTGTAATAATATATTCAATCAGTTTTTCTAGATTTTTTCCTTTGAAAGCGCGCCATGATTGTTCATGATCATCGCCAGTAAAATCTTTTTCGTGTTGTTCTTTTGCTTCCATCAAGACATTAGAAATGTGCCTATATGCTTGCGCTCCGTGCTCTTTCTTTTTTGTCTCGTATATTTTGATGAGGTCTTGTATTGTCATATTTTATTTTTGCATTACTAAAATATATTCTGTCGGATAAGCAGAGATTTTGTTTTTGTCAGTTATACTTGCAAATTTACCCGTCTCTTTATCTCTGACAGACGGTAGATTTTTTGATGGTATTTCTCTTTTAATAATATCAGCGACTTTTAACCCTAAATTTTGCAATTGTTCAACAAAAACTTCTGCATTGAGTATTTTAACTCCCATTAAGCTAGTATTCCCGACAACAATGCAGGTCTTCCCTCCTTTTTTTAGTATTCTTTTCATTTCAACAAAAACTTGATTCATTTCACTAAAGTATGTTGACACCTCTTCGGCAGTTTTCTTATCTTTTTCTAACAATTCTTTTCTAATGTTTTCTGCGAGTGCGCTATTGAGGATCAAATCTTTTTTATTGTGATAAGAAGTACCAATAAATCGTTTTCGGAAATCACTCAAATCTTTTGTGTATTCCAACCATAACGCAGTGAGTTGATGCAAATCTGCATATTCGTAGGAAGTAACATACGGCGGTGATGTAACAATCAAACTGACGCTGTTATCTTTAGCCGGAATTGTCCTTGCGTCTGTACAAATTACTTTACTTGGAATTTTCAGATAACCTTTTTCTGATAAAAGTTCAAATAAACCTGCGTTACCACGCAACATCATTTTTATCTGTTTAATAAATGTTTTGATTGGCTCTGATGGATTCTTTTCAAAATCTCTTGTTGGTTTATTACTCTTTTGTAACCATATTGAGCAATTTTTGAGAATATTTGAGAACCCACAAAAGAAAAAATCTTGAACATCTTGATCTTTTACTTTTGAAATCTCGGTAAAGATAAATGCTAGTTTTCTTTTTTCTTCCGGTTTAAACCAATAATCGATCCTTTCGTGTTCGGGAGCTTTTACTTTTGTTTTTTCGTTGTAAGTTTCCAATCTTTTTTGAAAAGTTATGAACTCTTTTTCAATTTTGATAGGATCAATTGCTGTGATTTTTGCTTTTGTAATCAAAACAGCAACTGGATTGATATCCACAGCAATTGACGGTCGTCCCATAACTTTTGATTCAACAAGCGTTGTTCCGCAACCGCCGAATGGATCAACGATAAAATCACCTTCGTTTGTGTATTTTTCTGCTAAACGAGAAACTATTTGCGGAATAAACTTTGCAGGATAACGATGATAGCCATGCGTAACATACGCGGTGTCTTTTCGTGTCTTGTCAGAAAAAGACCACGATTTGTCTATCTTCGTCTTGTTTAGTAATGAAATAATCGCTTGGCTCATATTACAGACATTGTAGCAGGTATTTATAGGGTCCATTGAAAACGAGCGCAGACGGGTTAAGTTTGCGGCTTTTGTAATCTTTCAGAACCAGAGGGTAAGAATAGCGGCGATGCCGGAAAGTGCCATCACGCCGATGGTCAGCCAGCCGATGAAAGAAATGAACGGACGATTCGCGTAGTCGCCCATAGTATGTTTATTGCTCGAAAGCCGTACGACAAAGAAGAGGATAAAGGGCGCGATAACGGCGTTCATAACCGCCGCATAGATGAGCCCTTTAATAGGATCGAGATGCGCGAAATTTGCGGCGATGCCGAGGATCATCGAGACGATAATTACCCCATAAAATGCGTGTGCTTGTTTCAACTTCCGATACAAGCCATACTTCCATCCGAAACTCTCTGCGAGCGCATACGCGGAAGAACCGGCTAAGACTGGTACGGCAATGAGCCCGGTCCCGACGATGCCGAGTGCGAAGAGCACGGAGGCGAATGACCCGAAGGGTTGTAGCGCGCGCGCTGCCTGATCTGCCGTCTCGATATTCGTAATGCCACTGGCATAGAGCGTACCGGCGCACGCCGCGAAAATGAAGAAAGTGATGAGATTCGAAAAGGCCATACCGCTCCAGACATCGGTGCGCATCTTGCGTATAGAATCTGGACATACTTGTTTTTGTCGTGATTGAATACTGGTCTCGCCATGCAATATTTCTTCTTCAACTTCTTGCGAGGTCTGCCAGAAAAATAGATACGGGGAAATCGTCGTTCCTAGTATAGCGGCAATGAGGAATATCTGATCTCTCGAGAAAGTCAGTGAGGGGACGAGGGTATGATAGAGCACCTCGCTCCAATCGAGATCTACGACCAGCGCGACGATGACATACGAGAGCAAGGCGAAAGTTAAATATTTCAGATATTTCGCATAGCGCTTATAGGAAATAAATATCTGGAGCAGTAAGCTGAAGAGTGCGAAACAAATAACAAGAAGTTCGATATTGATAGCGGGAAACAGAAGACGCGTCCCTGCTGCCATTGCGCTCAGGTCAGCGGCGATGTTAATCGTATTCGCGAAGAAGAGGAGCGCCGCGACGATATACAACGCCTTCGCGGAATAATGCTTGCGGATGTTCGCGGCAAGTCCGCGACCCGAGACGAGCCCGATGCGCGCGCACATCTCCTGCACCACTGCCATAAATGGATAGGTAAAGAGTGCGGTCCAGATGAGTTGGAATCCATATTTTGCACCCGCCTGCGAATAGGTCGCGATGCCAGACGGATCGTCGTCGGCAGCACCGGTAGTAAGGCCAGGGCCAAGCGTATCCCAATATTCTTCCGCTTCTTTCTCAAGCTCCTTCATCTCCATAGTCATTTAGTATACCAAAGGTATATCCTTATATTCGATTGTTTTAGGAAGAAGATTAATCGCTCTTCGTATAAAAATGAACCCTTTCTCATTCGTATATTGGATTTCATATACATCCGGATAAGAAAGTTTGAAGAAATAATCTGATGGAAAACCAAATTGATTGATAAGAAACTCGCTCAACACGGTCCCGTGAGTGCCAACAGCTACCGTGCAAGTGTTATGAATATCAGCTATATGCCTAACTGCTTTTTCGAATCTAACATTCGCTTCAGTAATACTCTCCCCGCCCTCAAACTTAAAATTTCTGTCTTCTTTTATTTTTTCATGAAAGAGTGCCGCATCACCTCTATAATCAAGCTCGAAGAGTGTGCTCTCTTCTATAATAGATTTGTTTAATTTCTTTGCTAGCGGCTCTATAGTTTGTACAGCCCTTGGCAAAGTCGAACTGTACAAGTAGCCAATCTTTGGTTCCCACAGTTTAGCCATCTCGGATGCTTGCACTGTGCCGCGCGGAGAAAGATCAATATGTCTGTTCGTGGCCGAGTTATTTGTATACTCGACCGATGCATGCCTGATGAGAAATATCCTCATAGAGGAGGATGATTCTACCATTACTTCAATGTGATAGGATTCGAGCGATGGACAATCGTCATATCATACTTGTGACGGACTACGGTGCTCCCTACATAGGTGGAATGGAAGTTCATGCTGAGGAGTGTGCACGCCATTTTGAGAAGTACAGCAATTTTGCAGGTGTCTGCCTTATGCCACTTTCTGATAGTAATGATGCTCTATCGCACTTTCGAGAAAGCACTGCTCTGAAAGCTAAAATAACACCACTCTCTCGTTCTTCCATCTTTACATCCGAAGAACTCGAGCACGCCTTGATACAGCACGGAATATCGAATATGACAGTTCTCTTCTTTAACAGTTTATATTGGGTCCGGATTCTTGGAGATTTGAAACGACGATTCCCTCATATAAAAATATTTCTTCGCTCGGGTGGTAACGATATATTCCAAGCTCGCATAGAAGGTGTTGGCGAGACGCTTACGGAACGGCAATCGTATATAGTCAAACAAATCACTTCTTATGCCGATGGTCTCATTGTAAATAGCCAGTTCAGTAAAAATCGCATTTCAGGTCTTGGTATCCCAGAGAATCTTATGAGTATTGTCTCGGGAGGCATCGATATTTCACGGTTCACACCAGCAAATCGGGAAGAAAAAAATGCACTACGAGAGCGTCTTGGATTGCCAAAGGATTGTGTCATCATTCTTGCGGCCTGCCGTCTTGTCAGATTCAAAGGCATTAAACAAACACTTACGGTGTTAGGTCGCATAAGAACTCAAAAACCGTTTCTCTATATAGTGATTGGAGATGGTCCTGAACACGCGACACTTGAACAGCATGTTCATGAGATTGGTATACAGGAACAAGTGCGCTTCATTAAGACAGTACCTCATACTATTATTCCTGACTATTTCAGAGCCGCAGACATATATTGTTATTTCCCAAGGTTAGAGACCATGAACGAATCGGGAGGCAGTTATGTGCATACAGAAACAATGGGACGCAGTTTTTGCGAGGCGATGGCAGCAGGACTTCCCATTGTCGCTTCTCAAGTCGGTAGCGTAGCGGAAATAGTACATTCGGGCGTACACGGTTTTCTTATCGATACAGAGAACCTCCAAGAAGAAAGCGCGACACTCGCACAAATGATTGACAATCCATTACAGTGTGAAGAAATGGGCATACAGGCGCGACAGTATGCTGAAGAACAGTATTCATGGGAAACGGTATGTTCGCGTTATCAGCAACTTTTCTCCTCTCTATGAAAATAGCCATCGTATGCGGAAGAGACATCGAACGAGCAAGCGATACTGACGGCGGTTCGGTGCTTATCCGAAATCTCGCACGAGAACTTTGTCGACAAGGAAATAGTATTGATGTGTATACTCCGGCGAACATTGCTGGTGGAACATTCCGACAAGAAGAACATATTGAACCGTCGCATGATTTGCCCGGTGTTTCAATAATCCGATTTCCAATCCAAGAAAAGGATTTTCATCTGCGTACACTCGATAAAAACTCAGAATCATATTTCCTCAATCGCATGTCAATCAGTATGCGCGCGGGAGAATATTTTGATGACAGGAAACTTCATGCCTATGATCGTATATACCTATTTCATATAACTCACGCATTCGGACTTTTTGAAAAAGACCGTTGTCCAATCTCGCGTACCGTCCTTTTCCCGATGTTCCTCGGAGCGTTCTATTGTCTTTCTGAGGATGTTCCGCAGGAATATTTTGATGCGGAAATTAAAGCATTGAAGTATGTTCAACATATCGCGACTCCTTCTGCCGCCGAACGCACGGTACTTATAAACTCATACAAAGTACCGAGCGAAAAGATTTTTATCGTGCGACGCGGGTACGATCCGTCGGTCTTCCGACCGTTACTTCGTACTTTTGTTCCCCAAGATACATTGCATATTTTGTGTGCGAATGTAATCAAACCACAGAAAGAACAGTGTTTCTTTCTTGACCTCGTCGAAGCAGCACGCGACCGAATCCCTGGCCTCACAGTGCATCTCATTGGTCTCGGCGAAACAAATACTCAGACGGCCTACGGACACTACGCATTTGATCTGAAATGTGATGCGACACGGCGCGGTCTTGATCAATATTTCGTCTTCCATGACATAGCGCCACAATATGCCGTGAACGAGCTTATGCGCACATGCCATCTTGCTTTCTACCCTTCTCGCACCGAGACATTTGGAAAATCCGTTCTTGAGAGCGTCGTCACCGGACTTCCAACTATCGTATTTAACGATGTCCCGGCATATGATGAATTCCTCGAGAATCATCGCACCGGAATATCAATCAATCGATCGCTTGCAGCGGCACTCGAAGCTATTGATATGTTGCGCACCGATGCGAAGCTTTACGAAACAATAAGTGAAAATGGGATCGCGATTGCCCCGCAATTCACCTGGGAGAAGATCGTTGCGGATTTTATACGCGATTCAGAAGCGCATATACGCCTATAACGACAAGGTTGCATTTATTGCCAACAAGCGATATTGTTGTAAAAGAAAATTATAAAGGAGGTTACTATGATTCGTTCTTTGAAGATTGATTTAATCAATCACTGCAACGCAAAATGTTCTTTCTGCCCTTATCATGGAGTCACTGGAGTAGTGACCGCACAGTTACAAGAGCGTCGTGAACAGTTCTCGATGCTTATGCTCTCTGACATGGAAACGCTTGTTCGCGGCTGTGAACAGGACGGTATCAAACCAAAATTCAAATTCTCTGGACGCGGAGAGGCAACAATCCATCAGGATTTCTCCAAGATACTACGATTCATCAGCAGGAATGGATTTCAGACGCGGATTATCACGAACGGGCTTCTACTCGAAAAGTATGTCTCTGTACTTATCGAATGTCATACCGAAGTCGTCGTATCAATTCACGGTAGAGAAAAAATTCACGACGCGACAATCGGAGAAATTGGGGCGCTTCATAAAGCGGAAATCGGACTACAAAAGATTGCAGGGCACAGTGTATCGGTGGAAATCGGAATCATCCTCACGCCACAGAACATTGACGACCTTGAAGAAATTGTGACCAGATATGCAACTAGTGGGAATGTTAAGGTGCGTATTCATCACAACTTCGATGCTCGCATTCGTGCTTCACTATCGCCCTATGCAGTATATGAAACACTCTCTCGAATAAAGGAACGATTCCCTGCTATTCGCACTGTTCCAGATTTATCCGAAGAAGCTCTTTGCCGATACTATGGCACAAGTCATTTCGTGATTAACCCGCATTCCTGCACTAGGTATGCTGAAGAATTGGAGATATCTTCTGACGGCACAGTAACTGTCTGCAATAATACTTCATTCGGTAACATACGAAGTACTTCATTCTCACAGATAGTGTCAGGAACTACACGAGCGTCTTTCATCGCACTAATGAAAAACGAACTTTGTTCTCCGGAAGGTCTTTCCTCAGCGCGTTGTGACCGTTGTTGCTATCAAACTCAACGGTAACCGACACCTTCCTGTTCGATACAGGAAGGTGTTTTCTATTTGACGCATACGGACATTCCGCATACAGTATCAAGAAATATGGTCGCACATACACGAACTCAAGCTGAGCTTGAGAGGATTATACCGATTCGCGTCAGTAGAGACCTTGAAGCTGTTGCAAACATCAAGAAAGCATGGGCTTTCGCCGAAGAGGCGCATACTGGACAGTACCGATGTTCTGGCGAACCGTACACAGAACATCTTTTCCAAACAATGAGAATTCTTGGCACGCTCGATATGGGCACGCCAACACTCATAGCGGGCATACTTCACGATACGATTGAAGATACCAAAATCAGCGAAATAGATATTGAACGAATTTTTGGAAAAGAAATTGCATTCCTGGTGGTTGGTCTGACGAAATTAGAAAGAAATAAAAATGATGGAGCTTTCTATTACTCGGAGACCTTGCGAAAACTTCTACTGGCAGCAGCGCAGGATACTCGAATCCTCATCATCAAACTTTGTGATCGCTTGCATAATATGCAAACTCTTTCGCATATGCCCCTTACGACTCGCAAGCGCGTCTCTCTCGAAACGCGCAATGTGTATGTCCCGGTCGCTGAGCGCCTCGGTATGCATGCTATTAAGCGCGAACTTGAAGATCTTTCCTTTTCCTACATCGAGCCGGATTCTTTCAAGGAGGCGAAATGCCTCTACGCTAAACGCGCATCCGCGCGTAAAAAGAACATCATAGAAGCAACCGCAACCCTTCAACTTGAACTCGCGGTTCATTCGCGCATACCATTCCGTATTGAACAGCGCGACAAGGGTATGTATAGTTTTTATCAGAAACTCAAAAGAAAAGAAGATGATCTTTCGCAAATTAATGACATCATAACGCTTCAAGTAATTGTACCCGATGCCGATAGCTGTTACACAATGCTTGGGAAAATTCATGGTCTTTGGTGTCCCGTTCCAAGAAAGTTCAAGGATTACATCTCTTTCCCAAAGCCAAATGGATTCCAATGCCTCCGAACCGCAGTTGATGCCGAGTCATTAGGTATTATTGAAATCCAGATTTATTCGACTGAAATGTACGAACGCGCAAAATATGGATTCGCCGTTCTTCTCGCCCGCAATGAAAGTGGGTGTAAATCTCCTAAGTAGATACTGCCTTTTCGTAAATGTTGTCGTCCATATCAGGAAAACCAAATCGCACATCCCACAATATATCTATCTTATTTTTACGACACCACACATCATAAAGTTCATCTGCATTTAACTCGATATAGTCCTTTTGTGTGAAGCCAAGCTGCTTCGCGACTTCGTGAATTGAAGACGATTCGCCTTCAATTTCTACCCACGCGCCATAAGGATAAATGTCCAGTGTAATTTCAGTATTGTGCGAACCAGCGAAAATCACCCTCGTTTTCTCGTATGAATTTTCCTCAACAAAACCTCCTTGTGAAGAAATAATTTTCAAAGCGTCTTCGCATGAATTCCCTTTGTATAAGGTCTCTTCAATTTCTTTCTTAATGCCATCTTCCACCGCTATCTTATACTTGTGAGTGGCATCAACGAGCCGCGACTCAAAATTATCCTGTGTGCGCAAGCGGATTTTCTTTTTCTCGCCACTTACACCATAGATTACATCACGCAAATATTCAGTCCTTACGAATTTTGCGATGGAACGGATTTTTGAAAGCATCGCGGGAATATCGTGTACCGCGAGCTTTATCTCTTCTTCAAGATTATGGTTCTTCTTTTGCATGGCGGTAATTGTATACCATATTAATACACCCCTTGTGCATTTGAGATAAATGTACTAGTATATTATTGGGTCTGTTCTTTGAGATCCAGAAAGGAGGAAAACCATGAAGAAGAATGGGCATTCTTCGAAGTCGGGTCAGAAAACACTGAAGCACTCCCTTCTACAAAAAAGAGTGCCTTTGGTCAGACTTACCCAGGCCCTGAATCAAGAAGATCCGGGCACCTGATGACTCGGCCACAGTCAAATAGGTGGAACATCTGATGTTCCACCTATTTCTTTGAACCGACACACTAAAAGGAGGTGATTATGAACGGTCAGTACATATCATTGGCCGATGACTTTACAATGAAGCATTCGGTATCTACGAGCGCGTTGTATTGTCTGAGAAATGGATCTACTTATGAGGTGCAACCGGATCAAGTTGATTTCTTGCAACTTCTCGACGGTGCCTTAACTGTTGAACAAGTAACGGCACAATATTCGGACGAATCAAAATCAGAAGTTGTGCAATTTCTTGAAAAAATGAAAGGAATATCTGCTCTGCAATTCGCTGATATACCTGGGTCGAGAATTTTGCAGCTGAATCGAGTTCCCGATCGGCGACTTGAATCCGTTCACTTGGAGGCAAGCGGTAAATGCAACATGCGCTGTGTACACTGCTATCAGGCAAAATATGTGAAATCAGGAGCAGCTCTAAGCCATACCGAGATTCTTCATCTGCTTGATGATCTGCAAGATATGCAGGTCAACAGTGTAGGAGTCAGTGGTGGTGAACCACTAATGATGCCCCAGCTCACTGAAATCCTCAAAGCAATTGAGGAACGAGATATGAGAATCTCTGCAATCTTCTCGAACGGTCTCTTGATCAACGAAAAGTTCGTGGAAACGATTACATCCTTAAGAAGTCGCTTCTCACTGTTCATCAGTCTTGATTCAATTCCAGGTGCGAATATTTCATTTCGCGGCATTCGAGAGAAAAATTCTCGACGTGTTCTGGAACGAATATTGACCAATATAAGATCATTGGCGAACAGAGGGATAGGTGTTGTCATAAATACTATGGTAAACACCGAAAATATCGGATATCTCGATGAAATGTACCGTACAATTAGCCAGCTTGGAATCGAATGTTGGAGGATTGGTTTCCCAAAATCAACACCTCAGTTCAAAAAACATTCTGACAAATTCAAGATTGAGTGGAACAATATCGCCGAACATTGCCTCACACTACTTAGGCAGCACCTTGAAAATAAGATGCCCTTTCGTCTTCAGATTGAATATCTCTTTCGTGAGGAACTCTTCGAGCAAGGTCTACAAGCACTGTCTGCTCTAGACTTTGTTTGTGACTACGAAGGACGGCGATCTGGTTGTTGTGTGAAGCCGAATGGAGATGTTGTTTCGTGCGCTTATTGTTCTGACTTGCCCATCGGGAATATTCGTGAATCGTCGATACAAAATATTTGGTATTCAGACCAAATGGAGAGCATCAAAACAATGAAAATCGACGATGTAGTTGAATGCCGAGGATGTGAACTTCTGGATTTGTGTGGTACAGGTTGTAGAGCAAATGCATATTTTCTTCATGGCGATTTTCACAACGCCAAGGACGATGATTCTTGTTTAGCGGTTGCTTTCTTCAAAGAGCGTGTGTTGCCACTTTTGAGGGAATACAACATGACTAGTTGATCTTTCATTTCACTGACCTACATAGGAAAGCCCGCCCAATATTGGGCGGGCTTTTATTTTTGAAAAAGTTATAATATTCAATATGAGTAATTATGATATATTTGCAAGATTTTATGATTCCGTTATGGGAGAAAGAACGGAAGAATCTGCGAGCATCGAAAAGATAATAAAGCAATACAACCCACCAGCTAAAAAACTTTTAGAATTAGGTTGCGGCACGGGTACATTTTTGAAATATTTCCTTGACCGAAAATTTCAAGTGGAGGGTATAGATCTTTCAGAAGAAATGCTAGTTATTGCTCGTCAAAAACTTCCTGAAGCACTTCTGTCTCGACAAAACATGACATCATTCTCGCTACCAGACAAATTTGATGTGATCATCTGTTTGTTTGACTCGATAAACCATCTTGTAGAGTATGCGGATTGGGAAGCTGTCTTTTCAAGAGTACATTTTCATTTGAATGAAGGTGGGCTGTTTATTTTTGATATAAATACACTTCATAAATTAGAAGAACTTGCAAAAAACAAACCTGTCGTGAGAGAATTCGATGGTAAGAAAATGACAATGACTGTTACGCCTAAAGATGGAGCATATAATTGGAATGTAGAAATAATCGAAAGGGAAAATAATAACGAGGAAGAAGTTCACTCTGAAAATATTCAGGAGCAATCTTTTCCATTGCAGGTAGTGCGAAATTCTCTTGAGAAATTATTCAGTAATATTAATATGTTCGACCAAAATGACAGCGAAGCATCTGAAACTTCCATGAGGGTATATTTTGCCTGCCAGAAATGAAAATACAGTTTAATAAACAACTAGATAAAGAGGTCTATCTCGCCTTCTGCGACGCGGTTGTTGGCGGTACTGATTTCGGAAAGAAAATACGCGATGAACATCCTGACATTACGAAAGAAAACTATAGTGACTATATAGACAGCTTTTATGCTTCTGAAAAAGAGATGTTAGAAAACACTCTCCGAGATACCGAGAAGTGTTTCGATGAAATAAAAGACACTCTATTTTCTGAGCTGCAAAAGTATTTTAGTAAGGATTACCGTGAAGAAAAGTATACTTGTTATCTGTCTATCTTTGACTGCAATCCGCGCTATCTTGAAAGTAAGAGCTTTCAGGTTTATTACCAGCGTTCGCACACTATGCGGAAAGAAGTCATCGCACACGAATTAACTCACTTTGCCTTTTATGATTTCTGTAATGAACTAGGAATAAAAGACAGTGATGCTCTTTGGGAACTATCTGAAATCTTTAATGTCATTTTTCTTAATCTGCCGCCGCTACAAGAAGCCATCGGTGCAGAAGAACTTCTCTTCTATCCGGACTTAAAAGATAAGTTGGAAGAAATAAAACAAATCTGGACGAAATATCCTGATGCAAAATATTTTATAGAGGCAAGTTTGCGTCGAAATCTTCTTTTTGTACATAACGAATGAGGGCACTCCTTAAAGCGTTTTCTATAAATGGTTTTCGATAACGGACGATATCATCTATCTGTTTTTTAACATGATTTGTTGATTCTTCACCTGACATATACCCGTCTAAATTGTCTCCCAGATACAGATCGTTATTCAATAATCCTTGATGATATTTCGGAAGTAAAAATTTGTGTGATTGACTTGATAGTTGATAGCCATTTTTATCAATAATAGTTACCCAGCAAAACATTTCATATTCATCTTTGTTATTTTTATGATATCCGACTTCAATTCCAATCGCGAAATCGGCCTCCGGTATCTTACCGAAAGCTCCTTTTGCTCTATTGATTGAACCCTGTTCTGTCTCTTTGGTGGTTTTCGGCTGATCAGAAACTCCGCTCGTCACTTTAGTCGGGATTAGTTGTGCTTCTATTTTTAATTCTCTTAGGACTTTTTCTAGATACTTTATTTTCTGTTCTGAGGTTGTCCCTAAAGCTATTGTTAGTTTTTCCATAAGATTTTTATCCGCCACCAATCACAATGACTTGTTTCATTCTGTGAGTATATCTTACTTATTCGTTCACACATATTCGGTTGGTTTGCGGACCTTATATCAACCTCTTTTTAGCGTTTCTTTCAGCATCAACGCCCGCTCAAGTTGGCGTTCTCCATTTTTGCCCCAGTCAAAATATTGATTAATGTCTTTCAGGTCAATGAGTTTTATTTCAGTAACATCGCCATCTGGGTCTGATACAAACTCTCCTATCGGCTCGACGATACAGACCGAACGCGTTTGAAGAGTTCTTTCCGGTTCAAATGCCTCCACATAACCGAAAACTCTTTGTTTTAGAACGCGCATATTCGTTTCTTCCAGCACTTCACGCACAACTGCTTCTTCAATCGCTTCGCCGGGATCAATCGCACCGCCAGGCGGTCCCCAGCTTCCTTTCTTTTCGGCATATACGATAACGAGCTTATCGCCGCAAAAACAATAAGCATGCACTCCTTTTATCTTTTCTCCCTTCAGCTCATCAAGCAAATCGATATCGCGATACACGAATGGTATGGTCTTCCCTTGATGGATTAGAGTTGATTTAATTTCCATATTTCAAACAATCTGCATGCAATGTTTCTTGAAACGGTTCAAGTTTGAGTAATTCCATATAAGTATGGTATCAGTTTATAGGTTCTTAATCAGATTCACGAAATCTTCTTTCGAGATTTCAAGCGTACGCAGATTATTTGAGATAATAAATTGCGGTAACTGTTCATCACACGGGATGATAATCGGACGCAGAAGTCCTGCTTTCTTATACTTCCTGTGACTTCCTTCTTGCCCTTTGAATTCGCAACCGATTAGAAGCAGGAATTTCTCAAATCGTTTCCAGCTTACTTTGCCAACCTTATCCATCTTTTTGCTTATGCAACTGCGGGGACTCGTACACTTATCGATTCCTGCGAAATAGTAGGCGGATTCCACGCCACCTGACCCTTATGCCATCCAAGATCGGAGAGAACAGCATCTACGGTTCCGTTTTCAATAAGATCTTTAAAGAAAATAGAGACGATTTCGCTAAAACGCCGTTTTGCTTCAGCTTCATTCTTTCCTGAAGTAGAGAGATCGAGTGCAGGAGTGTAAGCAACGACCTGTCCGCCTTCTTGTATAAAGGACACCGGGAGATTCAATTCAAGATGATGAGCAATGTGATTCATTGTCAGCAGTATACCATATTTCCCACACTAAGCGTAGTGAGTCATAGCGTTTCTTTCAACATAAGTGCTCGTTCAAGTTGGCGTTCTCCATTTTTGCCCCAGTCAAAATACTGATTGATGTCTTTCGGGTCAATAAGTTTTATTTCAGTAACATCGCCATCTGGGTCTGACACAAACTCTCCTACCGGTTCGACGATACAGATTATTTTTTTCTCCTTGCAGCTCGCCCGGCGAATCGATATCGCGATACACGAATGGTATGGTCTTCCCTTGATGTAGTAAGGTTGATTTAATTTCCATAACTAGAATTGCGAAAAGAATAGGAATTTCTGATACATGTACGATTTAATGACTCGTTTAGTTGAAGCAGAATCTTCGGCTAAGTCGCAGAAATATGTTGATGCATCGGAAAGAGTTGAAAACTTGATCCAAGAATAAAGTTTATCATCTTTCGAAAACTTATGATTTGAAATAGAATTATATCCGTCTAGAAATGCTTGAAATAAAGTCAAATCCGCTTCTTTTGCACCATCAGGGAAAGACCATTCAACAATTGCTAAAGCTAGATCCTTAATGACGGGACCTATACAACTCCAGTCAAAATCGATTATTCCTGTTACTTGAGTATCTTCCCCGAAGAAAACATTACTTGGACGATAGTCATTATGAATAAAACCTATAATTTCATCTTGCGCTCTGCCGAATTCTAGTGCTTCTCTGACTTGTGCGACGAATTCCGTACCCCCATCAAAATCCCTGGTAAACATTTCTTCAAGAGCAACAACTCTCTCAAGTTCAGAAAAAATATTCCTTGCTCTCGGAGATTTGGATGTAAATTTGCTTGCCGCATTACTCATCAAACCTAACCCAATGCCTGCCTGATAACACTGTCCTCGTGTTGGGAGATGATCCTTATCTACAGTAATGTGATATCCAGTCAAGAAATCAAAAAGAACCGCGACTCGGTCATCTGCCAGCGTACATATACTCCCCGTTTTCGTCGTCAGCCATCGCGCCACAGGCACACCGTTTTGTGCAAGATAGTTCACTGCTTCGTACTCGAAGGCAATATCTTTAGTAGCTAACCTTTTGCTTATTCTTAAAATTTTCTTATCATTTTCTCCAACGACAAAGACGATATTGTCTGCTGACTCGCGAATAACATTTATAGGTGAATCCTCGATAAGAGGATATTCTTTTAGTGCTTTTGAAATTTCTTCCATAAGTAATTACTAAGCGCTGATTCTGAATACCGCAATCAATTGTCTTAGTATCAGCTCGTTCGGTTGTATATATTCTCCGGAAAAATCGAACCAGACCCTCATAAAGTCCTCCCTTTTTAGTGTTCGTATCTTCCCTATTTCAGGATCTTGAAGATAGATATGTTCGGCATCGAGACCAGCGACAACCGAGTAATGGCCATCGGCAATTTCTGAATCTGAATAGTCAGAACGACCACGAGTAAACCAATCAACGATAACGGGCACTTTCTTCTCTAACCATTTTTCAATATCTCTGAAACTGCTTCCGTTTTTTATTTCAACTTTAAAATCGAGTGTCTCTGCTGCCCTAGCGATACCTGTATCATCAACTCCTACTCCTGGAACCAGACCAGTCAATTCAGAAAGCTCTTGTTCGCTTTTGTGTACTCCGTAGTAGTCGAGCACAATCTTCAACGAAGCAGGACCGCACATACTTGCATGTAATGTTTCTTGAAACGGTTCGAGATTGAGTAGTTCCATATTGCTAAGTATACTTCGATACACCTCCGAACGCTTCGATTCTTGAATCAGAAATATGTAGTCCTGCTCCATCTTTGCAAGCGTAAATATCTCGCCCATAAGTGCGTTTGTATTCAGTGAGACATTCATGCTCAGCCGGCTCGTCTGTAAAATGCGGATGGAATTCAAAATCAACGAACCTGAACCCTGAGAAATCGGTCATGCCGACATCGTTCTCATCACCAAACTTCGCAAGCTCAATCGATGGAGTGCACATAATGCTCCCTGCGCTCGCACCGATGAGTACGCCGCCTTTTGCGAGATGCTGTTCAAGAATTGTCTGGAGTCCGCGCTTCCGCGCACTATCCATGAATGTAAATGTATTTCCTCCTGAGAGATAGACGGCAGCATAGGAAGGAAGCGTGGAAAGCATCTCATCTGTAAAAGCATTCGAGAGATCGAAATAGTCAACGCGAATATCAGGACTGATGGCGGCATAATCAATAATGGTCGACTGATAGTATGGTCTATCGCCATCCTGCGGACTTGAGGATATGTATGCCACCTTCGTACCGCGATTGAGAATCTCTCGAGCAAGAGTCTTGCGCAACTCTTCGTCGAGCGGACCCATCATGCTGAGCAAGAAGATATCTTTAGCCATGGAATCAGAAGGTGACAAAAATCTTATGTGTATCCGAATCGATGCGAATGCGGCCACCATACGGCAACGCGATTTGTGGGTTGGTGTGACCAAAATCGAGATTCTGTACGACAGGGATATTTTTATTGTACCGCCTTACTGCACGAAGAATCGTCTCGCGTTGTTTCTCGCGATATTCTTTCTTTTGTTCTGTGGACTTCTGATTATCAAACTCCCATGCTTTTGGACGGCCAACAAGAATTCCTTTCACTCGTTCTAATATGCCACTCTCACCAAGTGCGCGATAAATACGAAATACATAGTCAGCCGAGGGGATTTCTTCTGAGGATTCGGTGAATAGAATCACATTCTCGAAATCCTCAAGAGAAGGGATCTGAATACTGTGGCGAAGAAGTTCATCTATGGATTCCACACATCCTCCCCACGAGATACCTTCAGCACTATTCTCGCCGTTCCAAATCCAACCGTCATTTGGTTCATACAAACGATCCTTATCAAGATTTTCAGAATCATTCCAGGAGAGTCCTATATCATTATAAATTGGACTCGCTTCAAGCTCGCGTTCGCCCGATTCAAAAAGGGCGTAGTTGAGATATTTTACCGTCATCGCATCCATATTCTTGAGAGCGAATTGTGTAAACAAAGCACCGCCGTAGTAGGAAGGAATATTATTCAACCAGAGAAAGTTCGCAAGGTGCGTATTGTCACTGAAACCAAAGAATGGTTTTGGATTCTTAATAAACGGTTCGGGTGGCAGATTCTTGACATAGGTTACCTGATCATCACCGCCCAGAGAAGTAATTACCGCTTTAATCTCTTTATTCTCAAATGCATCTATAAGATCTTTCGAGCGTTCCTCGCCTGATGCACCCAACTTCTTTGTTGTTGGGAATTCAATCGGCTCAAGTCCAAACACATCTCGGAGATTCTTAAGACCAAGCTCATACACGAGCGGCCACTGTCCAGGTGCGGCAAACGACGGCGACAACAATGCGACCTTATCCCCTTTTTTGAGTTTTGTGAGAGGAATCATCGACTTCATATACGACAGTATACTATTTATACACATCTCGCCTGTGTCCTATCATCTCAACAGTGACGATGTTTCCATGAATAGCATACACTGCACGATAATTGCCGATTCGAAGTTTATACGAATTTCTAAGTTCTCGATGCAATCTCTCGGGTACAATAGTAACGAAATTTTGCTCTAGCCACGCTAGTTTTTCTAGAATTCGTTTACTAACAATTTGGTCGATTTCTTCAAGGTCTCGTAGAGCGTGTGCGCTCAGCTTAACGGATACCATACTTCTTCATCACAACCGAGAGCGGCGTGAACTTCTGCTTTTCTTTCATTCGTTTTCTAAGTTTAATGACGAAACTCTTTTTGAGTTCAAGCCCAGCATCAGGGTCGCCGAAAAACTCGAGAATTTTCTGCTCGATAAGATTCCCTAATTGTTTATTGCGCTCTGCAGTGGTCATAGGACTAATATATCATACACGGGAAACGGCGCTCATCGCGCCGTTTCCCTAACTTGTTGCGGGGGCCGGAATCGAACCGGCGTCTGGAGGTTATGCCTACCACTACAACTTTCGGTGCTCCGCCAGCTGGCGGATTTGTGGTCTGGACTATGCCTTCACCCACGAGGGGTGTCTACCGTCTAGTCTCTACACCTTCCCTACCACCGGCAGGGCTTGGCTCGGCATTACCTTGCTTACGCGAGGGCTTCACCGAGTTTGGCAGATTATCTTAAGCGCAATTGCTCACGCAGACGCCCAGATTTGACTCAGGCCTCCCGAGGTACCTCTCCTCTACCCCGCATTAAAAGTATACACAATAAAGAATGCACACACAATATGTTGTTTAGAACCTGTGTATAGTGCATACATTTATATACTATGTTGGTATCATAATTGTATATGAAGGAAGTGGCGAAATCGAAAGCAGAGTTATTACGACGGCGAGGAATGAGTATCAAAGACATTGCACGAAAGGTCGGCGTCAGTCAGAGCACTGCAAGTCGCTGGTGCTCTGACATTATTCTTTCTGCAGATCAGCGGAGCACATTAGAAAAGAAACGAAAAGAAGCAGGAACTAAAGCACTTGCCCCTTGGATAGATAGAAATCGCGAATTGAAAAAGAAAGATATTGAGAAACAAAGAAACCAGGGTCAACGAGACATACGCCAGATAACAAAACGCGATTTATATATGCTTGGGCTAGGCCTCTACTGGGGTGAAGGATATAAACGAGGTAGCCAAGAATGGGGATTCACGAACTCTGATTCAGATATGATACGAGTCATCCTAGCGTGGCTCCACACCTATTATGATGTACCAATCGATCGTATCATCGCCCGGCTCACAATAAATCTACGATACAAAGACCAGACCGAACGCCTTATGCATATGTGGTCGCATGAGACGAATATTCCTCTTTCTCAATTCGGGAAACCAACTTTCATACGCGGTTATAACGGCTCGAAATTAGACGGACATACCTATCGAGGAACATTGCGCATTAAAGTACGCCGCGGAACATCACTTCGCCTACGAATACTAGCAAGTATTGCTGAAATCGATAATCAAATGACTTTAAACTCTCGGAAGACGGATTCGTAGCGCGCGATGGTGCGGCGCGCGAGCGATTCAGAAAGATCGAATGCAGAGCCCTCGTGCGCGATCTGGTTGCGCACTTTGTGCGCCTCCCACGCGTCTTGAAGCGAATGGACTTCAGACGGCTCGATACTCTTCAGCTTCTCGCCAAC
>MFMU01000004.1:24140-56129 GCA_001781915.1 Candidatus Kaiserbacteria bacterium RIFOXYD1_FULL_47_14 | reverse complement strand
AATCGCTTCGCGCCACTCACTCGCGGTCGCGCCATCAGCAAGCGATTGGATATGCTGCCAGCGCGAATTCGTATTTCCTGCCACATCAGATGAAGGAATAATAGTGTTATAGAATTTTTCTTCGCGCTCGCGCAATTGAAAAAGACGCATCGTCGTATACACAATGACGAAAAGCCCAATAATCGAAAGTAGGTAACCAATGATGATAATCCAGAGCCAGAGCTGCGCAAGAAGCGCAGAGAACCCGCTGAGCGAGCCATAGCAAGAACCATGAAGGCATTCATATAAAAGACGGTACCAATATTCCACATTAAGTTGAAAAGGCGACATCATTTTTAGTATAAACGAAAAATGCTATGTGCTGTGTACCTTCTCCCCTATTGCGAAAAGCATATCTTCTGCCTGATGCGGTGCAGAAAAATGAATACCAACCGGAAGTTGTTTCTTTATCCCGAGAGAAGTCGAGGGATTCTCTCTCTCGACAAAACCCATCGGGACAGAAATTGCTGGCATACCAGTAAGATTCGCCAGAATGGTAAAGACATCTTCAAGATAGAGCGAGAGTGGATCTGATTTATCACCAATCTTAAAGGCCGGTGTCGGCATCGTCGGCGTTGCGATTATGTCGACTTCTTCAAAGGCCTTCGCGAACTCGCGCGTCAGCTGTGCGCGCGCGGAATCTGCCTTCCTATAATAGGCATCGATATAACCAGACGAGAGCACGAAGGTGCCGAGCAGAATGCGACGGCGCGCCTCTTCTCCGAAACCCTCCGTACGCGAATTGATGTAATCATCGAGGAGCGTATCGCCCCGCTTCGCGAGCCCGTAGCGCATACCGTCGAAGCGCGCGAGGTTGGTGGAGACCTCAGCGAAGTTAATGATGTAGTACGCCGCAAGAGCGGGCTTCGCTGAAGGAATTTCGATATCTTTCACTTCAAAACCAAGATTTTTAATGGTGGAAGTAAATCGTTCGAGCATATCAGCATCGAGCACATCAGCGAAAAGATGTCGCGGTACGCCGATCGTTCGTATTTCTTTCTTCTTTACTTTCTGAAGAGCATCGGGAATTGATGTCGAGTCATTCGCGTCATAGCCGCGAATAGTATCGAAAAGTACTTTTGCATCTTCGACGGTTTTGGTAATCGGACCTACTTGGTCGAACGATGATGCAGCGGCAATAACACCCGAACGCGAGACGGCGCCGTAGGTCGGCTTTAATCCGACAACACCGCAGTAGCTCGCAGGATTCCTGATAGAACCGCCTGTGTCGGTGCCGAGTGCGGCAATCGTTATATGCGCAGCGACCGCAGCAGCCGAGCCGCCAGAAGTACCGCCGGAAACGCGAGAGATATCGTGCGGATTCTTTGTGACGCCGAACGCAGAGTTCTCAGTCGAACCGCCGAGAGCGAATTCGTCCATATTCGTACGACCGAGAAAGAGCGCTCCAGCATCTTTCAATTTTTTAATAACTCCCGCGTCATAGGTCGCGCGATAATTCTCGAGTATCTTTGACGAGGCGCTCGCGATCTTCCCTTCTATAAGAATATTGTCTTTAATAGCGAGCGGAATACCACAGAGAAGTGATGCGTCATTTTCATCAATGCGTTTCTGCGCAGAAGCTATCGCCGATTCATTGGCGTCAAAAATTTCAAGAAAAGCGTTGAGTTCTAGATTCTTCGCCTGCGCCACCGCGGTACAGGCATCCAAGAGATCGCGGACCGTGCATTCCCGCGCGCGAAGCGCGCGGGCGGCTTCTACGATTGTCATTTCATTCAGCTTTTTCATATTACAAAATTTGCTTCACTGAAAGTGCATTACCATCTTTCGCAGGAAATTGTTCAACAATCTTTTCGGTGTATACGCCAGTCGTATGCGGTTCGCCATCTGCGCGCATCACATTACGCAACAGCGGTTTCTCTTCTTCGACAGATTCGGGAGATGACATCTTGACAGTAGAGACCGTCTCGACATACGCGAGTATCGCATCGAATTCGCGTATGAACTTTTCCAGCTCTGCATCCTCAACTCTTATTCTCGCCAGAGCCGCGAGCTTCCGAACTTTTTCTGTAGTCGCCATTATTGCACTTTACCATTTTCTAAAAAATATGCTTCTCAATACATGTTGTGCATACCAGGTATGCACATGAAATGATCGATCTATTCGTCGATGGTGAGATTACGAAATTCGTCTGTTATATCAAGTCGAGATCCCATAAGTTCTTCAGCGGCAACTCTGAAATCTGAAGGCGACGCAAAAAGAGATTGACATATAGCATGATCGATAATCGATGATTTCCGTTCCCCCGCAAAGTCAGCAGTGCTTGAAAAAGGATAACGAATTGCCCATGCGTACGCATCGTTAAAATTATTGAGTGCAGATTCAAAACCTCCAGGATATGCTTCAAAAGCATTTTTTATATTGATATACACCGAAAGATATTGGAGATGCTGGTCATTGTCGACAACACGAGCACGATACGGCCCCTGGAAAAGCGCGCCAGAACCTTTATATTTCGCATTGAAATTTGCGGCCATACTTCTCGAAACTCGTTGCATGAATTTGCTTATGCCGCCTTCTAATTGTTCGAGGAGAAGAATATGGAAATGATTATCTCTGAGACAATGTGAGAGTATCGATACGTAGGGTTGCGCTTCACCCCAATGTTCTGGTCGTGCGAAATTATTTCGAACATGAGTCGGTGAGATATCGCGTTCCCAATTCCGTGGAGCATTCGCATCATTAAGGTAGCGAAGTAATTTCAAAAAGCGCCAACGATCGGCATCTGTGCGAACGATATCTACTTTATGAGCTCCGCGATTAACAATATGCACGAATGTTCCGGGTCCGAATTGTTCATTTCTCATCACAAAATAATATCATCTGAACTGGTTGTGCATACCAGGTATGCACAACCTTATGTCATGAAAGACGCTTGAGGAATTCGGCTTCCGTTATAACTGGAACATCCAGTTGTCTCGCTTTTTCATATTTCGTACCCGGATTCTCGCCAGCGACGACGAAAGAGGTCTTCGCAGAGACAGACGCGCTTGCCTTCCCTCCCGCTTTCCGCACGCGCGCTTCGGCTTCTTCTCGTGAAAGCGTCGGCAAAGTGCCAGTAATAACGATCGTCTGTCCTTGGAGCGACGCATTCTTCGCTACAGAAGCGACTTTTGTTATGCGGAGATGCTTCTCGAGGCGCACGAGAAGTGCTTGGTTCTCTTTTTGTGCAAACCAGGTATGCACAGAGTGTCCGATGATTGGGCCGATGCCAGATATTTCTGAAAGAGATTTTTCGCTCGCTTTGCGAAGTGCAGTAAGAGTTTTGAAATGTGCTGCGAGAAGAAACGCTGTCTCATCGCCAACATGAAAAATCCCAAGACCAATAAGCAGATGATCAAATGACACTTTTCGTGCGCTAGCGATGCCGTCTAAAAGATTTTGCGCTTTAAGTTCTTCGAATCCTTCGAGCGTTAACAATTCATCTTTCATTAATTCAAAAATATCTTCGAAATCAGAAATTAAATCTGCTTCCATAAGAGTTTTTATTGTCTCGCGCCCGCAACCGGCAATGTCGAGTGCGCTCTTTCCAGCAAAATGTATGAGCTTGCGCGACTGCTGTTCGAACGAGCCCGCCACCACACACCGATGTGCCGCTTCGCCTTTCACGCGTTCGATAGCTCCATCGCCACCACAAAGCGGCGAATGGGTCGGAAACTGCCAAGGTTTTGCACTCTTTGGCCGTAACTCTTTGATTACCGACACAACCTCGGGGATGACATCTCCTGCTTTTTGTAAAATAACCGTGTCGCCAATACGGATATCTTTCTCTTGTATAAAATCCTCGTTATGCAGTGTTGCGCGCGCGACAGTACTCCCTGCAACTAAGACCGGCCGTAAATGTGCGACTGGCGTGAGACGCCCGGTACGCCCGACCTGTAGAGAAATATCTTCAAGAATCGTCTGCACCTGCTCTGGTGGGAACTTATACGCAATCGCGAATCGCGGTGCTTTACCAGTGTAGCCGAGCAACTGTTGCATATCGCGTGATTCAACTTTCAACACGATGCCGTCAATCTGATAATCGACTTTCTCGCGTGCACTTCCCTTCCACTTTTGCCAATACGCAAAGACATCTCCAAGGGACTCGATGTGCCGTCGTTCAGGATTAACCGGCAATCCGAGATTTTCAAGATACGCGAGCTCTTCGCTTTGTGTTGCCGGAAATTGTTCAGAGGTCTCTGCGACATCATAGAAAAATGCCCCGAGCGGGCGCGCTGCAGCAATCTTCGGATCTAATTGGCGAATAGAACCCGCTGCAGCATTACGCGGATTCGCAAACTCCAGCTCGCCTTGTTTCCTACGAAGTGCATTGAGTTCTTCAAATCCGGAACGCGTGAGATACACCTCGCCTTCTGCAATAAGATCGATAGGATGCAATAATTTTTCGGGAACGGATGCAATCGTGCGCACATTGTGGGTTACATCTTCGCCAACAACACCGTCGCCGCGCGTCGCCGCTCGCACCAACTTTCCTTTTTCATAAGTAAAAACAATCTTGAGTCCGTCTATTTTGAGTTCGAGGTCATAGGTTGGATGTATGGACTTACGATGTCCATAATTCTGACCCTGATGTGGGGACATCGTAAGTCCTTTACGAACCCGCTCATCAAATGCGCGTACTTCTTCTTCAGAAAATGCATCATTAAACGACCACTGAGGAATGGTGTGTTGAACCTTCTTCAGAAACGGCATCGCCTCGCCCACCACACGCTGAGTTATCGAATCAGTGTGCAGAAGTTCTGGATACTGCTCTTCGAGCTCGATAAGCTCGCGCTGTAAGGTGTCATACGCACTGTCAGAAATCTCGGGTGCGTCAAGCGTGTAGTACTGCTGTGCATGGTGCGCGAGAAGGTCGCGAAGCTTCTCAGTGCGCATCTTTGCTTTTTTTGGAGCCATACGCACAGTATACCCAGCACTAACTGTTTTTGTTAGTGCTGGGTATACAGAATTACACGGATTAGTAGTGGGAATAGATACCGCGCGATACGAAGCGCCCTCCTGGTGCCACATTACTGCAAGAGACATCGTAGCCCTGTGAGAAGATATAGGTTGCTTGTTGGCTGTCGTTATATTTGTATATCGTCACATCCACACAGTGTGCATCTGCATCAAGTGAAAGACGGTTGGTTACAATCCATCGAGATTCGGACCAGACCTTTACCGCGGAGAACGGCACTGAACCATCGCAAGTCATCGCTGGCGCAGACGAAGGATCACTTGGAGGATACTCGAAGAGATTCTGCTGTTGATCGGCATAGAGCGCGCACTCCAATCCAGCATCGGCGGCATAGAACGCATACTGCGATCGAATAGCTGTTGAAGCAAGAACTTCCTGTTTATAGCCAAGAGAGCTTAATGCGAGTCCGAGTGTGAGCATCACTGACATAAAGATGACAGAGACCAGAAGCGCGAAACCCTTTTTATTTTTATTTTTCATTGCCATGGCGTAAGATGATCGACTATAGTCACCGAATACTGACTGTTGTGGTAATTCCAGGTGACCATTGAGACAATTTTTTCATCGATATCAGTTACCGAAGTTGCTCGAATTGTACGCGTAAATGGTGTCGCCGCTCCTGTCGTCTGTTTTTGCGTATATATATTTGCAGATGCAAGCCAGAGAACGCTGCATCCATCGCCGGAACAGCTACGAAGTGAGTTATCTGCTGGATCAAACTGACAAGAAGTGCTACACGCAGCCGTGAGCGGATTGAGGAAATTCGACCACGCATTTGTAGTGTCATGTGCAGAATCCACATACGCAGCGAGATATTCGTTATCGCGCATCATCCGCACATATTCAATGCCTTCTTGTGCGAGATACGAGGCGATAAGCTGGTCGTGCGCAATATTTGAAGCAACCATAGCGCTATTCGCAGTAAAAAATGCCCCCGAGATTGCGAGAGTAAGGATGGTAATTGCAACCATTGTCTCAACGAGTGTAAATCCTTTCATAGTCATAGGTCAGGAGTGCGCATAGTCGCTCCGGTTTCAACGGCAAATGATTCGGTCTTCCCTGAACCCGAAGAAACCGTTCCGGAAATGAGAATGGTAACATGCGGCTGATTCGCATCGCCCGGCGTCGTGCCAGAAACATAAAACGCAAGCGAAGAAACATTCACTGACGGATCGGTAAGAGGAATATTGTTTTGTTTAATGACCCCGCTCGAGAGCGAATAACTCATCGTCGTTCCTCGCGCATTTTTCACAGAAAAAATAGCGCCCGGCGAGCAATCATTGCCATAGTTGCAGGAATAGTCCGTACCGGTGCGAATAGTGCGCGTCATGGTCTCAAGCGCGAAAGAGAGATTGTCGATGCCGGTCGCCATGCCTTGTGCTCGTTCGGTCAGACCGATCATCACAATATAAGCGCCTGATACGAGTGTCATAACGAGCGCGAAGAGTCCAACCGCGACCACAAGTTCAACGAGCGTATATCCACGCATAGATTTATTTCTCATGGGCATGAAGATGCATTAGCCGCTATCTCTCCAGATGAGGAGACAAAAATATATTTCTCTCCACCCTGAAGAGAAGAAACGACGAGACAGGCAGCCATATATGAAGAACCGTCCGCTCGTATGAATGTATCAGGATTTGGCCGTGCGAATACGATATCGAGCGAAGATAAACTGCCGTCCTGCGCATGCGCACACGACCAATCACCATTAAACGCACAAAAATCGCTTACGGTAATACCATTCCCGAGCGCATATTCAGTCACTTTTTGATCCTGACCTTCCGTATAGGTGCAATCGCCTGGTTGTGCGTCAGGCGCCGAAGCATCACTTGTTGGATGACAGGAAAATAATGAAGGAGCAGGATATATATCGGCAAAAAGAGTGAGAAATCCCGGGGTGCCAATTCCAAAATGAACACCATATCCAGAATTTGAAATCGCAGATGCCGCACGGCTGCCGAGACCATAGGTCTCGGCATTGCGAAGCGTAAGTGCGATATCGTATGCGGTATTTTGTAGAATGAGCGTCTTATTGAAGGTACTCTGACCAGTCAGTACGACTGACATAATAACGCCGATAATCGCCAGCACGACCATAAGTTCAATCAGCGTGAAGCCATTTGCTAATCTCATGACAAGACCACGGCGAAAAAAAATGGATTCCATTGGGTAAAGTATGCGAGGAGAAAGCCCGCGGCAAGAAAAGGCGCGAACGGCACCTCAACTCCTATTCTAGAGCCACGAGGCCGCTTCAACAATATGAATATTCCAACAACTGCTCCTATCCAGAACGAAAAGATAAAGCCGGGAAGCGCTGCAGAGCCGACGAGAAGTGCTAAGCCGAAGACAAACGGCGCATCAGCGAAACCCATCGCACGGCCCCTTGATAAGAAATGAATGAGAGCGAGCGAGAGCCCAATAACAAAAGCAACTAGGAAAATGCAGGAAAATGCAGCGAGAGAAGACACACTAAGAAATCCGGTTACTGCACTCGCCAGTACGAAAAGAACGAGAAGCATTGATGGCAGTACCTGATGGGCGAGGTCGTAGAGAACAAGTGCGAGGAGTAATGAGAGCGAGAGAAGCATCCAGAAAAGCACGACCGAGAGACCGAGCTGAAGGTATGAGAGCACAAAGACCCCGCCAAGAAGCAATTCGGTAAGCGGAGCTGCGAGCGAGATGAATGCGCCACAACAACGCGACTTCCCTCCTCCTGCGAGATAGGAGAAAATCGGCACAAGCGCCGAGAGCCCAAGTGGTGCATTGCATATATCGCAACGAGAGCGGCCCGTGAAGAATCCTTGGCCTGTGTTAAGTCGCACGACGAGTACACCAATAAAACTCGCAATAATCGCGCCTAGTGCGAAAAAAATTATTGCCATTTATTGCAAAACTGCACAATTACATGCTGGACTGCCAGAGACCTTCAAGGAATTAGTAGAGCTGATGCCGCAATGCACGCCAGAGCTATCAACACACCAATATGCAGAAGCGCTCCCAGCGGGTCGCGACACTTCCATTGAGTAGGCCGTACCATTTGAATAACAAGCCGTCATACCGCTAGGAGCATTAACGAGCGCAGCGGCAATCGCCTTCTCTACAATAGGATCATGGAAGACGGTAACACCAGTAACACCAGCGAGAGGACAAGTCGTTGGATTGCCACTCCCATTATCGAGTGTGCCATAAGTATTGTTATCCGATAGGTAGAGCGCCGCTTGAGTACCGACTGTGTTGAGATTCGCTTTCACCGCTGCATCATTCCCTTTCGAGCGAGCAGTATTCAGCGACGCGAGTACGACTGCTGAAAGAATACCGATGATAGCAATAACAACAAGCAATTCAATGAGGGTGAAACCCCGCCGTCTTGCCATAATTTTTAAGAAGATAACTGAGAACTAGGGACAAACGGTTATTCCAGCTGCGGTTCCTGTTATTGATTTTGCATTGCCCGTGCTATCAATACACCAATATTTTGTATTATCAGCTACAAGCTGGGCAGTAGCTGCATAGGTGGTTGCAGTTGCAGAACAAAAAGCAGCCTCCGTTGTACCATTTGCGGCATCAGCGGCAGCGCGCGCTCTTTCAACTTGTGTGTCGGCGCAGACACCCGTGTAGGTATTACCTGTACTGTAGAAGATCTCTGCTTGCGTCTGAATAGTCGAAAGATCGGACTGGATGGCTGCATCATTCCCTTTCGAGCGAGCAGTATTCAGCGACGCGAGTACGACTGCTGAAAGAATACCGATGATAGCGATAACGACGAGCAACTCAATGAGGGTGAAACCCCGGGAACGATTGTTATACATAATATGTTATATGCGGTTAATAACTGACTGAATTAAATTATACGCCTATATCGGATAGTTTAAAACAAGGGTGTGGATAAGAAGTTAAATTGAGCCAGCGAGATTGTATATAGGAAGTAACACTGCGGCAAGGAGTACGCCGACACCGAGGCCAAGGAGGACAATCATAATCGGTTCAATAAGACCAACCAATGTATCAACGGCGTTGGTTACTTCGCGATTATAGAACTTAGCGAGTGTAGTGAGTATCTTCCCGAGTTCGCCGGTCTCCTCGCCGACTTTTGTCATTGCAATCATAATGCCTGGGATCTCTGGATGCTGGTCGAATGCATTAGATATGGAAGATCCTCCCTTCACATCCGTCCCAACTTGGGCGAGTACAGCAGCATATGCGGCATTGCCAACAACCGAACTCGTAATCTCTATGGCCTCAACAACTGAAACACCGGAAAGAAGCATCGTAGAGAAATTATCTGCAATGCGCGCGAGATAAAGTTTTTTATATAAATCGCCAACATACGGCACCGAGAGCTTCATTTCATCGAGGATACGCCTGCCGTGCTCGGTCTTCCCTAGTTGCCATATATACAAACCACCGATAATAATCGCGACGAATAGGAAAATGCCGTAATTAACGAGGAAGTTTGAAAAACCAATGACTATGGTCGTGTAAATCGGTATTGACTGACCGGAGTCAATAAGAACTGCACTGATCTTCGGAATGACGAGTGTGAGCATAAGCGCCATCACGCCGAAGAAGACCACAATGACGAAGATCGGATAGACAAGCGCATTCTCTGCTTTGCTGACTATATCGTAAGAGCGGTCAAGATAATCAGCGAGATACAGAAAGGTCTCTGACAATTTACCTGACTCCTCCCCCGCGCGGACCATATTCACATAAAATGTTGAGAAGACATTTGGGTGGCGTGCGAGCGCTCTGCTGATAGGGCTTCCGCTTTGAAGATCATCCCCAACCGATGAAAGAACTGTAGCGAGTTGCTTGTTATCAACCTCGGCAGCGAGGAGACGGAAAACACGGAGCGCAGATACCTGTGCTTCAAAGAGAGTAGCTATCTGGCGTGAAAGGATAACGATATCTTTATTGGATATTCTGCCAAAAAATGGAATATTTAAATTAAAGAGCGCTTTCTTTTCGGTTGACTCGATCGCCGAGATAATGAGCGATCTCCGCTGGAGCGAAGAAACGGCAACTTCCTGCGAGGGGGCCTCAATGGTTCCATCTCGCTCGTGTCCGTCTTGGTCAATCGCGTGATATTTAAATAGCATAGTAAATGTTTAAATATTTCAAAGGTATCGTTCAAAGTTCTTCGCATCCAGCGCATGCTCATAGGCGTGTTCAACAGTTACTTCCCCGCGCTTCACCAGTTCAGCGAGCGAACGGTCCATATCAATCATGCCTTCTTGCGAAGAGGTCTGGATGACCGTGTCAATCTCGTGCGTCAGCGAGTCGCGAATGAGCGTGCTGACGGCATTATTATTGATAAGAAGTTCATAGGCCGGAATAAGTCCGCCAGAGATGCGTGGAATGAGTCGCTGTGAAAAAATACCAGCCAGCGAACCAGCGAGCTGTGTACGCACCTGACTTTGCTGTTCGGAAGGGAACATATCAATGATGCGATCAATGGTCTGTGAGGCATTATTAGTATGAAGCGTTGAAAAAATAAGATGCCCTGTCTCTGCAGCGGTTACCGCCGAAGAAATGGTCTCGTAATCGCGCATCTCACCGACCATGATGACATCCACATCTTCACGGAATGCACTTTGTAATGCTGTATGAAAATCAGGCGTATCAATATGAATCTCGCGCTGATGGATAAGCGATTTTTTCGGCGTAAAAACATACTCAATCGGATCTTCGATAGTGAGAATATGCTCCGCTCGCGATTCGTTGATGCGGTCAATCATAGCGGCAAGCGTAGTTGATTTTCCCTGCCCTACCGGTCCCACAACAAGAAAGAAGCCCTGCTCGCGCTGCGTGAAAACATCCAGTATGGATGGCAAATTCAATTCTGAAAATGTTTGGATTGATCGCGGTATCAACCGCAGAGCAAGAGCAATCGCTCCTTGTACGCAATAGCCATTTACACGGAAGCGCACATCTTTCTTATGCTCATAGGAAATGTCGATAGTTTGGTTTTCTCTAAATGAGTTCCAGCGATCTTCGGAAACAATGTTTTTTAACATTGCTTCGGTCTCTTCGCCGGTGAGTGTCGAATATTTTGCGATTGGAACAAGTGCGCCCGCAACGCGGATCATCGGCGGCCCGCCGGCATAAATATGTAGATCCGAACCACCCTCCGCGACAACGAGGTCCAGAAGCTCCTCAAAACGTTGGTCGGTAGCCATGCTAGATATGAGCGCCATTCTCAATCGTACGCACCGTCTCAGCAAGCACTTCAGAAGGAATCGCTGAGGCCTTTATGATATAACCATCGGCGGAGAGCTGTTTCGCCCTCTCAATATCAGAGTCCTTCCCTTGATTAGAGAGGATAATAATCTTTGTGCCTTGAGCAAGATGTTCTTTCTGCATCGCCTCCAATGCTTCAAAACCGTCGATGCCCGGCATAACAAGATCAAGAAGAATAGCATCTGGCGCGGGAATATCCGCCTTCCTAAGAGCTGCCAAGAGATCCTCGCCACTGCCGAACACGCTTATATCATGGCCAGCGTTCTTAAATTTAACCGAGTAGAGGTCAAGAAGAAATCTGTCATCATCAACAATGTAGACGCGGTAAGACATAAAGTAAGTATACTATATTTTCTGTCAATCCTTTTTCTCTTCAGAGAAAAACTCTCCTCCGAGCGTATTAATTTCCTCAAAAGGAATCTCTCCCGTAAGAGCTTTCACAATAGCATCTTCGCGCATTGTGAGCATACCGTTCGCGCGCGCAACGGCGTAAATCTTCTCTTCTACCGGCTCCTTGAGCACGACTTGTTCAAGTTTTTTATCCATACGAAGGATCTCGAATATGGCCGTGCGACCGCGAATTCCATTTGGACATTCAGCCACCGAACTCGCGTGGTAGAACTCTTTGAAGGGAGGCAGCGCGCTCTGATACTCTTTCGGCACATCAGCAAATTCTCGATCAAGAAACACTTTCAAGCTGTCTGTAATAGGAAATGGCTTGCCTGCTCCCGGATAAAGTTTCTGCACTAATCGTTGTCCAATAACCGCGACGAGGGTCGGTGCGATAAGGAACGGGTCAACGCCCATATCAATGAGGCGTGGAATTGCACCGACCGCGGTATTGGTGTGAATGGTAGAGAAGACAAGATGGCCGGTCAGCGCCGCCTGGACCGCAAGAGCTGCAGTCTCTTTATCGCGAATTTCACCAACCATAATAATATCTGGGTCTTGACGCAAAATGGAACGAAGCCCATTAGCGAAAGTGTAGCCGATCTCGGGTCTCACCTGGCTTTGCGAGACGCCAGAAATTTCATATTCAACAGGATCCTCAAGCGATACTACATTTGCTATCTCACGATCGGTTTCGGAGAGCATAGCGAAGAGAGTCGTTGATTTGCCCGAGCCGGTTGGTCCGGCAATGAGTATGATGCCGTATGGTACTTTCATTATATCGCGGACAGTTGCAAGATTGGCACTCGTAAAACCGACCGATTCTAGCGTCGTGGTCGAAGCCGATTGGTCAAGAATACGCATCACGATCTTTTCGCCATATTCGGTCGGGAAAGTGGAAACACGAAAATCAATACGGTGTTTTTCAGCAGTTGCTGAGAAACGACCATCCTGTGGTTTTCGTTTTTCGTCCAGGCGCAACTTCGCAAGAATCTTGATACGCGCAATAACCGCTTCATGCACTTTTGCCGGCAATTCCAATGAAGTGTGAAGATCTCCATCCATGCGGAAACGAACTCTCGTCTTGCTCGGCAGTGGCTCAATATGAATATCGGACGAGTGCCCTTCAATAGCGTAGCGTAATATGGTTGAAACGATCTTCGTTACAGGGGCATCCTCTTTTAAGGTATCATGCGAGCCCGTGAGCACGAGTGATTCTTCTTCAAATGCGAGCGCTTCTTCAGACGAAGCTGGAACTCCTGCTTCCTTATGCATCTCAAGAGAAGCAGGTTTTGTTGTTGTCTCGTATTCAGAAAGCGCTTTCCCGATCTCGCCCGAGAAATTCTGATACGCATCAAGCACTCGATTAAAATCCTGACTCGTAATCAGGAATATTTTGTAAGGAATGCCGATTTTGCCTGAGATAAACTGCAGCGCATCAAGCGCTTCAATATTATCAGGATCGATAATGCCGACTTCAAGCGCACCGTCGACGATATTAAGTGGCACGAATCCATAATGGCGAGCAGAATCAATTGGAACATAACTGAATACTTCCTGATTTGCAGGCGGATCGCTAAGAAGACGAACCGGAAGTCCGTAGGCCTTCCCCACTTCTCCAAGCGCATCCTCAAGCGAAACACCATGCTCTGCGAGTGCATCTGCGAGCGGCCGCTTCTTCGAGGTCTCTGCTTCAACTGCCGCGCGATCTCCTGCAGAGATAAGCCCTTTATCAACAAATAATTCGAGAAGATTCATTCCTTATTTTTTGTTTACGCTGGGACTTGAACTTGAAACAGAGCTCAAATCAACATGAGAGATGCTGGCAAATGGATCGAGACGGCCGGCGGGTTCTGGAGCAATCGGCGTCATAAGATCTACAAGCGCATTGAAGCGTGCATCCGAAAAAATACTTGTATCAAACGAAATCGGCGTCAGTTTACCAACTAGCGTTTGGAATTCAGTTTGAGCTTGATTTTTAGAACTGCTGGCCGAAAGAGGAGGTTGTTCTGTTCCAGTAAAGAAATACCAATAAATGCTTGCTCCTGCAACGATCAAGAGGATAAGCGGGGTGATGCTGGTGTTTAATTTCATACGATAAAATTGCTTAATGAAGCCAGTATAGGCGCAATAGCATCTGATAAGTGTAGACACCTGTATCAGACCCCTTCACCACGATATCACGGACATCAAGTAATCGTTCGCTTTTTTCTATGCCGACAAGAAATGCTTGGAGTGCCGCATAGGAGCCGATCGCGGAAAGCGATAAGTCAACAGAATTTATCGGACTCACACCAGAGACCGACAGTGCTCCGACGGCAGAAGTACCACGAGTGCTAGCGGAGCTCGCGATGACATCAACATTAGAGAGAGAGAGTCCTGAACGCGCAGCGAGAGCATTCAAGTTGAGAATAAGCCCGACATTATCAACTGAATCGGGGAGAAACATGGTGATTCGCGCGAGATTCGTTGGATCAATCGCATTGCGTGCAGAGATAAGCTCATTTTGTTGCGCCGCATATTCGCTCGCAGCAGCAAGCGCTTGATTGTCAGAGGCGATAGCCGCTCTCGCCGTGGCGATGCTACCGGACCATGTAGGGCGTATATACGCAAAGAATATTCCTATGGAAACAAGCAAAGCAAAAATGGGAAGTATGCGACTATTCATGGCGAAAAAGCGACGAGCTTCGGGTCAAGCGCCGCAGCAAGCGCAAAAGAGACGGAATTGTCTCTCGGATTGACGACAATATTAGAAAAGATGGCATCTTTAATGCGCCCATCTTGTGCAAATGCGGTGGAAGCGGCGGCAAGCGCATTGAAATTTTTAGCAACGCCCGAGCCCTCGAATTTTACCTTTCCTTTATCATCAAACGAAAGGTGCAACAAAGAGAAACGGACCGTGGCAGGCATAAGAGTCCCAAGCGATGAAAAGAACTTTGAAAATGCCGTATGGCCTGCGAGAAGCGTATTCCCTAAAGCAAGACGATCGCGAAGCCGCACGAATTCTTCAACGGTTGCAGGGTTTATCGCCGACTCGGCTTGTGCGAGCGCAGTATCTTTAGCGGACTGGCTCGCCGAGAGAATTCGACCATAGGAGAAGACAACGATTGCAAGAATGAAGGATATACCAAGAGCAATGTACATCAAAAGATCGAACACGCCGGTAAAGTCGGTATGAAACCGATGCGACGCAGTAGACGCCGAACGAGGGACAAACGAAGTTGGTATCGTGGGAGGGAGCATTTTGTTTTTAGTATACGATACTTATGCAAGTATTACTCACTGCATCTGTTTATATCTCGTCAAGTTTGCGCAAAGCGAGACCGACCGCGACAGCAAATTCTGGGCCAACTTCTTGAAGGATTGTTCGCATAAAAGCCGGCACTTCGGTCTTCGCGAATGGATTCGCGACACGCACATCAATTGAGAAAATATTTTGTGCATAGGTCCCAAGCTCTTTGGTAATGCCGCCGCCGCCGGTGAGTATGATAGATGTAACTGATTTTTTATGCTCGGTTTCATACTGCATCAATACGCGACGAGCTTCTGAAAAAATGCGCGAGAAAACAAGTTCGGGAGAACCGAGCGCGTTACTGCCGCCAATGCCCTCTTCTTTTTTCAAGACCTCAGCGCGGGCAATGGAAACATTTCCAGAAATCGCGATGGCGTGTGTGATGTCTTGGCTTCCTGCATTTATTGCGTGCGAAAGCGCTACAACGCCGCGTTCAACGACATATACTTTCGTTGAAGCAGCTCCGACATCAAGCACCATAAATGGCTTTACTGGTTCGTCAGCGACCGCGCGTATCGTGCTGAAAATTTCGATTTCATAGAAACTTGCAACGAGTCCTGCGCCAATCATCACATTTTGAAGCAAAGAGAGTTCATCATTATGAACAGCGACCACTAGCACTTCAATCTTCCCTCGCATGGCGGCACTCTGCGAAGGATCCGTTTCGGGCACGATAAACCAATCTAGTTGTGCCTCGCTAACTGGTATAGGGATGTACTTGCGCGCTTCAAGCTCGATGATGGTTTTTTGTTCTTTCGGATCCTCGCGATACGGAAGATCAACCAGAGTGAGCAGAGAACGAGAATACGGTATTGAAACGCCGCAGCTCTTCGTCGTTACCTTCGCTTCGCGCAAGAGATCTTTCAGCGTTTCAGTTATTTGTTCAGCAGAAAGATTTGTGGCCTGTCCGACATCCCTTCCGCCGTAAGGACCGAGAGCGAGTTCTCCATAGGTCTCCAATATCGCTTTATTGTGATCCTTGCGTAATTGCACGACCTTGAGCGATGACGAGCCAATATCAACGCCAAGGACGCTTTTTTCTTTTTTTGCAAATAGAGTGCCGAAGAACGACATATGAGAGAATACTACCATGATGATGCATTGGTTCAACTTCGCTCACCACAAGTGTCTCGACTTTCTTTTTCCTCCTCGCGTGGATGAACGCGCATTGCGTGATATTTCGAACGATGATTTCCTCGCGCTCGTTGTTCCGCAGATTGTACCCGAAACGCGGCCAGGAGCCGTTATGCTTCTTCCCTATTCTGATAGCCGAGTGCGCACCGCTATTCATGAAGCAAAGTATCGCGGCAATAAACGCGCTTTCGAGCTTCTCGCGCTCGCACTCGCCGAATATCTCCGCGATGCCGACGATGTGGGATATCGGAAATCCCACACATACATCGTGCCGGTGCCACTCGGGAAAGAAAGGCGAAAAGAGCGCGGATATAACCAAGTGGAAGAAATTGTGCGCTGTACCCTTCGCATTCTCTCCGCTGAAGGAGAACACGCGTTTGTCCTCGAACCTAACCTGCTTATTCGCACACACGAAACAATCTCGCAGGTCTCGCTTCCTCGCGAGAAACGCGAAGAAAATATGCGCGGCGCCTTCACTGCTTCGCTAAAGCTACGCAGTGCAAGCACCGCCGAAATTTCTCAACACACTTATGTAGTCATTGATGATGTCATCACCACCGGCGCCACGCTCCAATCCGCAATTGATGCGCTGAAAGAGGCCGGCGCCGAGCACATCATACCGCTCGCCCTCGCGCACTAAATTTGATACTCTGCAAATAAGGATGGGTGGCTGAGTGGTCGAAAGCACCTCGCTGCTAATGAGGCAAGAGCGAAAGCTCTTCGTGGGTTCAAATCCCACCCCATCCGCCGAGATTTTTAAGGAGCCAGGCGACTATAAAAATCCAAGTGGGATTGTGTCTTCGCAAGCCACCGCCAAGAACAAAGACAATCGCCCGCCACAACTTCGCAGATGTTGGCGGGCGATTGTTTTGCTTAGAATATAGAAATTACATTCTGTAGCCGTTCTATATGCAACAGTTCTTATGATTGAATACCAGAGAGAGCGCTGAGAGACCAACTAGCAAATAAACAACATTCTCAATCACAGGCCATGCGCCAAGGAGAAGATTTACGACATTCCAATTGCTGCCCATCCAATAACCGATTGCGATGAGGCCCCAGTTGAGACCGCCAACGATGACCAGAATGAACACGATGCCATGTAGTGCTTTCATAGTGACGAATAATTAATAAAGCGGTGATAGTTGAATCCGCTTTCTATAGTATGACTCTTTCTAAAGCGATTGGGAGACCTGCCTGTGCAAAACCGAACCGTTTGTGATCTTTTGAATCTCATTTGACTTTCACGACGAATCTGATAGAATACACTTTACTCATATGTCAAAAATATTTTCAACAATTATTCCTCTTCTCAAGAGGATCAGTAAATCGAAAATCGCTATGGGCACTATCGGCGCGGTCTTGATAGGCGTCGGCAGTTTTTTCTTTTTCCATAAGAGTTCATCCTATCAATTCGTAACCGTGCAAAGAGGATCTGTCGCCGAATCGGTCTCCCTCACAGGCAATACTACCCCTACAGAAAATGTGTTCCTCTCGTTCGGCAGTAGCGGCATTATTTCTCATACTTACTCCGCTCTTGGCGAACAGGTGTACGCCGGACAAGTATTGGCAGAACTCAATATAAATGATCTCGTGGCACAATTGCATAGCGCACAAGCTGGTCTTACGATTACTGAACAGCAAGCATCTGCTTCAAAAAATAATCTCGCGAATGTCATCGCCCAGCAAGATGCTATTGTCGCGGGCGTGTGGCAGAGCATGCACAGCAACTTCGCCGCTGTTCCGACCGACACATTCACGACAAATCCGCCACCGACCGTTTCAGGTTCATACACAGGAACCGCTGATGGTTTCTATAAAATAGTCGTCTATGCATCGAACGCATTGAACGGTGCATCATTTAATTATTCCGGCTTGGAATCAGGTACTGAACCAGTAACCATAAACAGTGATGTGCCGCTTGGTACTCACGGACTTTTTGTTCGTTTCCCAGATTCCGTTTCTGTCAGCAGTTATGTGAGCAGTGCGTGGATTATTGCTATCCCAAATACCAGATGGAACAACTATGCGAATGTTCTGAAAGAATATAAAACCGCACTCGAAACGCGCGGAAAAGCTATCGCCGATGCACAAGCGAGTGTCGGTGTCGGAAATATCTCTTCCATCACTGATGCCAAAATCTCACAAGCGCGCGCAAGCGTCGACAGTGCGTCAGCTAAGATACAAAATGCTCGAATTATTGCACCTATAAATGGCATTGTTACGCAGTTTGATGCAAAAGTTGGGCAACTAGCTTCTCCAAGCGCGCCACTCGTCTCTCTTATCGGCAATGGCGGATTCGAAGTAGATGCAGGAGTGTCTGAAACCGATGTCGGGAAACTGACAGTTGGAAATAGTGCGACAATGACGCTCGATGCCTTCCCCAACGAGACCTTCTCGGGAAAAGTATTTTATATCGCACCTGCGCAGACGAACACGCAAGGTGTTATCAGCTATCAAATAAAAATTTCTTTCAGCAAGGTTGACCCACGACTCAAGAGCGGTCTTACCGCGAATGTCATTATTCAGACGAAACAACATAACGATGTGTTGATTCTCCCCCAATATGCAATCCTCCAAAACGACAACGGTACCTTCGTCGAAACGCTTGTTGGGAAAATGGTGACGACTACCCCGGTTACTCTCGGCATCCAAGATCAGAAAGGAAATGTCGAGATTCTCTCGGGCGTTTCGTTCGGCGAACAAGTCATCAACATTGGCCTTAAAAAAACCAAGTAGGTGATTTTGCTAAATCAAATGATTGAGGTTCACGATTTACAAAAAGAATATGTCGAGGAAGAGACGCCGACTCGTGCTCTGTGTGGCGTAACCCTATCGATTAAGAAAGGCGAATTTGTCTCTATTATGGGCCCATCCGGATCGGGCAAGTCCACGCTCCTGCAGATACTTAGTTTCCTCGACCGGCCGACTAGAGGGTCGTACACCTTCCAAGGGAAGAGTATCGACGAGATGGCCGACCAGGAGCTCGCGCATGTGCGCAATAAAGATATGGGTTTCGTATTTCAATCGTTCAACTTGCTTTCTCGATTGACTGTCTACGATAATGTCGAGATTCCTCTTCTCTACTCCGATATTCTCCCCGTCAAGCGCCGAACACTCGTTGAAGAAGCAGTTCGATCGGTCGGGCTCGCGGATAAATTACATACAGAAGCCGGCAAACTTTCGGGCGGACAGAAACAACGCGTTGCTATCGCTCGTGCGCTCGTGACCGAGCCGAATGTTATCTTCGCCGACGAGCCCACCGGCAATCTCGATTCTGCATCGGGCTTACAGATTATGGAAATCCTCGAATCGCTCCACGATCGAGGTCGCACAGTTATCCTCGTCACGCACGAAACCCAGACCGCTGAATTCGCCAATCGCATCATCAGGATGAAAGATGGAATGGTGGAGAGCGATACCACAATCGTAGCGAACCGTATCCGCGTTAATTTGAAATAATATGTTAGTACGAGATGCTTTCAAGACCGCTACTCGCTCACTCACGCACGGTAAGATGCGTTCAATTCTCACGATGCTCGGCATCGTGATTGGTATCGCCTCGGTCATTATTTTAATGTCAATCGGCCAATCGGCGCAGAACCTCATTCTTGGACAAGTGCAGAGTGTCGGCTCTAACCTTATTATTATCGCCCCGGGCGCACCAAGCGGCAGCGGATTCTCACCTCCTGCCTCTTCACAAGGCATCGTTATTACGAGCTTGAAACAACGAGATGCTGATTCGCTCGCGCGCGAGCCCTCTATATATGCTGTTGCATCGCTCGTCAGCGGGCAGGCAGAAGTCGTACAAGGGAATACAAATAAGACCGTTAGTTATCAGGGGGTGTCCGCCGAAATGTTTTCAGTGCGCAATCTCGCATTAAGCAAAGGATACCCTTTCACCAAAGGGGATATTGATTCGGCGAATCATGTTGCAGTCATCGGACCCGATCTCGCAACAAAACTTTTCGGGACCTATATCGATCCGCTCAATAAAACAATACGATTAAAAAATATCTCCTTCCGTGTTGTTGGCGTCCTAAGTAAGGGAGGAACAGGCATGGGCGGTGTTGATCAAGGAAATATTGTCATCATTCCTATAACTGTTGCCCAGAAGCAACTGCTGGGGGTCAACCATTTCAGCACCATTCTCGTCGAGGCAGACCCGAATTATGATATTAATTTCGTAAAATCGCGCATCACCTTTTTACTCCGTCAGAACCATGATATCTCTGACCCGACGAAGGATGACTTCATCATAATGACGCAAGCGGATCTTCTTTCTATCGTCGGCAGTATCACTTCAATTCTTACGCTCTTCTTAGCGGCGATTGCCTCCATCTCACTCATCGTCGGCGGCATCGGCATTATGAACATTATGTTGGTCTCGGTTACCGAGCGAACACGCGAAATCGGATTGCGTAAAGCTGTTGGCGCGACTGACAGCGACATTTTGCAACAATTTCTTATCGAGTCGGTTCTCCTTACTTTCGCAGGAGGTGTAATAGGCATCGTGTTCGGCGCTACGATTGTGAGCGTAATTTATATTGTCCTCACGACCTTTTTCTCTTCTGTTGGCTGGACCTTCTCATTTCCTCTCTCGGCAGTTATTCTAGGACTCGCTGTGTCGGGTGTCGCAGGCATTGCCTTCGGCATCTATCCGGCACGCCAAGCAGGGCGGAAAAATCCTATCGACGCATTGCGTTACGAATAAATCCTATATACTGAAGCAATGATATTTTATTTTATACGCCATGGCGAAACGCTCTCGAATTCTAAACACATCCGCCAAGGAGAGGAAGGATCTCTTTCTGAAAACGGCCGACGCCAAGCGGAAAGCGTGGGCCGCGTTATTGAGAATCTCTCTATCAAACGCATAATCTCGAGCACCTATCCGCGCGCGAAGGAGACAGCAGAAATTATTAATACGCACATCAATGTTCCTGTACTCTATTCCACGATCCTCGGCGAACGGCGCAATCCTTCTGAAATCATTGGCAAGAATCGAGACGAGCCCGAAGTTGCTCACATCATTGATCAGATGGATCTCTCATATCACAATGATGACTATCGCTTTTCCGATGAAGAGAATTTTATTGACCTAAAGAAGCGTGCGAAGAAATGCCTTTCGTTTCTCACGAGCCAAGGCGAACGCAAGACATGCGTCGTAACACATCATGTGTTTCTCAAAATGCTGATTGCATATATGCTCTATCGCGAGCGCCTTCACGCCTCCGACTTCGCAAAGCTTTCATTTTTTAATATGTCAGACAATGCGGGTATCTCCATCTGCGAATACCATCCATGGAAGATGTTCTCGTCGACCCACGGATGGGAAGTCGTAAGTTTCAACGAAACACCTTAGTAATCCATTCCCATTCCGCCTCCGCCATTTGGAGATTCCTTTTTTGGCTCGGGAATGTCGGCGATAGCCGCTTCGGTCGTGAGGAGTATCGCCGCGGCAGAAATAGCGTTCTCGAGCGCCATGCGCGACATTTTTGCGGGATCAACAATACCTGAAACGAGCATATCTTCAACAATTTCATCAGTCATCGCGTCATAGCCGGCATTCGCCTTGCCCGACTGCACCTTCGAGACAATAACCATCGCATCATCTTTACCGGCATTAATCGCTATCTGAGCGAGCGGGGTCTCGAGCGCGTGCACAACAATCTCAAAACCGGTCTGTTCATCAGCGCTCATTTTGCCGGTATGCGCCGCTTGCCCTGAACTTTGTTGAAGGGAGAGCTTCTTCGCTATCTTCGCGAGAGCGGTGCCACCACCAGGGACAATCCCCTCCTCTATTGATGCCTTCGTCGCCTTCACCGCATCGTCAATTTTGTCTTTCAGATACTTCATTTCGGTCTCGGTTGCCGCACCGACTGAAATAACCGCGACGCCGCCCGAGAGCTTCGCGATGCGTTCTTCCAGTTTTTCCTTATCAAATTTCGAGTCGGTATTCTCCATCTGCGCCTTGAGCTGTGCTATGCGCGCAGTAATATCCGCCTTTTTGCCCTTCCCTCCCACAATAGTGGTGGAGTCCTTCGTCGCGACGATGCGCACGGCTTTGCCGAGCATTCCGAGCGTCATACTGTCGAACTTGATACCGACTTCGTCTGAAATAACTTGTCCACCTACGATAGTCGCGATATCGGCAAGCAGTTCCTTCTTCCTATCGCCATAGCCCGGTGCTTTAATCGTGAGCACCGAGAATGTACCGCGCAACTTATTAACCACAAAGGTCGCAAGTGCATCACCCTCGATGTCGTCAGCGATAATCACCAGTTCCTTCTTCCCTGATTGTGCGATTTTCTCGAGAACCGGCAGAACTTCTTGTATATTGCCGATCTTCTTATCGGTAATGAGAACAAGCGCATCTTTCATTTCGGCTTCCATCCGTTCCGGATTCGTAATCATATACGCCGAAACATAGCCCTTATCTATCTGGAGACCTTCAACAACTTCATACGAGAGTTCCATTCCTTGCGATTCTTCAACCGTCACGACGCCAGAAGCGCCCACTTTCTCGACTGCTTCGGCAATAATAGAGCCAAGTACTTCGGATTCGGCCGAAATAGAAGCGACTTGCTTTACTTCCGCCTTCCCACTGACCGGCTTCGACATCTTCTTCAACTCTGCGAGCGCTACGACCTTCGCTTTTTCCATACCGCTTCGAATGCTCATCGCGTTCGCTCCCTTCATCACGCGAGAAAGTCCTTCTTCAACGAGCGCCTCGAAGAGCACGACCGAGGTGGTCGTGCCATCGCCGACCGTATCGTTCGTTTTGTTCGCCACTTCTTTCACTATCTCGGCGCCCATATTTTCAAATCGATCTTTCAGTGAAATTTCTTTGGCGATAGAAACGCCATCGTTCGTAATGCGCGGACCGCCATAGGATCGCTCGATAACCACATTGCGTCCTTTCGGTCCCAAGGTCACCTTTACCGCGCGCGATGCCTGCGCGATACCTCGCATAATCGCCTTTCGCGCGTCTTCAGAAAAAAGAATTTGTTTTGCCATAGTTAATTTTCAATAAGAATAATGTCAGATTCAGGAAGCACGAAATACTCAACTTCATTAATTTTAATCGGTTCATCCCAGGGCTTTTTAAAAAAGACGATATCGCCTGGCTTCACCTCGACTGGAATGCGCTTCCCTTCATCATTTCGGCGACCAGGACCAACCGCTATGACTTCGCCTTTTATAAGCTTTTCCTTATTTACCGCCTCGGGAAGAATGATACCCGACGCGAGCTTCTTCTCGCCTTCTTTTTCAGAGGGCAGAACTACGATGCGATCGCCCAGCGGCTTCAATGAAAGTTTTTTTATCATATGTAGAGGGAGTATAGAGAAATCCAAGATTTATAGCAACGCTTGACAAAAAATATGCACAATGCTATTCCCGTCTCGCGCAAGATTTGTCGTAAAAGTCCGGGACCGATGAGGTCATGAAGCGGCACACTAGTAGGAGGACGACTTTCATGCTCAAACCGCTTATGGCTTCCTTTTTGGCGCACAAAATAGTATCCGCCTCGTTCAAGTTTCTTGATGATATCTTTCCCGGGAAGTCGCGGGAGACGAAGCATATTAAGCCGCTATTAGATGCACACTCACTTGAGTATCGCGAGATGCTTCTTTTTCGTCTACACTCTCAAGACAAAGCTCTGTTGCTTCTTGTACATTAACGAGCGCTTCTTCTATGGTCTTCCCTTGGCTGTAGCAACCCGCGAGCGATGGGTTTACTGCAACGAAGAAACCATCCTCGTCCTTCTCGACAACAATGGGAAACCAACGCTGATGAATAAGTTGTTTCATTAGTTTTAGTATAGAGAAATCCACACTTTTCTGCAACTGCTTGCATAAGCATCGACGCCCGTGATAGTATTGTGAACACAGATGAAAGCATTCGTATCGGCACTGCCATACGCAGAAATCATCCTCTCAGTCCTCCTCATTATCGGCATCGTGCTCCAACAGCGCGGTTCGACCTTAGGCGGGGCTTTCGGGGGCGATAATTTTGCGTCTACATTCTATAAGCGCAGAGGCGCCGAGAAATTTCTATTCAATGCGACAATCGTTATCGCAGTACTGCTCGTACTCGCGGCAATAGCGAACTTCCTTCTGGCAGGGTCATGAACGATACAGATAGCATTCGCAAACGATTTCGCTTTTGGCGAAATTGTTTGCGAGCATATCTGATGCGCTCTTGGAATATTTCTTTGTTTGAGCGATTGCAAGAACGCATTCGAACTTTTTCTTCAGGAGATCGTTTTCTATTCTTTGTGTTTGCAGCCCTTCTAGGGATTGCGTCTCTTACTTGTTTATACGCACTCGAACAATCGTTTCTCGTAGAAATACCTGCGTACGGCGGGACTCTCACTGAAGGAGAAGTTGGAAGTCCACGATTTATAAATCCTCTTCTCGCAATTAGCGATGCTGACCGCGATCTTTCAACTCTCACCTATGCAGGACTTATGGGTCTCTCGGGCTATGGTACGCTCATTCCAGTACTCGCAGAAAGCTACGCTATATCCGCCGATGGGAAAACCTATACCTTCAGTATGCGCAAAGACGCGAAATTCTCAGATGGTACGCCAGTCACTGCGGCTGATGTCGCCTTTACCGTAAGGAAAGCACAGGATTTTGCGCTCAAGAGCCCTGAATATGCATCCTGGTCTGGAGTGCGTGTTGAGACCGCCGACCAGCACACAGTGCGCTTCATCCTCACGAAGCCCTATACTCCTTTCCTCGGACTCACAACTCTAGGCATTATTCCCGTTCACCTCTGGGAAAAAATTTCAAATGAACAATTCCCTTTCTCCAATCTCGAAACAAATCCGGTCGGTGCTGGGCCATTCAAGATTGCAGGCATATCACGCGACGCCTCCGGCCTCATAGAGAGCGTCTCTCTTGTTGGAAATCCATACTATGTGCTCGGCCGACCGTATCTCGACGGTATTCGCTTCAATTTCTATTCGCGTACCGAAGATCTCGCCAATGCACTAGCGAGCGGTGCTATAGAGAGCGCATATGATGTTTCAACCGCAAGAGCATTGGCTTCCTCGTATGCTCGCGTCTTCGGTGTATTCTGGAATCCGAATCAAAACCAAGTGTATGCAAGCGCAGAAGTGCGCAAGGCGCTTTCTCTCGCGATAGACAGAGATGCCATCGTCAATACAGTACTTGGCGGCTATGCGACTGCGATTATGGGACCAGTCCCTCCGGGAGGAACCGTTATCCAAACACCAGTTCCTAAACCAGAAAAACCAACAGTAGCTGCAGCACAAGTGCTTCAGTCAGCCGGATGGTCGTATGATGATTCTGCGCACATGTGGAAAAATGCAAATGCGAAACAAACGCTTGACACTATCACCATTCGCACCTCGAACATACCAGAACTTAAAAATGTAGCGAGCGCGGTGAAATCAGATTGGGAACGACTTGGCATAGTCGTTACTATTGAACTCTATGAGCCGGGCGACCTCTCGCAAAATGTCATACGCCCACGAAAATATGAGGCGCTTCTTTACGGTATGGTGATAGGTCGCGATCAAGATCTTTATGCATTCTGGGATTCACAGGAACGCAATGATCCTGGACTTAATATTGCGCTGTATGCGAACAAGACAGTTGACACCCTTCTTGAAGAAGTTCGGGGTTCCGCCGACCAGAAAACACGCATATCTGATCTTCAGAAGATTGAAGATATTATCGCTTCGGAGTATCCAGCCGCATTTCTTTATGCGCCGGACTTTACTTATGCAGTGCCAGACGATCTTAAGGGTGTTCAACTTCCGCAAATTATCGCTCCTGCCGATCGATTCGCGACTGTCGCGTCTTGGTATCGTTCGACCGATGCTGTGTGGCCATTTTTAGTACCTAAAAAATAATTATATGAATTCAGCACCTCCTGCTCCAGCTCCAACACGCGCATACCCGTCTCGCGCTCCAAGACGCTTTGATCATTCCAGTCGTCCGCAAAGCCGTGGTACGGTGCGTCCGGGTGGCGTTTCGCGCCGCATCCAGCGCATCCTCCGCCGCCCCTCGGCGAATCAAACTCGCGCTGTTAAAAATGCTGACTACTTCCCAGAGCCAGCCGGCAAAACAACTACACGCATCATTCCACTCGGCGGTGTCGAAGAAGTCGGGCGCAATATGATTGCTATTGAAATTGGCGCGACCAGCGACATTCTTATTCTCGATGCGGGTTTCCAGTTTGTTTCTGAAGAATCTCCGGGCGTTGATTACATTCTCCCGAATACTAAATTCTTGGAGAGAAACGCGAACCGCGTGAAAGGAGTCATCATTACACACGGCCATCTCGACCACATCGGCGGCATTCCATTCATCTTGCCGCGCTTTGGCAATCCGCCCATCTACACACAGAACCTCACTTCGATAATGATCCAGAAACGCCAGGAAGAATATCCGGACATTCCAAAGCCGGAAATGAACATCGTTGAAGTTGGCCAATCAGTGACCATCGGCTCCACGCGCGTGAAATTTTTCCCCGTTACGCACTCAATCCCTGATTCAATGGGCGTCTCCATAGAAACGCCACAGGGCAATGTCGTTATCACCGGCGATTTGAAGCTCGAACACGACGACGGTATTCCTTCGGAACGCGAAGTGAAAACCTGGGACGCCATCGGCAAAGACAAAAATATTTTCTTCATTGCGGATTCAACAAACGCTGAAAAAGATGGGTTCTCCATTCCCGAAAAACGCGTCATCCAGACGCTTGAGGACATCATTAAGACGGTCTCCGGCCGCCTTATCATCGGCACTTTTGCATCACAGTTCGAACGCATGATTCATATCATGGAGGCCGCAGAAAAATATCATAAAAAAATAGTCCTGGAAGGCCGTTCAATAAAAACGAATCTCGAAATAGCAGAGAAAGTCGGCCTTCTGAAAATTGACAAGAATACCTTCATTCCCGAGCAGGATATCGGCAATTATTCGCCCGACAAAATCGTCATTCTCTCAACCGGCGCGCAGGGCGAAGAGTTCGCCGCGCTGATGCGCATCGCGACAAAACAGAACAAATACATCACCCTTACCGAGCGCGACACTATCGTGCTTTCTTCTTCGATTATTCCCGGGAACGAGATTGCCGTACAGAAATTGAAAGACAATCTCTATCGTCACGGTGTTACGATTATTAACTACCGCTCGAGCGATGTGCACTCGACCGGCCACGGCAATACTGGCGAACTCGTATGGGTCAACAAACAAGTGCATCCGAAGTTCTTTATGCCCTGCTACGGCTACCATTCGATGCTTCGCTGTCATGCGAAAGCCGTCGAACAATCGGGTTTCCCGAAAGAAAACATCGTTGTTCCTGATAACGGACTCGTCATCGATATCGAAAACGGTGAGCGGATGAATATCCACAAACAGAAAGTGCCTTCGGCGCCGATGGTGGTCGACGGATTCAGTATCGGCGATATACAAGAAGTTGTGATTCGCGATCGTCAGTCGCTCGCGAAGGACGGTATGTTCGTCATCATCGCAAGCGTGAATCTGAAGACCGGTAAACTGCGCAAGTCGCCGGACATCATCAGCCGCGGATTCATCTATTTGCGTGAATCGCAGAATCTCCTAAACGAAGCGCGCATTCTTATTAAAAAGACCGTCGAGGATTCAACACACAATATGAATCCTATCGACCTTGATTTCGTCAAAAATAATCTCACGGATGTGATGGCGGGCTATCTCTTCCAGCGCACCAATAAAGCGCCGATGGTAATTCCAGTATTGATCGGGATGTAACAGTGTCATTTCGCCTTGGGCCATCGTGTGGCGGCTTGTGGCCAAAGTTTCGTGAGTGGATGTTTTGTACAATTGTGCGGACGCGCTGGGCATACATATCGGCCATACAGCACGAAGCCATTATTGACGAATCTCCAGTCCTTTTTAGAAATGAGTGTTTCCAAGTCCTTTGAGATTTTCGTGAGGTCAGTGTTGTCGGTGAGATCGAATCGTTTCGCGAATCGCTTTACATGCGTGTCAGTTGCGATACCTTCCCAGATATCAAAGAGTTCGCCAAAAATAACATGCGCGGTTTTATATCCTATTCCGGGCAGTTGAGTAAGTTCAGCATCAGTTTTGGGAATTCTCCCTTTCAATTTTTCTTGAACAATTTTTGCAGTTCCGATAATCGCTTTCGCTTTATTACGGAAAAATGGAATAGAAGAAATTTCTTTCGTAAAAACTGCGCGGTTCGCACCTGCAAAATCTTTTGCTGTTTTATATTTTTTGAAAAGAATGTTTGTACATTCGTTCACCTTCTTATCAGTACACTGCGCTGAAAGCATAACAGCGACAACAAATTGAAACTGTGTTTTGTATGCGAGTTCACTCTTCGGTTCTGGATACGCCTTTTTCAGATACGCGACTATCTTCTTTGCGCGAATCTTGCGTTCTTCTCGGCTCATAACAATTCCTGTGTTTGTTCCTCATGCGAAAATGCGAAATAAAAGAAGATAAGGAGAAGCGCACCTACAGAGAATGAAGTAAGAAGAAGCACCACAAAAAGACCAACGAACGGCACGAGCGCAATAAGAGAAAATGTCAGCATACCGAGCACGCCATCACGCCACAAGACAGTCAATCGTCTCGAATAACGGCGTGCGACTATGCCACCAAGAAGAATACCTGAATACAAGAGTGCAAGAAGTACGATGAGAATGTAAGCGATACCCATAAGAAGAGCGACGCCCATACCGACAAATGTCAAAGCGAGAAGAACGAGCAAAATTGGCGTCGCAGCAAGCACCGCGAAACCAAGCAACATCGTAAGAAGAATTGAACGCAAACGCGCTGAATATGCGCGTTCAATTATCGCTTCTGCAAGTCGCGGGAAGAGGCCGGCAAGAAGGCCGGCGAGAATAAGCGCCCCAAGAATACGCACAAAAAGGAAGAATCCAACGCTTATAAATGCAAGCGCGCGCGAGGTTCCGGCATCGGGCAGATAAGAGATATTTTCATATTCAATACCGTCCACTATCGTCGCCGATGCAGGAATAGTCGCTGTTTCGGGTGCTTCATAAGAAAGTTTCCCATGGATCGTAGTGTTTGGTGCAAGAGTTAGGCGACCCGTCGCAACAACTTTTACATTACCGACAAAATCACCGCCCAAAGAAATATTGTTACCGTAAATGGTAACGGGGCCAGAAGCACCGTTAGTCAAAACCGTATTCAGAGCAGCAATAAAAATGCTTCCTCCCACGCGACCGGCGTCATTAACAGAGATACCGAGAGCAACAAGATCCCCTACAATCTGTTTTTCAATAGAAATACTTCCGCCACCAGCTCGCAGATCGCCAGCTACCGGAGCGCGCGAACTCAGAGAACCAGCAAGAAGAAGTCCGTCACCGGCTATTGGTGCCGCCACGGTAATACTGCCGCCGACTGCTGAAAAATCACCAGCTATTGGCGCGGTCGTTACCACTGAAAATCCAGCGATATAAGTATTCCCTGGTGAAGGACTTTCAGCGAGAACAGAACGAGCTGCTGAAAAAGATGCTGGCAGTACACCCGATGCAAAAGCGCTCTCAGGTATAAGAAGCGTGATGAAAAGAAAAAGGGAAAAGCGGTTCATACATTCTTTCGCACTGGCTCGATAATACTCGCAGAAATTAAGATGAACAGAGTGATGCCGGCGGAAGCCAGACAATAAATACAAAGTGCGTGTATCACGAATATCTCTATAAACGAGAAATAGAGAGAGGCAACAACGCCGACAAGTGAAATCATCTGGAGAATACGACGCAGGATTCGATTAAAGAGGAAGAGTTCAAGAGCGGAAAGTATGAAAACGATGCTGAAGAAAGCTACCCCAAATTCAGCGAGAGGAATACCGAAAATGCGCGAATACTGACTCGTGGCGACAATATTACAGTCAGAAAGATTTTGTACGGTGCAAATCAGTGGCGTATTGCTTATTTCGTTCTGAGCGAGATATATCGAGTCAGCAAGCCCGAAAAAAGCGAGTACCACGATACACACGACACCAGCGCGCTTCATACCGTTTAGAATACGCGTTCCATCGACTCTCTGCAACAAGAAATTTGCTACACTGAAACCCTATATGTCTCCTTTCATTCTACTCTCTTCTATCATCGATAGCGCCGTGGGCAATGCCGCTGTTTTGCCACTTATCATTATCCTTGGCGCACTCTTTTCCGAAGACGCTACTTCGGTCATTCTTGGCATACTCGCAGCCGATGGTGCCGTTTCCATTCTTGTTGCATTCTCTTCCATTTTCATCGGCATCGCACTCGGCGACAGCGGAATCTATCTACTCGGACGACTCGCGAGTAGCCATCCGCGACTCGGACACTATGTGAACCACGATTTCCTTGTGCCCTTCCACGAATGGCTCAATAAACGATATGTACTCACGGTCTTTTCTGCCTGCTTTATTCCAGGTTCGCGATTCTTAACCTATGCGGCATGCGGTTTCTTCCGTACACGATTTCCTACATTCCTGTTAACTGCAATCGCCGCAACCTCAATCTGGACAACGATTCTTTTTTCTGTGTCGTACTGGTTCGGTAGTTTCACCTCAGGATGGCTTTCTTATTTACGCTGGGGCATTGCGGCAATTTTCTTGCTTTCGCTTTTCTTTATCGGCAGACATAATCTCCGCGCTTATCGTGCTAGAAAAGCAAAATTAGGAGTATGAAAGCAAAAATAATTCGCGCAACCGTTGCACTGGTACTGGCACTCGCTGCAGGAAGTGCTGGATACGGCATCGGTACTGGGAATGCAACTCAGACCGCGAACATAAACATTCCTGCGCAAACCATCACAGCGCCAGAATCTGATTCAGTGCGCATTATTTATAGTTTGGACAAAAAACAAAATGACAAAGAGATTATTGCACTGATTGATGCCGCAAAAAGCCATATTTATTTCGCGATTTATACTTTTACGCTCCCCAGCATCGCTGACGCGCTCGTCGCCGCTAAGAAACGAGGCATCGATGTACGAGGAGTCGTCGATTCCGAACAAAGCAGCAACAGCTATGGCGCTCCCATTACAGCGAAATTGCTCGCAGCCGGTATTCCTATCGTGACCGAGAAACACGCGACCGGCAACGGCATTATGCACATTAAAGCAATCATCACTGATTCGGCATACGCGATTGGCAGTTACAATTGGACCAAATCAGCAACAACCATAAATGATGAGGTTCTTGAGATCGGCACGAATGAAGAACTTCGACAAGCATATGAAAACATCTTGAAACGATTGCTCGATGCCTACAAAGGCAATAGCGCGGCCGCGGGAGCGGCCGCGCCCATTTCAATCGGCACGATTGATTACACCGATGCTCCCGCGCACATCGGCGACCTCGCATCCGTGCGCGGCACCCTTGTTGAGGCATACACTTCTGCAAGCGGTACGGTCTTCTTGGATTTCTGTAAGAGCTACAAGACCTGCCCGTTTTCAGGCGTTATCTTCGCTGATGATGTTAAAAAATTTGGCGACCTCTCGCGCTACAACGGCACCGTCGTCACTCTTACCGGTAAAATCTCCTCGTATCAAGACAAAGCCGAAATAGTCCTCTCCGACCCGAGTCAATTATCACAATAGAATAAGTTGCTCACTCTCCCTTTTTTGTGCTATTATCCCCTTACTTCCAGTGGCCACCGACCGACTTCGCATTAATAATGAAATTCGCGCACAAGAACTGCGCGTTATTGGTGTGGCAGGAGAAAACCTCGGAGTGCTCTCCCTCGAAGATGCTCTGGCGGCTGCCAAGGCCGCCGGATTCGACCTTATCGAGATTTCGCCCTCGGCCATCCCGCCCGTTGCGAAGATTATGGATTATGGTAAATTTGAATATGAGCGAAGCAAAAAGGAGAAAGTAGCGAAATCCAAGGTCAAAATATCAGAGACC
>MFMU01000004.1:4284-24042 GCA_001781915.1 Candidatus Kaiserbacteria bacterium RIFOXYD1_FULL_47_14 | reverse complement strand
TTTCTCAAGGATCGCCTCGAGAAATTCCTCCTATGCATCCCATATGCGTATAAACTCGCCGAGCCGATTGCGCGAAGCCCGAAGGGATTCGCCGGAGTCATCGAACGCGATCTTATAGCGCAGGCGAAACGCGACAAAGAACATAAAACATGAAAACTAACAAATCATATTCTAAAAGAATCCGCGTTACGCGCACGGGCAAACTTATAGCACGCAAGCCCGGCCAAGACCATTTCAATGCGAAGCAGAGCGGGTCAGAGCGCAGTGCGAAGCGTCGTTCTGTCTCTCTTACCCTCTCTGCAAGAACGCGCCGTCGCTTTCTCCCAGGCACGGGCGCAAAATAGTATTTACTTACACCTTATCACTTACTACTTATGACTCGCATTAAAGGAGGAGTAATGGCGCAGAAACGCCGCAAGAATATTCTCGAGAGAGCTAAGGGCTATCGCGGTATCCGTTCTAAGAAAGAAAAATTCGCACACGAAGCGCTGATGCGTGCGGGCCGTTATTCTTTCGCTCACCGTCGCGATAAGAAGACCGACTTCCGTAAGCTCTGGATTGTCCGGCTTAATGCCGCCGTCCGCGAGAATGGACATAAGTCCTACAGCACCTTCATTGCAAAACTAAAGAAAACCGGTTTCATCCTCGACCGTAAAGTCCTCGCCGAATTCGCCTCCGAGCATCCCATCATCTTCGCTCGCATCGCCAAGCAGGTTGCCTAAAGAAATTAAAAATCACCGGCTCTGCTGGTGGTTTTTAGTCTGATACAATTTTCGTATGGATAGAAAACGCCTTTTACTGTGGTGTTCATATGATTTTGCGAATTCGTTCGTTTTTATAAATTTTCTCCTGTACTTTTCTCAATGGCTCGTTATTGATGGAGGACTTTCCGATTTTTGGTATAACGCGACCTTTGCGATAGCAACACTAATGCTTCTTTGTTCCGCGCCGATATTAGCTGCCTTTACAGACAAATACGGCGGCAGAAAATATTTCCTTAATCTTTCAACCCTTGGAACTGCCCTGTTTTATGGAGCTGCGGTTGTTACCGCCTATTTCTGGACATCTCATATTATTCTGGCAACAATCTTCTTTTTATTAGGACAATATTTTTATCAACTCTGTTTCGTTTTCTATAATCCGCTCATTGAAGAAGTTGCTGATGAAAAACACAGAGCGAGGGTCTCTGGACTCGGAGAGTTTTCAAACGGGCTTGGACAGGTACTGGGCATTATATCTACGATCTGGCTTTCCAGTTCAAGATTGGCGCCGTTGGTATTGGCGATTATTTTATTTGTTCTATTTGCCTCTCCTATGATGATTTGGTTCAGAGATACAAAAGTGAGAACGGCAAAATTAACCGTTTCGAAGCTCACTACAGAAGGAAAACTTTTTGCTAGAAAAATAATTTTGTTCTTTTCCGTTTCGCTTGCGACCCCTATTTTACTTGCTTTCTTTTTCTTTAACGATGCGCTTATCACTATCTCAAGCAATTATTCAATATACATGCAGAGGGTTTTTGATGTTCCCGATACAACAAAGTCGATCATACTTATTCTCGTACTCAGCATGTCGGCCATCGGTGCAATAATCTTTGGATGGATCGGAGACAAAATCGGGAATCTTAAGACACTGAAAATAATTTTATTTGGGTGGATAATTTTGTTGCCTCTTCTCGCTCTTTCGCAGACTTTTATACAGTTTGCGATATGCAGCGTTATAGTCGGAATGTTTATAGGTTCAGTTTGTACCGTAACACGAGCTCATTTAAGCAATGTTCTTGATAAAGATAACCTTGGCTATGGCTTTTCTTTCTATTCTCTTATGGAACGATTCGCGACTTTTGTCGGCCCATTATCGTGGGGTGGAATAATCTTTGTTTTAGGAACTGGGCCGAATTCATACCGAATCGCCGCCGCTTCTATGACTGTCTTTATAGTTATTGGCTTGATTGTTTTATTAAAATGGAAGAGAGAATCAGTCCCTTCTATGAATCTTCCGTGTATTTGAAACGCGGAACGCGCGTACCATTCACGTCTACTTCTTCAAGAAACATCGCAAGCGGCCTGGTCCAGAGTTTTGACAGTTTGTTTTCATACAAAGCTTCATAGACGACCATATCTTCCAGTGTCTCGCTGTGCTTCGCCACGCCAATGACTCGGTACTTTTTTCCTTTGTAATGTTCGTACACACCAAGCTTCAAATCCATAATGAGATCCTATCACGCAAAACTTGTATACATACTTGTCCTTATCCGTTATGGATAACGGTCGTATATAATAGGAGATATCAGTGTAGACCGAAATGTTCGCGTAAATGCTTGTCGTTTTCAATCTCTTCAACAACCATATAGAGCACTGCTGATCCAATTTTTAGTTCGGCTTTCAGCAGGGTGATAAAATCTTCGCAATCGTATGGGAAAACCCATACGCTGTCTTGCAAACGGATGAATCCAAGTTCTTGCATAAGAATTCGCAATCGATCACGTATCTTACGACGACGCTCCGGCACATCAAAAATGACCACACGCCATCGACCGTTCCAACGGCGTTTTTTAGAAAGGTCCAGTTTCTTTTTCTCCAATTCAAATGCAAGTTTCTTGCGTCCCGCATCCGTAATTCGCGCGTATGATTTGCCGTCTTTCTTTTCAAAGGTAATAAGCCCCAATGCCGCAAGCCGTCCAAGTGCCGTCCGATATCGTGCTCGAAGCTGTGCACGTTTTACGCTCGGCAATTTTGCGAGCGCAGCAGGAGCACTCGGTGCCATCGCCGCTATAAGCGCGACTCCAGAAAGTGCGACCATGGCAAGAATTGCTTGTTGTATATATCCTTTATGCCGCTTCCTTTGTGCTCCAATTTCAACGATTCCCATATCCTCAATATACCACGGTCGTATATAATTGCGGATAAGTTTCTCTGTATGCTTATACCGTAACCTGTGGCTAATGCGCACGCACGAGAGTTACGACATTTTTTGTAATTTCCCATGTCTGGCCGAATTCGGGGACGATGGCGCGGGCGCCAAGATAGTCGTGGATGCGCTGAGCAAGGAAGCGTTCGGCAGATGGCTCGCCCATAGCGGTAAAAATGACTTTTGTGCGTCCATCAGCTGGAGGACTAGAGAGCGATGCTTCAGCAAATTTAAGCAGTTCGTCGCGGTCGGCATGCGCTGACCATCCTTCAAGTATCTCTACTTTTGCCCGAACTTTCACTTTGTTACCGCCAAGACGCACATTCGATGCTCCTTCTGCCATACGCCGTCCTGGGCTCCCAGGCGCCTGATAGCCGGCGATAATGAGTGTCGTCGAGGCATCGGGCAGATAGCGTGCTTCCCAGCGGCCGATACGGCCGCCATGGCTCATTCCCGCGCCGGCGATGATAATCTTCGGACTTGGCGTTTTCTCTATTTCTACCGATTCTGAGCGCGCCAGTGTTTTTTTCAAGAATGGAAATTCAAAAATACTTCCTTCGCGTTTCATTTCGTCCTCGGTCTCCGGCTTAAAATAGGTCATTCCCCACTTCTCATACACGGCGGTTATTTTTATCGCAAGCGGTGAATCGAGAAATACCGGAATCTTCGGAAGTTCGCCTGCGTCAAAAAAATTAGAAAGTTCATAAAGCATCAGCTGTGTGCGCTCGAGAGAAAAAGCGGGGATGAGAATTGTGCCACCGCGGGCAATTGCTTTTTTCAGCGTGTCTCGAAGAAGCTCGACACGGCGCTGCTGCGCCGGATGTAACCTATCTCCATATACGCTTTCCATAACGAGCGCGTCAGCATCAGGAACCGGTTCCCAATCGGGCAACAAGGGAGATGGCGAATTGCCAATGTCGCCAGTGAGCGCAATAGCAGTTCCTTCCTCATCTTTAATCCGCACACTCGCCGAGCCGAGTATATGACCTGTATTGCGAAGATAACAAGATAGTCCTGGAGCAATTTCTTTTTCTGTGTGATACTCGAGAGTTTCTATAAGCAAGAGTGTTGTTTCTACATCTTTCTCTTCATAGAGTGGTAACACGCCACGGCGGACAGCTTCTTCACCGAGAATACCAACCGAATCGCGCAGAATAAGCTCCGCGAGGTCACGAGTCGGTGGCGTCATATATATCTTCCCTGCGAAACCGTCCTTCACCAACTTCGGGATACGACCGACATGGTCGAGATGTGCGTGAGTGAGAACGAGCGCATCAATCTTTTTTACCTCATACTGAAACGGCGCATGCGCGCTCGCTTCGCTAAAGTCCCGTCCTTGCTCGATACCACAATCAACGAGAATTTTTCCTTTTGTTCCCTCAACCAAAAAATTAGAGCCCGTCACCTTCCCTACCCCGCCGTAAAATGAGATTTTCATTCTCCTATATTACACTGCTCTATTCGCCGTGACGCTTGTAGTTATGTAATGTTTCATTACCAAACCAATGTTCGATCTCATGAACTGCTTCTTCTGGTGTTTCAGACGCGTGAACAACATTGGCAACCGCCCGCTTCTCTGCATTTGCTTGTACTGGGGAATCATTCGAGAAGTCACCGCGAATCGTGCCCATATCCGCCAAGTAAGGCAGTGTCGGACCACAAATCTTGCGCACCATATCGACTGCATGGGTACCCTCGACTACCATTTTCACTAACGGTGCAGAAAGCATATAGTCAATAAGCCATTTGCGTATTTCTGGACCAATTTCCGCCGGATTAGTCGTGCCGAAGTCCTCCATTGGATTAAACTGATATTTTTCGTAGGTTGAGAGCGTTTTACCGCCAAGACGCGTTATCCACGCAAGGTCTTTGGGATAATGATTATCCATTTCTTCGAGCGTTGGTTGAAACATTTCAAGCGCAACAATCTTCAAATCACGCTGTTCAAATCGTTTGATAATCTCGCCGATGAGACCCTTCTTCACGCCGTCGGGCTTTACCATCACATAAGTCCTCTCTTCTTTTGGATTTTTATTTGCCATAGTTTTAAAAATAAAAAATTTGGATTTACGAAGTCCCAACATTCCTACTTGCATTTCAGGACTTCGTAAATCCCAATATCGATTATGCAGTAATGATACGCGCCCTGTCTTTTTCAAGCAAGATAGTGTGTTCAAAGTGTGCGGAGCGAGAGCCGTCCTTCGTGCGATAAGTGTAGCCATCGGGAGCGATAGTAACCGCCCCTTTCCCTGCGGCCGAGATCGGCTCGAGCGCGAGCACCATACCCTCTTCGAGCAATGCCCCTGACCCTGCACGCCCAAAATTAGGAATGAATGGCTCTTCGTGTACCAAATCTCCAACTCCGTGTCCTCCGAGCGACTTCACAATACTAAAACCCGCGCGTTCTATCTCTTCTTGAATAGCGTGTGAGATATCTCCTAGATGATTTCCTGGAATGGCCGCTGCAATGCCTGCGACGAGGGCATCTTCAGTCGCACGAAGTAGTTTCTTCGATTCTTCGTTTACTGCACCGACCGGAACTGTAATAGCAGAATCGACAACGACACCTTCGTGGATAAGTCCGAAATCGAGCCCGACAATATCGCCCTCTTTCAAGGTCTTCACTGATTCGTTCGGAATGCCGTGCACCACTTCATCGTTTATCGAAACACAAAGTGTCGCCGGATACGAACGACGCGCGCCCTCGGGCGTATAACCAAGAAATGCCGGCGAATCACCACCGTCGCGAATGAGTTGTTCGGCGAGATCGTCGAGTTCTTCAGCCGTTACGCCAGGACGCACTTTCGCCCGGAGTGTTTCCATCACACGCGCAAGGCGCTTTCCTGCTTCAATAAGCGTTGCCCGTTCTTTTTCGTTTTTAATAATCATTCGATAGAAAGTGTTTTGCGAATATCTTCCGCGATTGCCTCGCGCGTCCCTTCTCCATTTATTTCAATCAACATTCCCTCCTTGCGAAACATTTCAATAACTGGTTCGGTAAAGGTGTGAAATTCTTTTAAGCGTTCTTCAAGAACATTATCGTCCGCACGGCCTTCAATCCCCTTGCGGAGAGAAATACGATGTTTTATTTCTTCGTCAGACACACTCAAATGCAAAACGGAAAAAGGCCTCCCAATCCAGTTCAATGCTTCAACTACGAGTTCTGCTTCGGGCACTTTTCGAGCGACTCCGTCGAATATAATGCCGTCATCTTCTGTAAGTGCAAAAAGTTGTTTAAAGAAAAGATAGCTCGCGAGCCAATGCGGCTGAAGAAGTCCTGCATCGTTCACTTGCCTCACTTTCCGCCCGAGAGGAGTGCTTTCAACTGAAATTGCTCGGAATTCTTCTCCAGTTGATTTAATAGGCCAGCCGGTCTTTTCCGAGAGCAACCGCGCCTGGTCGCCCTTCCCGCATCCCGGCTTCCCGATGAAAAATATTGTTTTTGTTTCCATTCGCTTACTCTAATCCCGAAACTGAATCTGTGCAATTACTTATGGTATCCTATAGAGAATATGGAACAAATGCCGACTACTCCTAGTCCACAAGAAGGACCGTCTAAAAATAACGAGGATTTTTTAAAGAATCTTTCAAATACTTTATCGCAAGCATACAAAAACGCTGAAGATATGGTGAAACTGTATGATTCAGTAAGAAATTTTGCTTTAGGTTTGGAACAAAAATATCCAGATGTCCGTTCACGAAGATTATTTCATCTCTTAATAAGAAGCACACCTCAATCGGGAATTAATATGAATATGGAGGATTATCCGGGAGAAGATTCTATTGTCCGATTTATTGAAGGACTCCAATCTGCGGAGGTTTAACCTCCGCAAAATTAATACTCTCGGAGCGAGACCTGCGCGTCTATTTTGTTAGCCAAGTCGAGTGCGACCTGAACCGCGATAAGAAGCGCTGTGCCCCCCAAAACAATGGTTGTGACTCCTGTAAGGCCCTGGATAATCGAAGGAGAAACTGCGATGAAACCGAGGAAGCAGGCACCTGGGAAGGTAATCCGATTCACCACATTGCCAATATATTCTTCGGTTTCGCGACCTGGACGCACGCCTGGGACAAACGCGCCGGTCTTCTGGAGATTCTCTGCGACGCGATGCGGCTCGAAGGTGACGGCAGTATAGAAGTAGGTAAAAAGTACAACAAGAATGAAATAGACCGACCCATATTGCCACGGATTAGAGAGGAGCGCGGTGTACCAGAGCGCCGCACTCGCCGCAAATGAAATATGCGCCGCTCCAAGCATCGAAAGCACCATCTGAGGCAAGAGAAGGAGCGAGAGCGCGAAGATAATCGGAATGACGCCTGCCTGAAGAAGACGAATAGGGAGATAGGTTGCTGCGCCTTGAGACATCGCCGCGCCGCGGACGGCGCGGGCATACGCGATTGGTATAGAGCGTTCAGCATCAGAGACCACCACGACCGCATAAATCATAAGGAGTGCCAGCGCAACAAATACCAGATAGGTCGGAATACTTGCTGCGGTAGCTGTGAAGAGCGCCTGAGAAATACTTGAAGGTACACTCGCGAGAATGCCTGCGAGAATAATGAGCGAGACGCCATTGCCGATACCGAATTCAGTCACCAGCTCGCCGAGCCACATAAGAAGCATTGAGCCAGCAGCGACCAGAATAATGTTCGTAATAAATGCCACTGTACCCAAATGGACAATGACCCCTTGACTCTCGAGAAGGAACAAGAAGCCGACTGCTTGTGCAATAGCAATCGGAATAGTTAGAAGACGGCTCCATGCAATAAACTTCGCGCGACCAGCCTCCCCTTCTTCAAAGTATGCCTGCTTCACCTGTGGGAAGATAATCGTGCCCAATTGCATAATGATTGACGCGGTGATGTAGGGACCCACACCAAGCATCACGACCGAGAGCGAAGAAAGTCCGCCACCAGAGAAGATATTCAAAAGACCGAAGAATTGATTGTTTGAAAAGAATGCCGCGAGCGCCGCACGATCAACGCCCGGAATCGGCACTGAAGCGAGAAGACGGAAGACCGCAAGTGCTCCGACAAGAAACAAAATACGGAAACGAATTTGCGGGTCGCTTAAGGCGAGTTTAATCTTTCGAATAAAAGAATTAAGCATTGCGGGTTCGACTCTGCTCACCATGAATAGTACCGCCAGCAGCAAGAAGTGCTTTCTGTGCAACGACAGAAATCGCACATCCATCGACAACCAGCGGTTTCGTAATCATACTACCAAGAATCTTTACTGAAGGGGCGCGACCCTTTGCCCGGCGCACCAGACCTTTCGCGACGAGGGACGCTGGAGTGACTCTCTCGCCCTTATTGTATTCTGCTTCAATGACAGAAAGATTTACCGCCGAAACAGGAATGTGATTTGTTCGAACCGTACGCGCACGATTTTTACCATGACCGCGAAGCTTTGGAAGCTTCTTAATCATATCACGCGCTTCCGGACGAATCTTGTGTCCGGCACGAGAGGATTGTCCTTTGTTCCCGTGGCCACTGGTCTTACCACGCTTACCGCCACGCCCGACTGGTTCGGGTTTCTTATTTTTTGTGCGCGGTGCGAATGAGTTGAGTTGCATAGCAATATTATTTTAGACGCAACTTCTTCAAAGCGGCAATGGTTGCGCGTGCGATCGTGAGTTTATTCTTAGAGCGCGTATGAATCTTCGTCACAACATCAGTTACGCCTGCGAGATCGAGCACAGTTCGCACCGCTGAACCAGCAACGAGACCGCGACCTTCTGAAGGAATAATCTCTACCGTCGAAGATGCATACTTCGCAATAACCTTGTGCGGAATCGATCCCGAAGAGGTGCGAGAAACCGTCATAAGATGCTTCTTCGCATCGCGCACCGCTTTATCTACGGCGAGTGCCGTGTCAACTCCCTTCCCGAGACCGACACCAACACGACCCTTTCGATCACCGATGATAATCACGAGCGAGAAATTGAAACGGCGGCCGCCTGCCATAACGCGCGCCACACGGCGTGCGTCAATCGTGACTTGTTCGAACTCACCGCGTTCACGCGGAGGACGCGGACGACCGCCAGCGCGCGGAGCACGGCCACGCAATGATCCTCGCCCGCCATTACGGGCGTGCTGTTGTTCAGCTGGCGCGATGTCCGCTACCGTTGGCGCCGTGTCTGCGACATCAGCAATAATCGCATCAACATCAACCTCTGGAAGTACTTCTGATTCAATTGGTGTGGTCATAGTAATTAAAAAATGAGACCTCCCTCACGCGCCGCGTCTGCAAGCGTCTTCACCTGCCCGCCGTAGCGATAACCCGCACGATCAAAAACAACCGAGGTGACACCGTCTGCCTTTGCAATTTTCGCAATCGCTTCACCGACCGCTTTTGCCTGCAATGATTGCGGTCCTTTGAATTCTCGTCCATGTGCTGTAGCAAGCGTCTTCCCTACCGTATCATCAATAAGCTGAGCAGAAACGAAACGGTTACTGCGATATACCGCGAGGCGCGGGCGTTCTGCTGTTCCCTTAATAAGCGCACGCACCCGTATATGACGGCGCTTACGGAGTTCACTGTTAGTGGTTGGCTTATGGTTCATAAAGGTTATACGGCCTTCTTACCCTGCTTGCGGCGGATAATCTCGCCCTCATAGTGAATACCTTTGCCGAGATACGGCTCTGGTGGCTTCACCCGGCGGACATTCGCTGCGAACTGTCCGACTGATTCTTTATTAGCACTCTCGAGCGTCATCGTATTTTTTTCCACTTTAACTACAACATCTTCAGGTATTTCAAGCGGAACCGTATGAGAGAAACCCACCGTGAGCACTACCTCTTTCCCTTTTACTTCCATCTTATAGCCGACACCATCGAGAATAAGTTTTATCACATAGGGCGTTTCAACACCCTGCACCATATTTTTCACATGCGAGGCGAAAGTACCAGTCAAGGATTTCGCGATGCGCGAGCGATCTTTCGGCGTAACCATCACCCCTTGTTCATCGACCACAATACTAATCGAAGGATGTACCCGCTTGGTGAGCGTACCCTTCGTCCCTTTCACGGTCAGCGTACCACCAGCAACCGAAACGGCGGTCTTTCCTACGGCTATTGGTTTTTTTGCAAGGCGGGACATAAGTAATTATTTATAGTGAGGTCATATCGAACTACCAAATTTCAAAAAGCTCTTCGCCGCCAATATGATTCTTGCGTGCTTCAGCATCCGAGATGATGCCAGACGAAGACGATAAGATGCGTGCACCCGTACCGCCTCGTACGCGATGTGCGACAGTAAACGGAGCATAGAGTCGGCGACCCGGCTTGCTGATGCGCTTCACACCACGCAACTTTGCTTGCCCATGGACATCATACGAAAGTTCCACGATGAGTGTCTTGTGCACCTCACTTCCCTCTTTTGCATCTGCTGTAACACTCGTAAGGAAACCGAGCTCTTTCAGTTTTTTTGAAATAGCAAGGAGATTTGCCGAATACGGCGCCGACACTTTATGCTTGCCGATCATCGCTGCATTCTGAAGACGGATTATAAAGTCGCCGACGCGGTCAGTTATCATGATAGTGAATGTAATGAATCTACCATGATGCTTTCTTAACGCCCGGAATCTTTCCCTCGAGTGCGAGCTCGCGGAACTGAATGCGCGAAAGGCCGAAAAGGCGCATATACCCGCGCGAACGGCCGGTAATCGCACAACGATTCTTCAACCGTACCGGTGAAGAATTTCTCGGAAGGGCTTGGAGGCCTTCAGAATCGCCAGCCAACTTCAAAGCGGCACGCTTAACGGCGTACTTCTTTACGAGTTTGACCTTCTTGTCATATCTCGCCAGCTGGGACTTTTTTGCCATAAGTAAAAATAATGGCTCCGAAGAGCTCTTGGCACTGTATCAAATAGGCGTTACGCCGTCAAACCATCTAGCGAAAAGAAAACCGCGGTTTCGCCAGAAGCGAAACCGCGGGATAAAGATCAACTCAAAAAGAAAGAGATTAAACTCGCCACCATGCAGAGATAATACACTCCGCAAGAAAACCGAAAAATCTTTTGATTGCCTTCGGCGAAGGCGGCGAAGGCGGCGAAGGTGGTGGCGGCGAAGGCGAAGGCGGCGAAGGCGAAGGCGAAGGTGGCGAAGGTGGTGGCGATGGCGGCGGCGAAGGCGAAGGCGGCGATGAAATTCTCAATTCTTCTCCTGTAGTACAACCAAACCGTTACCGTCACAGCAACCATCGACAGAACCCAGAAAATCAGAAACGGATTAAAACCGGTTCTTGATTCTGCGACGATGTCGCGCATCAGATGAATATTTTGTGTCTTGGCATCATAAATGATGCCGACATCCGCCACGGATGTTTTCTTCATGTGTAAGAAACCGTCGCGTGCATAACTTTCATGCGCCTTCACCGGTATAACTGTTCCTGATTTCGCATATGCCTGTTTCCAGACATCGCCAAATCCGAGCACATCCGCGTCAATAGTTGTGTTGGTCTGTTTCCAGATCTCTACCTCCGTTGAGGCGCGCAGTTTGCCATTGCTTCCTTCCTCAACTAAAACTGCCATAACAGCTTCAGAGAAGACGAAACCAGCAAACAACATGACGACTCCTACTACGATACTTTTCATCTCGATTCTCCTTTTTTGTGTTTGAAAGGTTCTTAGCCAGCAAAATGCTGACTATTCTATTCCATAGAAGATACTATCACATCAATTCCTGGTTACATAGGTGGTTACATAGGTCAGACCTACGTATGGTATGACTGAGTTATTTCTCATGTGAGCAAGGACTACCCTTGCTCAACTCGCCCATCCGGGTCTTGAAAGAGTCCGGTGCGAACTTCTTTGCCGTTTAATACTCCAACCGCAGGAAAGAAGCGCTTTCAGTACCTGCGACGCTTTAGCTGCGTGCCACTCCATAGCCGAACATACGAGAGACCGGAGTGAAGAATGAACCTTGTTCTACGCTATCGGCAATTGTTCGGAGTGCGATAGCATACACGCGCTGTTGCGCTTCGCGTTTTGTCGCGCCATAAGCCATAACGCCCGGAAGTTTCGGGATTTCAGCAATCCAGCGACCATCCTTCTCACGGTCGAATTCTACTGCGAGGGAAGAGAGTCGTGTTGATTGTTTGATGCTCTTTTTCATAACCTCACTCTATCACAACAAACTCACCGAACAAGGTTCGACCTTGTTGTGGAAGATTATTTCTTACTCGCTTCAACGATGAGCGGCATACCGAGATGGCGGAGAAATGCCTCGGCTTCGGCCTTCGATTTGGCTGTAGTAACAATGGTAACGGCGAAGCCGAAGACATCCTTCAGGTCTTCATCAGAGGTCTCGGGGAAAATGGTGTGGTCCTTAAGACCAATGGTGAAATTACCCATATCATCAATCGCTCCCGCCTTAAGACCACGGAAGTCGCGGGTGCGAGGAAGTGCGATATGAATAAGTTTATCTACAAAGTCATATGCACGCGCGCCGCGCATGGTTACTTGGAGACCAACTGTGTCGCCCTCGCGCACTTTAAATGCGGCGATGGATGTTTTTGCAGCACGAGCTGACGGCTTCTGACCAGTAATCTTCGCGAGGCGGTTTTCGATGAGTTCGAGCTGTTTCTTATCGCGCTTCTTGCCGACCCCTGAAGAAACAATGACTTTCACAATACGCGGGCCCTGCATCGTGCTGGTATAGCCGAAGGTCTCCGCGAGCGCCTGATACGCCGTCTTCTGTCTTTGCTTTGTGATTGAAGTAGAAGTGGACATATTATTTTACGCTAAGGAGTGACTCTTTTTTCTTTGTTTCAGCAGATGCGACTTTCTGTACATTCGACGCATCGATCGAGCGAGAGCGTTCGATGATACGACCAACTTTACCCGACGAGCCCTTCAAGTGGCGCTTATAGAGCGCAACACCTTCAACAATAACCTTATTCTCCTTCGGCAGTGCGCGCAGAATAACACCGGACTTACCTTTATCCTTTCCTGAAATCACTTTTACTTTATCTCCTTTTTTAATTTTCATATAAATTTCTTAATTTATCCTGAGTGTAATCGAAGGATTACACGACTTCAGGCGCTAAGGAAACGATAGAGTGCCATCCGCGTTCGGAGAGCTCGCGTGGCACTGGACCAAAGATACGATTCCCTTTCGGGCCCATCTCCTTACCTTGTTTCTCGATAAGGACGACTGCATTCTCATCGAAGCGAATGCTCGAACCGTCCTTGCGCCCGAACGGCTTGGTCTGACGCACGACAACCGCGCGGAAAATATCTTTCTTCTTCACTGCCTTGCGCGGCTCGGCGGTCTGCACCGAAATAACAACGGTATCGCCAATGCGCGCATACCGACGATGAGAACCGCCGAGTACTTTGAATATCCGCGCGACCTTGCCGCCGGAATTATCTGCAATCATAACGATGGATTGTGGCTGTAACATATATTATTCGACTATTGCCGAGGAGACACCTCGCGGCGAGGAGTCACCTCGGCTCACAATCTTGAAATGCTTTAGTTTAGAAATCGGTCGTGTCGATACGATAGTTACCGTATCACCAACTTGTGCGGTATTACCCGGATCATGCGCGAGATGCTTCTTCGAGCGCACAAAATATTTCTTATATTTTGCATTCTTCACGAAACGATCTACGCGAACCGTAGCCGTATCCTTCATCGCCGTCTTCACGACGACGCCAACGAATGATTGCGAGCGAGTAGTTTTTTCCATATTAGTTGGTGGCGACTTGCCGTGAGATTGTTGAACGGACATGCTGTTCAGTCAAAACACGCGCAATCGTTGCGCGGAACTTCCTTGGAGCATTCGAATCCTTCGGGCGAGCACCCGCAGCCGCAAAACGCTCAGTACGGAGCGCGGCACGCGTATCAGAAAGCATCTTCGAGAGCTCTGTGTCGGTTGTGGTCGTCATTAGGTTCTTTTTTGTCATAGAAATCAGAATAAAGCAAATTAACGACTTTTCACAATCGAGGTCTTCACCGGCAATTTCATACCCGCCTGTCGCAAATGTGCGCGTGCAATATCCTCCGGAACACCATCATATTCGAAGAGTATGCGACCTGGGCGAACCTCAAAAACATAATGTTTCGGATCGCCTTTACCCTTCCCCATACCTACTTCAGCCGGTTTGGCGGTCACCGGACGGTCGGGGAAAATACGAATCCAGAGCTTGCCCGTCTTCGAGGTTGCTCGTGTCAGCACCTTACGAGCGGCTTCTATCTGATTACTCGTCATTCGCGCGCTCGAGAGCGCCTTAAGCGCAATAGAGCCGAATACGACAGTGGTACCACGGGTATCTGGTCGTGCGAGACGACGAGCACTTTTGCGTTGTGTCTGCCACTTACGATGCTTTACTTTTTTAGGAAATAACATAGCGAAAAATTTAAATATTCTGGACAGGCGTCTTCTTGTCTTGATACACATTCCCCCGGAAAATCCACACTTTGACGCCAATGACACCATACGGCAAATGCGCTTCCTCTTGTGCGAAATCGATATTTGCACGGAATGTTTGAAGCGGAATACGACCTTTTTTCGACTCTTCCTTGCGGCTCATCTCTGCACCGCCGAGACGACCAGAAATCGCAATGCGCACGCCCTCGACTTCTCTCGCGGCAATAACTTTTTCGACCGTTTGCTTCAGTACCCGACGAAACGGCATGCGCTTCTCAAGACCTTCAACAACCATATACGCAACAACTGATGCATCGGTCTCTGGCTGGCGCATCTCAACAATATCGAACTTGAGTGTACGACGATCGAGAGGAGCTACCGCACGAATTATATCGGAAAGTTCCTTGCGCAATTTCGCTGCATTCTCGCCGGAACGACCAATCACGAGTCCAGGACGCGCCGTCGCGAGAATAACGCGCAACTCGCTCGTTGATCGCTCAATCTCGACGCCACTCGTGTAGGTACCGCGCAGACGCTTCGCAATAAATCGGCGAATCGTTTCGTCTACCTTGATATTCTCGCGGTAGCTCTTCTTGTCGCCAGCGAACCAACGGCTCTTCCAGTCGCGAATAATACCAAGACGATGCGCGTATGGATGTACGGTGTGGGTCATATTATGAAAGCGTTACTATCACTCGACTTTTACGGCGGCGAATGGCCGAAGCGCGGCCGAAGGCACGCGGCATAAAGCGCTTCGTCATTCCAGCACTCTCGACGATGATGTTCTTAACTATGAGTTCGTCGAGGTTCTTGCCCTGCTCTTTCGCACTCGCAACCGCACTCTTAATGAGTTTTGCGATCGGCTCTGCAGCGCGCTTCGGGAGGAACTGAAGCGCAGAAAGAGCGACAGAAATTTTCTTGCCTTTCACCAATTCAGTCACCAAGCGAACCTTGCGCGGAGTTTGATTATGACTTTTGAGTGTTGCGTTGGACATATTATTTATAGTGAGCATGTCGAACTATTTTTTCTTCGCCGGAGCGGCTGCCACAGGCGCTTTCGAGGCCTTCGCGGACGCAATCTCGGCTTCTTGCTTCTTCTGTTCCATCTCTTTCTGCATCTTGCCGCCGTGGCGGACAAACTTCTTCGTCGGCGAGAATTCTCCGAGGCGGTGCCCTATCATCTCTTCTGAAACGAGAACTTCGAGATGCTGTTTACCATTATGAACGCCGAAGGTAAAACCAATCATATCGGGGCTTATCTGGCTTCGGCGCGCCCATGTCTTAATAACCCCAGCTGTTGCCGGTTTCTTGTTGAGAATTTTCTTCAGGAGTTTTGCGTCCACGAAGGGTCCTTTTTTGATTGAGCGTGACATAAAAGTTGTAGCACCGCTCCGCCGTCTGGCGGAGCGGGATGTTCGAAATGTACAGGAAAGCGGATAAATCGTCAACCAAAGCCCTCCACTCCTACTTGGACAACCGTATCTCGAGCCGCGCACCAAGTGCGTGAGATAGACGAGAAGCGAACTCAAGTGTCGGATTCGTCCGACCGGCTTCAAAACGAGCAATCGCCGACTGTGTCGTTCCGGCTCGGTGTGCGATTTCAGCTTGGGTCATGCCATTCTTGTTCCGAGCATCCATCATCGCCCCAATAAGAGCGTATTTCGGACCAAGCGCGTCATACGCCTTCTTAAATTCAGGGTCGCGCATTGCCTCGCGTTTCATATCCGCAAACAAAACGAATTCCGTTCCATTTTTTGTCTTGCATTTTTTGATGACTTTTTTCATAATGCGCATTATAGCATATACGCTATGTTATCTGCAATACTCTCTGAACCGTTTACCAGCAAGGGCTATAGTTGCCCGAGAGAGAGCTGAACGCTGTTTCTGGAGAGCGAGAACAACCACGGGCACACCCTCGCAAAAACCATAGAGCATTCTGATTTGCGGTCGGCCGGTGAGCCGCAATTCCCATAAACCACCACCAATGGGCTTGGCGACTGGCATCGCTAAAAAGTGTCCATATTGTTCGAGTAAATCGAGCAGTCGGTACGCTTCGCTACACACTGAAACATCTAGATCGTTTAGAAACTCATACACTGGAGAAAGAACAACGATTTTCATACAACAGTATTTAACATCACTTTATCACGCCCAAAATCACCTCACTTCAGAATGACCTCATTGTTCAGGATGACATTATTTCTGAAGATGACCGCATCCGATTGGAGGTTGGTGGTGAGTGCAGCATACGAACCATAGACCGTGCCGACAGAGTTGGTCGCGTACGCGCGCATATAATAATTCGTGCCTTTGGTGAGACCTGTAATAGAGGCGGTAAATGCACCAGTGCCAAAAGAGCCGTCCTCGTGTACATCCCAAGTATCGGCTTGGGTCAGGCCATATTTAAATCCACGGGTGGTAACCGCAGCGGTACCGATAGAAGTAATATTACCGTTTGCAGTGAGCGAAGTATCAAGTTTATTCGTCGGGTCCTGCGTGGTGACGGTGGGTGCTGTTACGGTAGTGGTATAAGTTATCGACAAATAGGGTTCTTTGCCTGCGACAGTGGAGTTTTCAAACCAAACATATTCAGTATCTGTATTTGCCGAATTATCATAGTCCTCTTTTGATATTGCTGCCATCAGAAATGTATCGTTTTTCTTCGCGAGAACAGCGGAGAGTCCATCAGCATTGAATACAAATTCATTCCACGATGCTGAATAGGAAGATGTATTCCACAAATCATTCAGAACCGTGCCGTTGTATGCCCCGCTTGCTTGATGCCCGTCAAATAAATCAAAGTCCCCTACTACAAACGGATTGCTGTATGTTGATGTAAGAATATAAACACCAAAATCGACAGTTGAACCATCTGTATTACCATACAAAAATAAAGAAGCAGAGGTTATCGTTGCCATATCTGGGATTGCAAAAGAAGCAAACGACCTATTTATATAATAGGTACTGGATTGACCTATAATAAATGATGCGTCAGTGTAGTTTCCAGCTGTTGCATTTCTTGCGGTTGTATAAGTTGCATCGTTATTTCGTATTCGTCCATCATTCGTCGCTATGATGCTTGTCGGACCAGCGGAAACAGTGGTGGTGAATGCCACATTATCTCCATAACTCGTCCCTACCGAGTTGATGGCGTAGGCACGGACATAGTAGAGCTTCCCAGCGGTGCGACCGGTGATATCAGCAGTAAATGCGCCAGTGGTTCCTGCTGAAGTGAACTTGTCATCTGCGATTGTCGGATTCGAGCTCGTGCTCACTACCACGCCACGCTCGGTTATCGTAGCGCCGTTATCGCTCGTTACATTCCCATTTCCGGTGGCGGTAGTAGGAGCAATACTTGTGACAGCTTGGGTAGTAACGGTCGGAGCAAGGCAAGGCGAAGTGGTAAATGATGATGATATAGCGCCAAGACCGGTGCCAGTCGTGTTTGTGGCGTATGCGCGAGAATAATAGGTGGTGTTGCAGACGAACGCTATGGTGGTGGTAGAAAAAGCGCCAGTGCCGAAGGAGCCACTCTCGGTCGTGGTCGCGGTATCTCCGCCAGAAAGCGTAGAGACGGTGCCCCACGCGAATCCTCGGACAGTAGCATTGGCTCCGCCAGTAACGGTGATGTTACCGTTTAATGTTGCTGTAGCAATACCGATCGATGAAGCAGATTGAGTAGTGACGGTCGGTATGCAAGGCGAAGTAGTAAACGATGCGGAGATTGCGCCGAGACCGGTGCCAATCGTGTTTGTGGCGTATGCGCGGGAGTAGTAGGTGGTGTTGCAAGTTAGAGTTGTGAGCGAACCGGTGAATGCACCGGTGCTAAAGGGCTGACCGACAGTGTCGGTTGTGGTCGCAGTATCTCCGCCCGAAAGTGTTGAGACGGTGCCCCACGCGAATCCGCGAACTGTAGCGTTAGCTCCGCCTGTGGCGGTGATGTTTCCATTTAATGTCGCAGTGGCTATACCGACCGACGAAGCGGATTGAGTAGTGACGGTCGGAGGAGCCATTCTATATCCCCTGTCGGATGTTGATGTGTTTTGCGATGCACCGGTAGCGTTCATAACGCATTTAAAATAACGACCAGAGCCATCAGATGGAGCACCGGTATCGTTATAGCTCGCTGTGGTACCACCTCCAATATCTCCATATGACGCATCACTATCTGCGGCACTTCTTTGCCATTGATATGTAAGCGATCCTACTCCTCGGTATCCAGTATTCGTTGAACTATCTGGACTGTTTCCAGCGAGATTCGAAGCCACAACTTTATAGGTGTGAGTTGTGCCGTTATTGGCTGACTGACCGCTAAGACTCGCTGTTACATACGAAGAACTGCTACCATCAGATGCAGATGCGGTTCCCGGAGTAATTGTTGGAGCGCTGGCTCCAGCATCATCAAAAGTAGAAACATCGCCGGCCGCGCCCAAATCAACCGCATCGCGCCAGACATGATAGTCCGTTGCGCCACTTGACTTCGTCCAAGTTATTGTGACCTTATTGGTGTATGTTCCATCGGTCGCTGAAACATTTGTCGGAGCTGCTGGAATGACATAATATGTTATATTAAAGGAAGGAGAATTGGCCTCTGCCGACCCTTGAAAGTCGGCGAATCTAGAAGCATCAGGCGCTTCAGCGTAATAATCAGCGGCAGAAATTATTGCTATTTTGAAAGTATCATTTTTCTTGGCAAGAATAGCAGCTCTGCCTGCAGCATTAAAAGTCGTCAGGTTATAGGCAGAATCTGTACAAAGCAAACCATCGTTCAAAACAGTTCCATTATATGCCCCACTTGCTTGATGCCCATCAAATAGATCAAAATCGCCAACTACAACTGGGTTGCTGTAGGTGGATGTTAAAATATAACCTACCCCCCAACCAGCATCATGACTAGAACAATATATGTTCAAAGTAGCAGCAGTCACAAGATCCATGTTAGGTATTGATGCAAATGACATGAAGATCCTGTCAACTTCATAGGAACCCCAATATGATTGCCCTATAATATTATTAGAATTCAGACCACCGCCTGAAATAGCATTTCTTGCAGTAGCATAATCCCCCCCCGAATAAATACCACTATCATTTGATGAACTGTTTTGGTAGCTCGGATCAACTATCACCGGGAATACTGCGCTAGTTACATCCACATCATAGGTGAGAATATCTCCAATTTTGCTTTCTCTGACAGGAATATTCTTTTTATCCGCATCCATTGCCGTCGGCGGAGGAATAATGATTGCTGATTTCCCTATCGATTGCGTGATCTTCCATTGAAGTTTTGTCGGGGCTGTTGCATCCTTCAGCGTTATAGTTTCCTTTATGCCTATTCTTAACCTATCCAAATTAACAGTTACCACAGCGGACTCATCAAACAGCGCTTGCTGTTGTATCCAGCTATCTCCAACGATAAACTTGAAATTCCCGGGTTTGTTCGCAAACCATTCTGCTCGGTAGATGCCGGCATC
>MFMU01000004.1:0-4249 GCA_001781915.1 Candidatus Kaiserbacteria bacterium RIFOXYD1_FULL_47_14 | reverse complement strand
TCAGTTTGTCCAAGATCGGAATGTGATGAACAGAAGTATCGATTGGCTTGTAGATTGAGGAAGTTGTGTCAAGATAATTTACCGGACCTGCATAAATCTTCGCTTGTAATTCGCCATTTTCAGTGCCTTTGAATGTTTGAGAGTTTTCTGTTCTTAATGAAACAATTTCTTCGCCGGCTTTTCGTGCGGCGATTTCTTCTGCAGATGAAACAAATATTTTGTCAGTGCGAGATATTTGCCAATAGATTACGCCTGCCGCCATCGCGCAGACAGCGAGCGTGACGGCGACGATTTCAAGCGTGCGGAAGGATAGTCGTTTTTTCATAATTTTATCTTATCCACAGCCCTATTGACTTCTTTGTAGCGGTTTGATAACATGGCTTTACACATTGGCTTCGGCCCCCGAGGACCCCGCGCGAGCGGGGTCCGTTGTTTTTACTGCATCGATAATAGCTGTAGTCAGCTTTACAAAAACATCTTGGGGCACAATACCTATTTGTCGTACAAGTCGTTTACGATCATAAACACGCATCTGAAGTATGAGCGCATCATTCGTTATATCTCCCAGAGTGAGCCGTATGCGGAACGGGAGTTTCATCGTCTTAGTAGTAAGAGGAACGCCCCAGAAAATATCCTCCGTAAATCGGCGTACGATTATGACTGGACGACTGAAATCATCTGTCTGTGAATGCTGTTCCGATCCGACATTCACACCAATAGAACACCACCAAATCTCGCGTTCATGACAATGGGGACCGTTTGCACCTGAATCAAGCGCTTTCTTTTTTCCATTCCATCGGTCAAAGTCCTTCTCCATAAAATTCAGTGTACCATTGCAGATACGGCGAGCGTGACGGCGACGATTTCAAGCGTACGGAAGGATAGTCGTTTTTTCATAGATCTTTTTGTCTTGAATTATACTGTTTTCCGCTTTATCCACAGGCGTCTGCGAGGTACTTGACTCCGTAACTGCCTTTGCTACAATCAACCTTGTTAACGTCGCCCCGGCCGAAAGGTCGGGGTTTGTCGTTACCCCATATTCCACATACTCTTTAATCAATTCAAAAAACATGTGATTTTTAAGACGTAGTTCCCACGCCATATTCTTTTTGTAACTTACGAATATGAGTGGCTTCCCTCGCTCGGCCACATACTTTTCAAGTGCAAGATAATCGCTATCACCGCTTACGACGATCGTGGCATCCACATTCTCAAAATTCTTCACAACATCTACAGCAAGATCGACATCAACATCGCCTTTCTTTATTTCTCTTTTCTCCTCATCACTCCAGATATATTTCATCGGCTTTTGACATATGGTAAATGCCATAGATGCTTTTTGTATATGCGTCAATGTTTTTGCATAATTCGAGTCATCCTCACGAGGAACAACGATGTGGTAGTTGATGAATGAGAGGTCACAAGCATGGGATAGCAAATTTTTCAATTTGATGAAGTCAATACGCCATCCAATTCGCGCGGATGTATGGTACAGATTTCCTGCGTCAATAAACACGCCGATATGTGGTTTTTTCATACCTCACGCGGTGCTTTTCTTTTTACGGCAACAAAGTCCATTACTAAGCGCATTTTAAATTTTTGATAAAATAGGTATCACTCATAATTTCATTATATCGCATTACATATAGCACAAGCCACTCCAAAATATTGAAAAAGCAAACGACTTCTTCTTATAATTCCATCGGTCGAAGTCCTTCTCCATAATTATCCATTCGCGATAGTAGTAAGCCCAACGAGTATCGGGAAGACCGCGCCTGTTGTATACACCTCATAGGTCAGCATACCCCCGATTTGATACGAAACGACTTTGACTTCTTTTCCGTCCGCATCTTGCGCGATTGGCGATTGAATTGTCAGGGCTGATTTCCCTAGTGACTGGGCAACTGTCCATTGGAGTTTTGTCGGTGCGGTGCTATCTACGAGCGTAATGGTCTGATTCATACTCGTTTTTAGTTTATTGACGCTAATCGTCAGCGAAGCGGACTCGCTGAAAAGCGCTTTGTACTGTATCCAGCTATCACCAGCGAACATCTTATAGTCCCAAGGTTTATCGGCGAACCAAGTTGCTTGGTATACGCCGGCATCGATGTATTCATCGAATTGTTTTTCTGGGTTTGATTTAGCCAAGTCCGATATCTGATGAGTGGAAGTGTCGATTGGTTTGTATGTTGATGATGTCTTATCAAGATAGTATTTCGGAGCGGTATATATTTTCGCCTTAAATTCGCCGGGCTTGCTGCTTTTGAATGTTTGAGAGTTCGCTGTTCTTAATGAAACAATTTCTTCGCCTGGCTTGCGAGCGGCTACTTCATCGGTGGAAGTGGCGAATTCTTTAGGTGTGATTTTTTGATCAGGTAACTGCGCCATCACCGAGGCGATGCCGCCGCTCTGGAGCCACTTGCTCGTTATCTCCGGATTCTTTGTGCCGTATATTTGCCAATAAATAAAACACATCGCCATCGCCGATACGGCAAGCGCGACAGCGACGATTTCAAGCGTGCGGAAGGATATTTTCACCTTATCCACAGCCCTTCTCTTATTCATTGACTTTCTAAATGGGTTCATATACACTTGTCTTATTAGTGGCTTCGGCCTCCGAGAGCCCCCTCCTTGTGAGGGGGTTTCGCTTTTAACAGACCCACCAACGATTCAATCACTTTCCCGAAGTCCTCTTCTGACAACACATCGACTTGGCGTAATAGTCGTTTTGTACTCATTACGCGAATCTGTGTGAGGATAAGCGAACGATCTTCATTTTTGAATAAAAACGGATAGTAAAATGGAGAGTCCTTCATAGTTGAAGTAATCGGAACCGCCCAGAGCATTTCCTTATTGAAAATACGCACGATTAAAACAGGCCTTTCAAAAGTGTCATGCTTCCCGTCTGTTTCTACCCCTATATTCACGCCAACAGAACACCACCAAACTTCCCTTTCTTTTGGAAAAGATTCATGTCCCACACTTTTCTCGTGTGTTCGCTTCTTCACCTTATTCCACTCATCAAAGTCCTTTTCCATAAAATTCAGTGTACCATCGCTGATACAGCGAGCGTGACGGCGACGATTTCAAGCGTGCGAAAGGATAGTCGATGCTTCATAGATCTTGTTATTATACGGCATCGTTTCTCTTGTCCACAGCCGGCGTTGACTTTTTATATGAGGGGTATATCATACTCAAACAGTTGGCTTCGGCCTTGCCCCCGCAAGGGGGAGAAAGTAGAGGAACCGTCTAGAACATGTTTCGGGCGGTTTTTCTTAACTTTGAGAATCCATCTTTCTCAAGAAACCCTATTTTCTCTTCCAAGCGTCGCGTATCTATTACGCGAATCTGCGAGAGATTGGCTCGTGCTTGTTGACCTTCAATTAATCCGACTGGGACGCGAAGCGAGTGTTCGCGCGAAGAAGTGGTAAGCGGAACAACAAGACAAGCGTCCGCCCCAAACCCTCGGAGAACAACACACGGGCGAACATACCAATCGCCTTTTCCGTCTTGTTCTGTACCAACATTTGCACCAAGACGACACCACCAAATCTCGCGTACGGTATACAGACGCGGTAATTCTGCGTGTGTTATCTTTTTAACCTTATTCCACTCATCAAAGTCCTTTTCCATAAAATTCAGTGTACCATCGCTGATACAGCGAGCGTGACGGCGACGATTTCAAGCGTGCGAAAGGATAGTCGATGCTTCATAGATCTTGTTATTATACGGCATCGTTTCTCTTGTCCACAGCCGGCGTTGACTTTTTATATGAGGGGTATATCATACTCAAACAGTTGGCTTCGGCCTTGCCCCCGCAAGGGGGAGAAAGTAGAGGAACCGTCTAGAACATGTTTCGGGCGGTTTTTCTTAACTTTGAGAATCCATCTTTCTCAAGAAACCCTATTTTCTCTTCCAAGCGTCGCGTATCTATTACGCGAATCTGCGAGAGATTGGCTCGTGCTTGTTGACCTTCAATTAATCCGACTGGGACGCGAAGCGAGTGTTCGCGCGAAGAAGTGGTAAGCGGAACAACAAGACAAGCGTCCGCCCCAAACCCTCGGAGAACAACACACGGGCGAACATACCAATCGCCTTTTCCGTCTTGTTCTGTACCAACATTTGCACCAAGACGACACCACCAAATCTCGCGTACGGTATACAGACGCGGTAATTCTGCGTGTGTTATCTTTTTAACCTTATTCCACTCATCAAAGTCCTTTTCCATAAAATTCAGTGTACCATCGCT
>MFMU01000003.1:1187-57968 GCA_001781915.1 Candidatus Kaiserbacteria bacterium RIFOXYD1_FULL_47_14 | reverse complement strand
CGGACTGGGGGTTTTCGGAAATTCGGCGGCTACAAATTGAGAAAAAATTAAATTCATGTTAGTATAGTTGTGAGGGTTAGTTTCAACGCTCATACTTATACTATCATACTATGGAAAGCAAACAAAATAAACAAATTGGGGATAAAATAAAAGTCTTTCGAGCAAAGCAAGGACTGACACAGGACGCGCTTGCGAGAAAGTGCGATATTCCCTATACAACACTGACCAAGATTGAATCAAATGTGATAACGAAACCGTCAATCCAAACCGTTACCAAGATTGCTGTGGGATTGGGAATAAGTATTGATAATTTGATAAAATAAATTTATGGAAAATTACAACAAATTAGTTAGAGACAAAATCCCAGATATTTTGGACAAACAAGGGGTTTCTTATGAAAAGAGGGTTGCCACACCAGAAGAATATAAGGTGGAGTTGATTAAAAAGCTTGAAGAAGAAACAAGGGAATTTTCCGAAGCAGGTAGTCCAGAAGAATTAGCTGATGTAATAGAAGTAATTGAAGCATTAAAAAAATTACCTGATTATGTAAATGTGGAAGAATTACGGAAGAAAAAATCTGAAGAGAGAGGAGCTTTTGATGGAAAGATAATTCTTAAAGGACAAAAAGGTTAGTTTTTTGTTTAGTATAAAAATATGAAATTATACAGATTCAGCCCAATAAAAAATGAGAAAGAATTACTAGAAGCAATAAAGCATACGCACTTTGCTTGTTTTGAATTGTGTAAAAAAGCATTTGGAAAATATCTTCCAGTTGCAGGAAATATGGGAATATTTTGTCATTATGATGAGGAATACATATTACTCACAAAATTGCGTGAAGAATTAACAGAGCAATCTGATAATTTTAATCAAAAATATTTTCGTCTCCATAATCCCATAACTATTCCTGCTCACGAAGATGTTCCGGAAACTACATACACATATCTTTACATTCGCAGACCAGACCAATATAGAGCGCAAGTTGGTGATGTTGATTTTGTTCTCGATGACGAAAAATATATTGAGCTTAAAAAATCTTTGCAAAGTGGTTCGCAAATCAATGGAGCGAAAATATTTGATCGCCCTGATTTAGATATGATTGAGCTATCTGACCCAGATTGTGATGCTCTTGCTTATATAAGCACGAGAGCAATGACGGAAAAAGTAAGAGTTAAGCAATAAAATTATGAACTATCAAGGCGTAATCATTGAAGAAAGTTTAGAGAACAAAGACATTCTCAAAGATGTCAAAATTTTGGAGACGAAAGTTGAGGAAGTTGTGGAAGAACATAAAACTCCGTGGATAAAACAATGGACTCTTCACACTGTTGAAATTCCAGAAAATCAAGTTACTGGTGTCGCGGAAAAAATCAGTAAGGCACTAGATTCCAAGCATAACTGGTATGCCGATTTCAAAAACGACACTCATCATTACATCATTTTCCGCGACAAAGTTTTTTACATAGACCGAAAAAGTAAAGAACAATACGATGAAGCGAAACGCTATGGCATTTCGCTTGGCATACCCGAATATCAGGTCGATTTTGCCCCCGATGATAAAATTTGGGAAAGATAATTTATGAATATTTTAATTTTTGGCGACAGCATAACTTGGGGTGCATACGATCCAGAGCAAGGTGGCTGGGCTACTCGTCTACGAAATTATTTTGAGGAAAAAGATAATGACACAGACGTTTACAATCTTGGTATTTCCGGAGATACCACAGCCGACTTACTCAACAGAATCGAAGTTGAAGCGAAATCGCGCGAGCCGAATTTGATAATTTTCGCTATCGGAATCAATGACGCTCAATTTATCCACTCTACAAACGGCTTGCGCGTTTCGCTTGATGAATTTCAGCAAAATCTCGCAAAACTTTTTTCTATCGCCGAGAAGTTTACCGACAAAGTTGTTTTTGTTGGTTTAACAAAAGTGGATGAATCAAAAACTACTCCTTGTCCGTGGAAACCCGATAAATCCTATACCAACGAAAACATTAAACGACTAGATAATGCAATAAAGAAATTTTGCGAGGACAACAAGCTGAAATTCATCCCAATGGAAAGCGTCGTTGGAAACGACGACCTTATTGACGGACTTCATCCGAACACTAAAGGACATATCAAGATTTTTAATCAGATGAAGTCCGAGATAGAATCATTATTGTAATAGCCGCCGAATTTCCGAAAACCCCCAGTCCGAAACCCGCCCGCATTCCTCCCCAGACCCCTCCTGCGGGCGGGAAATCAGCCGAGGCAGGGCGAATCCATTCCCCCAGACAAATTGTTTCGCCCTGCCGAGTCCTTTTTATTAGTTTTAATCGTTTGGATTTTGCTCGAAATAGTTTCGAACTTTGTCCAACAAACACCGCCAATTTGCATAATATTAGTTATGGGTATATACTCGTAATAAGGTCGATATTATCAGAACTTAACCATTGAAATTATATGCCACGACTGGATGGAACAGGCCCTATGGGATTAGGACCAAGAACTGGAAGAGGAATGGGCAGATGCCCTTTCCTGTATCAAAGACAGGGGATGTCCAAAGAAGAAAGATTGACGCTTCTCAAAGAAGATAAAAAAATGATTGAAGAGGAAATAGCGTCTCTAGAGAAGTAAGGTTTCATAAAAGCAAACGATGCTATCTGAAAGGTGGCTTCGTTTGTATTGGTATACTTAGTAATACAAAAATGCCACGACCAAAATTATGCAGACGAATAGGTTTTAATCACACAGCAAGGTATTTCAAACCTCAAGGCATACCGCTGCGCTTTCTTAAAGAGGTTGAGTTATCCCTTGAAGAGATGGAAGCAATTCGTCTCAAAAATGTTCAAGGGTTGGAACAAACCGAAGCCGCACTCAAAATGAAAACATCGCAAAGCACATTCCAACGCATTTTGACTTCTGCATATAAGAAAATAGCGGTGGCCCTTGTGGAAGGGAAAGCGATAAAAATTAACGAGTAATCTTATTATTAATATAATCATTGACTATGAAAGTACTAAAATTTGGTGCAATCTGGTGTCCGGGATGTCTCATTATGAAACCGAGGTGGCAAGAAATAGAAACAGAAAATCCATGGCTTCAGACAGAATATTATGACTTTGATCAGGATAAAGAATTCGTGGATAAATATCACATTGCTAATGTCTTACCTGTTTTTATCTTTTTAGACAAGAATGGAAATGAGTTTTTGCGGTTAAATGGGGAAATAGAGAAAAACAAATTGATTGAAATCATTAGTCAAAACAAAGAATCATAATTTATGAAATTAACTGCCAAAAATATAATTATAGCTTCTTTATTTTGTTTAATTTTATTGCCCCAAACAGTTTCTGCTGGCAATCTTCCAGTCAATGCATATCTTTTTTATGGTGACGGCTGTCCACATTGTGCCCAAGAAAGACAATTCCTGTTTAATGACTTAAAAAGTGAATATTCGAATTTAGAAATTTATGAGTATGAAATTTATAATAATAGAAATAATATTCTTCTTTTACAACAAGTATCGAACGAATTAGGAGTTGGCGTGGATGGTGTGCCGTTTTTAATTATAGGCGGTCACCATTTTGTTGGTTATGCTGATGGAATTACTTCAAAAGAAATTAAACAAAAAGTTGCTGAATGTTCCATTCATAAATGTTCGGATCCAATCGCTTCTATTGTTGGGATTAAAGAAAAAGAAATCGTACAAGAATTAAAAAATGAAAATACTGGAAATGTTTTTACAGAAAAAATAATAAAACTGCCTATCATTGGTGAAATTGATGCTGTAAGTTTTTCGTTACCTATACTGACTATAGTCATGGGTCTATTAGACGGATTTAATCCATGTGCGATGTGGACGCTTTTATTTTTAATTAGTTTGTTATTGGGAATGAACAATAGGAAAAGAATGTGGATTTTGGGGACAATATTCATTACTGCTTCGGCTTCCGTTTACTTCCTATTTATGGCAGCTTGGCTCAACTTGATATTATTTTTAGGATTTGTTATCTGGTTCAGAATATCAATTGGCATCTTAGCTCTTTTAGGTGGTGGCTACAGCATAAAAGAATTTTTATTTAACAAAATTAGTGGATGTAAAGTGGTCGGTGACGAGAAAAGACAAAAAACTTTCGAAAAGATTAGGTTGATAGTTCAACAGAATAGTTTATGGCTTGCAATTGGAGGAATAATTGTTTTAGCTTTTGTCGTTAATTTAGTTGAACTTATTTGTTCTGCTGGATTACCAGCGATATATACGCAAGTTTTATCGTTGAACCAAATGAATGGTTTGCAGTATTACCTTTATATAGCGATATATATTTTCTTCTTCATGCTAGATGATTTGTTTGTCTTCTTTGTTGCTATGATTACATTAGAAATGACAGGAATCACGACCAAATATGCAAGAATTGCACGACTTATTGGCGGACTCGTAATGTTAATGATTGGGATTTTGCTTATATTCAAACCAGAATTTCTGATGTTTGGATAAAAAATTAATTGATCTGTAATAAAGCGATACACGAGTATCTCATTCTTGTGTCACATTTGTCACTTTTAGTGTTTCTTTATCCAAAGATAGATATCTTCTGCCGCTTTAACGCCGTCGCCGGCGGCGATGTTGTTCTGATGGTAGAGTTCGTCGGTGCAGTCGCCAGCTGCCCAGATGCCCTCGACGCTCGTGCGCTGGGTGCGCGGGTCGGTCTTTACGCGCTTCACCGAATCGAACTCGACAAGTCCTTCGGCAAAATCAGTGTTCGGCATCACGCCCGCTTCGACGAAGATGCCAGAGACCGCGAGTTCTTTCACTTCTTCTGAAATGACATCTTTATATTTCAGACCAGTCACAAATTGTTTGCCCATCACTTCAACCGGTTCGGCATTCCGAATCACGCTCATAGCCGAGTGGGCGAGAGCTTTTTCAACAGAGACAGGATCGGCCTTAAACTCCTGATGTCGATGGATAAGCGTTACTGACTTTGCATAGGCGAGGAGCTGGAGCGCGGTCTCGAAGCCGGCATTACCGCCTCCGATGACCGCGACATCTTTGTCTGCGAAGAGAAGACCATCGCAGGAAGCGCAGTAGGTTACGCCTTTATTTTCAAACTTATCGGCACCGGGGACATCAAGCTTCCGGCGGCGCGCGCCCGAGGCGATGAGTATAGCTTTCGCAGAGAAGTCTTTCCCCGATTTCGTTTTGGCGGTGAAACCCCCAAGCAACTTGTGGGTTTCACCGCCAAGTGATTCTAGCGAGACAACTCGCTCGCCAAGCGCTAACTTTACGATATCGCATTTCACTGCATCAAGATGCGCGCGTAGCGATTTCGCGAGGTCAGCACCGCTCACTTTCGGCGTGCCGATCCAATTTTCTATATCATCTGATACAATCGATTGTCCGCCAATCTCTCCCGAGATAAGAATCGTCTTCAGATGTTTCCGCGCTGCATACACGCCCGCAGCGATACCCGCAGGCCCGCCGCCAATAATAATGAGGTCATTCATAACCTCTATCTTATCACTTTATTTCTTGTGTCTGCGCAAGAATGAGGGAATTGCACCCCATGCATTATCGTCTTCAGGAACAATTGGAATATCTTCGTGTTTATGGGGCAATGCAGTCACGATTGGCTCATTATCCTTTCCATCTATGACGGATTCGCTAAGATCAAGGTCAGCTTTTTTTTGCGTATTTTCCATCTTTCCATCTTTTTTTTCTTCGCGTTTTAGGATTTCATGATAAATGCGGCCGCGTTCTTCTTCGTGCCGTTCTGCAGGTAGTGAGAAAAGCGAGCGTTCGAGTGCGGAATGCGACACACTCGCGGGGCTCTCAGGGAAGCCGGTCGCTATGACAATAATACGAATTTGTCCTTTTTTAAGCTTATCGTCATGCATAATACCGAAGATAATCTTCGCGCTCTTGTCGACGGATTCGCTAATGACCTTCGCGGCCTCCTGCACCTCCATAATGCCGAGATCGTCAGAACCAGCAACGACGAAGAGAATGCCTTTAGCACCACTGATCGAGACATCAAGAAGTGGGGAATTGACTGCCTGATTAGCCGCCTCTCGCGCTCGGTCATCACCATCAGCGATGCCGATACCCATAAGTGCTGGGCCGGCGCCTTCCATAATCGCTTTAATATCATTGAAATCGGTATTGATATCGCCAGGTGTCGTAATGATATCGGAAACGCCTTCGACTGCTTGGCGCAAGATTTCATCGCAGAGAGCGAAAGCGTTCTTTGCCGAAGTGTTTTTATCAACAATAGCGAGTAGTTTGTCATTCGGAATGACGATGTAGGCATCGACTTCTTTTTTCAATTCGGCGAGGCCATTCTCTGCGATATCTTTTCGTTGTGCTCCTTCAAAAGAAAATGGTTTTGTTACGACGGCGATAACGAGCGCGCCGACTTCTTTCGCTATCTTCGCGATGACGCCGGCGGCTCCTGTGCCGGTTCCTCCGCCCATACCGCAGGTGATGAACACCATATCGCTTCCAGAGAGAGCTTCTTGAATCTCCTGTCGTGTTTCTTCTGCGGCGCGCCTGCCGAGTTCGGGATTCATACCGGTACCGAGTCCGCGCGTGAGATTCTTGCCGATGTGTATCTTCCTCTTGGCGAGCGAGCGATGGAGGTCCTGCGCATCGGAGTTAACGGCGATGAACTCAACGCCGCGGACCTTAGAATCAATCATGTGATTGACCGCATTTTTCCCAGAGCCGCCCACGCCGACTACGCGAATTCGTGCGAATGTCTCAATCTCTGGTTCAATGCGTTTTGACATAAAATATAGAAGATATAAATAGTGAACTTCAGCTATGATAACAGAAGCAGGTTAGATGCAAATATTGACAATCTAAGGATACAAACTGTTACTCAATGCCTTGCTAAAACAAAAAGTCACTCATGAAGTAAGAATTGGTAGTGCTTTATTAATAAACTCTCCTTGCAGAGTGCTTTCTATGAAAAAGACATTACTTTGAGGAAGTTTTTCCATCAAGAAAAGATATTCTTTGTGTGCATCATTTGAATTTAACCACTCATTTGTCCAACACATACTAGCCATAATGTTTTTCTTATAATCTATTTCAATTATTTTTAGAATTTTCCCAGTTTCATTAAGGATTGTCTCAAGCTCTTTTTTTGTTGCCCTTCCTCCGGAACTATAAGAAAGCAATATGTATTTTGCTTTGGTATTTTTAATAAGCGTTCTAATTGCTTCCATAGCAATAAAATTTCCATCATTATTTTTTCTGAACTCCTCAAATATGGAAGCTGAAACTAAATCTCTAGTATCTTCTCTTCTGTTCACTTTACCAAAAAGTGCTGGTTTATCGTGCTTAATTACTGATGTCCATATATGATAATAGGACGAATATCTAACTCTACTTGGCGGCATTTTTTCGTTATTGGAGCCATAAGGAGGGTCAAAATAAGCAAGATCAAAAGAGTTATTCTCGATGACCTTAAAAATATCTTTTCTGAATACTTTATGGTTGCCGATTGTTTCTTTAAGCTCAGGGAGCTTTAGAAAAAGATTGTTGTAAGATCGATTAGACCATTCGGAAAGGTATGATACAAAATGTCCTAGTGTGCTATCTACTGCGTCTAGTGCAAAAAGCAAGCTCGTCAAAATAACGGATTTATCGATATCATTTAGTTTCAATTCCTCAATTCGATCTCTTATTGCGTCCAGCTTTCTTGTATTTTTAATCTGGAATGGTCTTTTTTCATCCATCACCTCGTTTCCTCCATAATGAGTTGTAAACCATCCATCGTGACCCTTGAGGTAGTTAAGATCATTAATTATATCTTGATAGTATTTTTTATCTTTATTATGCAACAAGAAACACTTTGCGCATACTTCAGACCAATGGGAAATATCGTTAGAGACAACATTGTAACCAGCTTGAGCAAAAGCTTGGCTTACTCTGGTTGAACCGCTAAATCCGTCTAGTATCGTTTTGATTTCTAGATCTTTAATGCTTTCTAAAATATAAGGAATTATTTTGAGTTTGGAGCCAGCATATTTAATGCCTTGAGTTTTTACATCAGAAAAATCTTTTTCATTGAATAGTGTCTTCTGCATGTTATAATTTTTTCAACCTATCGATATCTTTTTGCAAAATTATATTTGCTTCTTTATGACCCTCTTCAGTGCTGTTCAACGCAAGACTGAATAACTTTACTAAAGTGTGATTATGAGAATAATCGATCCAACCATTTGTCAGACTGTCAAAAAATGAAATCGCATTTCTTGTGTGTGTCCAGAGTCCTCTTTGAAGGGCGTTTGCTGATGCTCCACCATAACGAACTTCACAAATATAGTTGTTTTTATCATCCAAAAACATGAAAATTGGGTGCATTCTGGATTTGCCAGTCTTCTTACCTCCGAAACTTTCTCCATTTCCGATATACAAAATCCGTGCAGTTTGTTTAATTGTTTTCTCGTGATCAAAAATCATTATGTTGCATTGTTTCTTTTTCTCATTGTAAATAAGCGGCATAACATTTATGTTGTTAAATTCAGAAAATGCTGACGATGCAAAAATTTCTGCCATCTTCTTTTTGCTTGTGATATTTTTCCCTTGTTTTTCAAGGTAGGGGAACATTTTTTGGTCGCTATCTGTAGAAAGTTGTAAAGGTCCATCTCCATAGGCTTTTAAGCTCACTGGAAATTCTGACTTCGTGACCTCGTTAATAATCACAATATCCTCTTCGTGTTCTTTCGCTCTGAAGAGATCTTTCCCGACATGTATGCTTTTAAAGTCATACATAAACTGATTAATAAATTCAGCAATGCCTATTTCTGCCAAATCACCATGAGTTTTATTGCCGATTAGTCTCATCGTAAAGATATTAGACAAGGTATTCACTACTAGATGTCGATGTTTACTCGCCAGTAATTTAAATCTTTCCTTAAAATCCTTGTAGGGGTTCATGCGTGTATTCTACCTCATAAATTCCACATTTTGTGAGAATGGCGGGAAATAGAGACATTCGCCATTTAGCTACTAAACGGCTCATGTGTCGGTATTTGAACCGTTCAAGGCAAGAATTGGCGAAAAAACTTCACGAATGTCGCGGCGATACTTTTTTTCGGGGCAATCGTGTCGCCTGTGAGTCCCCAGAGTGCGAGTCCGTACGCAACCGCCCATGTTGCATCGCGGATTTTTGTATCAATAGAAATGCGGAACTCGGCGAGGCGCGCAGGCAGTTTCAACGAGCCCTTCGCAATATCGCTGATAGAACCAATGCCCGCACCGCCGCCCGAAATAATAATGCCGGCCGGTAATGGGCCACGACGGTTGAGCGATTTCAGATGTTTATCGATGAGCGCGAACATCGTAGCGAGACGGCTCGCAATAATGTCATCAACTTTTTTACGCGGATACATTTGTCCTGACAATCGTCCGAGCTTAACGCGCTCGGCCTCTTCAAGCGAGATACGGAATCCAAGTGCGATATCATCGGTAATGTGCCCAGACCCCATAGGAAATACTTTTACTGATACGGGAATGCCTTCGTCGTAAACAACGATAGAGACGGTCTCCGAGCCGATATTCGCGAGCACACATCCTTTCATCTTTTGATCGCCCTCAAGGAGGACATAAGAACCAGCGAGTGGGGAAGCCATTTGGTCAATGATTTCAATGTTGGTGTCTTCGACTGCTTTTGCGAGCGCATCTTCGTGTTGGGCGAGACAGGTAACGAAAAGATAATCAACTTCAAGCCGAACACCTTTCATACCGAGCGGATCGCCGAGCACTTTGGTATTATCAACGCGATATTCAAGCGGGATGCTGTGGAGCACATGTCGATTAAGAAAACCAGGCGCCGCCGCTTCGCGCGCCGCCTTTCCAGCTTTCTCAATATCAAGCGCTGTTATCTCTTGGTCGGCGCGCGAGATAATCGCCGAGCCGGTCGCGTGCGCCTCGTCGAGCGAGATACCGCCGATAGCGAGGAATCCGGATCGTATCGGTAAACGAGCAGACGCCTCTGCTTGCTGCTTCGCTTTTGCAATGCAAATGGAAACCTCTTCTTTATTGACGATATACCCGTGCCGCAAGCCCTTTGATTCAGCAAGACCGGTACCAATAATATGCAATTGCCGCGCACCGCTGCGTTTATCTGTGAGTTCCTCGACCACGACCATTTTTATCTGGTAGGTGCCGATATCGATTCCGGTTGCTACTCGTCGCGACATAAGAACAAACAAATCGCGCCAACAGTTTTTGTTCGCATCTCTCCATCTTAACACCATGTGCCCACCCTTTGAGATGTAATAAACCGTGGATAAATAAAAGCAAGGTGTAAGATGTAAGGTTCAAATTGTAAGCAGGAGCTTGTTTCGCGGCTTCGTGGAGACAAATAAAAATTTCGCCGTTTTTGTCGCCAACTGCATACGAAAGAACATTCGGAATGTATGTCTTGTTGCGTAATGTTTCGTTGAGTGTTTTTGCTTTTTTTGGTCCGACAAAAACGAGCGAGATGTCCCACTGGGGAAGCACTTCTTTCGCGAGTATTGAAAATGCGTTTCGCGGCGCCGTCAGACGGCGCCGCGTGTTGTTCTTTATGTCGACACTCATTATTTCTTGCCGCCCTTCCCGCGCGTCTTCTTCGCTGCCGGATCAATCTTCCCAAGCTTTACGAGCTCGTTGTAATTCTCGCGGCGAACCTTATTAATGAGCGCGCGCTTGTGGCCGACATTCTTCGACTTCGTGCGATGCCAGTAGCGGTTGTCGCGTATTTCGCGTACGAGTCCGAGCCCCTGCGCGCGGCGCGTAAAACGGCGAATAAGCGCGGTCGAACTTTCGTTCTTTCCGACTTGGACTTCAACTCGTGTTCCGGCTGTCATAGTAGAAGAACTCTAGCACATTGAGGTTATAGTTGTCTATACGAATGTTTTGAGGCGATCAATAAGACCGATGAGCGGGAGGACGGTTTCTTCTTGCGTTTGGCGATTGCGCAGAATTGCCGAACCCTCAAGCGCTTCTTTGCGTCCCATAATAAGGAGATACGGACTCTCTCGCCGCTCGGCGAGATGGAGCTGTTCGGTGAGTGATTCTATACCGATATCCTGTGTGAGAGAAATGCGAGCTCGTTTGAAATCCTCGGCGAGGCGTATCGAGAGCCGTTTCGCCTCATTACCAATATGGACGAAAGAGAATCGCGGTCGTGTATTAGTTGCTTTCCTTGGCCGAACAGGATTCACTATTGCTCCTTCACTTCCTATCTGAAGCATGGCGCCAGTTGCGCTGAAAGGCGCACTAGGAAAGAAGTGGCGCGTGAGGTCGCTATAACGCGAACCCCAGGCGACGCGCTGTCCGCCGGCTATAAACTCAAAACAAATATCGCCCCAGACCGGTCCGCGATTGATAAGATGGCGCGCAAGTTCGTAGGGCGTTTCTGTCATTTCGAGATATTCAAGAAGATCTTCAAAACGCTTTCGGCTTGCGTCCGAGAGATGCTCGGTTGGCGCGGGCAAATCATCTGCACATCCGTTCGCGAGAGCGAATTCAGCGGCTTCGAGTACATCGCGTCTGGCACAGTTCAGACATTCTTCAGGGAGTATGTTCGCGCGTTTTTTGAAAAAGACGCCGAGTTCGCGCGCGTAGCGCGCGCGAGTTTCTTTATCGCCCATAGAATTAACACGAACAATCGGATCTTCATGGAAGAGATCGTGAGAGAGCGCGAGAATTGCACGAATGACGACTGTGTCTGCAATAGCGCGATCAGTACCAAATGCGTGGAATTGCAGGGTTACTTTTTTCTGTGCAGGGCGGCCCGGCGCCATATTGGTGTGCCAGATAAATAGCGGCTGCTGCGGAGTCGGCGCGCATTCGATGTTCTGGCACTGCTTCAAGAAGTGTATGACCGTATCAGCAACAGGGTCGTGTACGAGATTGTTGAACACTGTTTGTACATTTGATTTTACATCTGCCGGCTGGCGGGCCGTACCGCGTTTCCGAGCAGTAAGCGTTGATAATGGCGTAAAGCCGTAATACTGGCCTATGGCATACGATTTCGTGAAAAGTTCTTCTGCCGGAATGGTTCCGCGCATCATAGTGCTGTAGGCGTCGTTTGACTTGAGGTTGCTGACGAATAAGTTGCGATACCTGGGAATAAACCGCCATGAGAAATCGGCAGAAGCCGCAGATCAACACGGCCAATAATGTCTTTTTTAGGCAAAGGACCCCAGACGCGCGAATCGGAACTTTTTGGGCGGTTGTCGCCCATAACGAAATATTCTTCTGGGTTGAGAGACACATTCTTAGTGTAAGTTGCGTCTTCGTTCACTATGTATGGTTCAGTAAGCGTGAGATTTTCCCCAGCGGTAGTTGTAACGGTAATCGCACCATGATTAATGGAGATGGTTTCGCCAGGAAGACCGATAATGCGTTTAATGTAGAAGATAGAAGGATTGTCCGGATAACGGAAGACAATCACATCACCGCGTGCGGGTGCGCTGAAACGATATAGAAGTTCGTCGACAATAAGGTAATCGAGATTTTCGAATGTCGGATGCATCGATTCTCCATCAACAACAAACGGCGAGATAATAAAAACGCGAATCGGGATGACCACGAGAACAATAAGGAGCGCGAGCGTGAAAAGATCTTTCAGAAAACCTTTTCCAATATCTTTCATATCGTGCATTGTACGCGCGCGTTTTCGCGATGCAAGTTTTCTGCTATCATACGCGTATGGCACTCGTTATTGTTGGGTTGGGGAATCCGTTGAAAGAGTATGAAAAGACGCGGCATAATGCTGGCAGGAATGTGGTCGAGCTTCTCGCGAAACAAGAAGGCCTTGATGAGTTTGTTTTTAATAAAACAAGCAATGCACTCGTGAGCAAGGGCGCGATAGGAAAGGAAAATGTAACTCTCGTTCTTCCAGAGACGATGATGAATAACTCCGGCAGGGCCGTCAGTGCGTTTGTAAAATCGTCGAAGGCGGCAAAAGGTCTTCTCGTTATTCATGATGACTTGGACTTACCGCTCGGTACTATAAAAATAGTATTCGGCCGCGGGAGTGGCGGACACAAAGGCGTGGAGAGCATTATGCGCGCGATAAAAACGAAGGATTTCGCGCGTTTGCGTGTCGGCATCTCGGCAATAGGGAAGAAGAATCAAGCGAAGAAAGTAATCGGTGAAGAAAGAGTTATTAAACTCGTTATTGGTAAATGGAAACCGAGCGAAGAAGTCGCTTTTAAAAAAGTTCTAAAAAAAGCTGTCGAATCCGCGCGCCTTTTCATTGTAGAAGGTATCGAATTTGCCACGCAGTTTGCGAACACAAAATAATGTAATCATAATTGTGGACGCCTGGCGTCCACAGGATTAATCAAAGAATTTTGATTGATGTTTCTTGTCTATGTCGTCAGGTTGATAGCGTCCGAGAATTACATCTTTTGCAAATTCTCGATATTCGCCAGGTGTAAACAATGAGGAAAGAAATGTTGTATCTACAATCGTTCTATTGAAATCGCCAGTATAGTCCCCAATACTTGAGTACGGATAAGAACATATCCAATTGTATGTGCGATTAAAATCATTTTTAATGATATCCTTTCCGCCGGGATACATATCAATGGCATTTTTTACTTGCACATAGGCACTTACATAACGAAAATAACGGTCGTCGTCAATTGTTATTGCACGATAAGGTCCCTGAAATAACGCACCATGCTCGCCGTATCGTTCATTGAACCGTTTAGCCATTCCAGTACCAAGTCGATGCATAAATCGAGCAATGTTGCCTTCAGCAAGTTCCTGTAGAATTAAATGGAAATGATTTTCAACAAGACAAAACGCAATAATGTTTACAAGGCGTTCTTGCGCCGGCCAGTGTGACGGACGCAGCAGAGAATTATGCAAATTCTCATCTTTTAAATCACGATACCAATTCAGAGACATGAATTGATCATTGAAATGGGCGAGCATGAGCAAAAACCGAAATCGGTCAATTTCGTCACGAACAATCGGCAACCCGCGTATTCCACGCTTCACTATATGTACATATGAACCAGTTGCAAATTCCTCTTTTCGCATATTTTCATCCTAACATTGCTTCGCTTTGTGGACGCCAGGCGTCCACAGATTTTAGTGCAGACAAACAGATACAAGTGCGGTACAAAGAAATCAGGCCTCCGATTGTTCTTTTATTTTTTCTTCGCCGTGTAAGTCAGTGTCATGCGCTGTTCTTTTGGTTCGAATAGAGCAATCGTGAAGGGATAGGTTTTCCCAAGTTCAAGCGTCTCGCGCAGTGCTGCCGGCGATTCGAATTCGCTCACATGCACCAATCCGGCAACCCCTTCTTCAATAGAAGCGAGCGCGCCGTGTTTGTTGTATTTAATAACAACGCCCGGCACTACCATATCCTTCTTGTAGCGATCAGCAGCAGTGTGCCACGGATTTTCCTTCAATGCCTTAATAGAGAGAGAAATCTTTCCGTCTTTGATTTCAATTATCTTGACCTTCACCGCGTCGCCGACCGCGAAGAGCGTGTGAGGATTCTCGACGAGACCCCAATCGAGTTCGCTGATGTGTGCGAGACCTTCGAGACCTTGTTCGAGCTTCACGAAGACGCCGAAATCAACAACACCCGTTACTTCGCCATCAGCGATATCGCCTACTTGGTATTTGTCGATAATCGATGCTTTCTCCTCATCCTCGTTTTCAGTGCGTTCTGAGAAGATAAGTTTTCCTTCTTTTGCATCGGCAGTGATGATGCGTACGGAAAGTGGGTGGCCAACCAATTGTATCAGTTCGCCGAGGATCTTGTCTTTATCGCCTTCTGGTACGCGAGGATAATGTTCCTTCGCGAGCTGTGATGCAGGAAGGAATCCCTGAATACCTTGCCATGAGAGAATAAGTCCGCCTTTGTTCGCTTCTTCAACAATGAGCGAGTAGGGCGTCTGCGAGAGGATAGCGGTTTCGGCCTCGCCCCAGATAGCTGCCTGGCGCGCCTCTTTAAGAGAAAGCTCTATATACCCATCACGACCAGCTGGATCAATGACCTTTGCACTAATCGTGTCGCCCGGGTTCGCTTTGCGCAATACATCAGCGGCGTTGAGGTATTCGCGTCCGTAAATAATGCCGGTGCCAAAGGGCGGCAAATCGACATACACACGACCACGGCTAATCGCAATAATAGTGCCTTCAACGAGGTCGCTTGTTATAGGCGGCATCGGGATAGCATCAATAAAACTGGCCATCGGGTGGCTTTCAGCGAGATGAATGGTCGGCAACGGAACGGACTTCTTACCTTCAGACATATATATAAAGCGGTGCGGATTTTCGAAGATGGTGCTGTTAAGGTTCGACCTTAAGAAATTTGGGCCAAAGGTCGAACCTTTAATACAGTGTTAGCCAACATCTAGTTCTCTGCACGCAACGAGTGGACTATAGCATAGTATATAAAAAAACGAAGGCCCTCCTTTCGGCGGGCCTTTTGCGCGTGAGCGGTTGTCGAGGATGAATTCCTTCCCCGATTACGCCGAAGATCTATCAGACATCGGTTCTTGATTGAGGGGTGAGCTCATTTACCAGTTTGGCGCGCATGTTACGCGTTGTGTTTTGAGCACCCTTCCTCAATGAGAACAGATGGTCTGCCTATGAATATATCAGAGGTCAGTTTTATTTGCAATAGCCAGCGCGCGGGCGCGTTTTATGCTAGAATATACCTATGGTTATCACGCATCACGGCGGGCAATGTTTCAAGATTACTTTCGGTGATTTAACGCTTGTTTTCGACCCTATTAGCAAGAAGTCGGCAATGCCCGCCGTGCGCTTCGGTGCGGATATTGCACTCGTTTCGCGTGATCATCCGGATATGAATGGCGTAGAAGAAGTGGCGTATGGCGACCCTTCGAATAAACTCAGGCCAGGCAAAAAACCGTTTGCTATTACCGGTCCCGGCGAATACGAGCGCGCCGGCGTTGTTATCCAAGGATTCCTTTCTAAGAGCAACTATGGTCTTACGAAAGATCACTTGGGGGTTTCACCCCCAAGTTTTGTCAATACAATATATAGTGTCGAACTTGAAGATATGACGCTCGTACATCTTGGAGCACTTTCTGATGCAGAATTATCGAAAGAAGCGCGAGAGAATATCGATGAAATAGATGTGCTCTTCGTGCCGATTGGGGACGATGGCGTTCTCTCTCCTGCAAAGGCGCACGAGCTCGCGGTCTCGCTCGAGCCGAAGATTATCATACCGATGCATTGGAGTGGTATCGGACAGTCAAAAGCGCTTGAAGCATTCTTGAAAGAAGCAGGGAACGGTAGCGAGAAAGTAGACAAACTCACCTTAAAGAAGAAAGATCTTATCGGTCGCGATGGGAGTATACTGGTATTAACGCCTTAACAGATATGAGAACCATCTTTGAACATATCGAAAACGCAAAACAGAAACCGCACCATATTCGGAAGCGCATTGCTTTCGCGAGCGCTGCGGGCGTGAGCGCACTCATCGCTTTTGTGTGGTTTGCGGGCTCTCTTGCGACAGGATCCTTCGCGGTTCGCGGAACCTCGTTTGCAGATGCAGGTGTACAAGGAGGTATTGAGACCACTAGTGGCGGGAGCGGTTATGATTCCGCTAGTAGCGGGATTGCTGGCGCCGCTGCAGCGCTTCAGAATAAAAATGCGTCGGCGCACATCGAAATTGTCGACACTGCGTCTTCAACGCGTCCAGTGAGGAAGGCAGAACAGACGACGATACCGTTCTGATATTTAAATATTTAAACTTTTAAATTTTCAATTATGGCGCGCGGTAAGCAGGAAAAAGGAGATGACGCGGCGGCATATCCGCCAGCTGGCGGAGCCGCGAATGTCATCGATCAGCCGATTGTCGCCGAGATGCGACAATCTTACATCGACTATGCGATGACGGTTATCACCGCCCGCGCTTTGCCCGATGTGCGCGACGGATTGAAACCGGTACATCGACGCATTCTTTATGCGATGAAGGATATGGGGCTTATGCCCGGCGGGAAGTTTCGTAAGAGCGCAACGGTAGTCGGCGAAGTACTTGGTAAATATCACCCGCATGGCGATGTCGCAGTGTATGACTCGATGGCTAAAATGGCGCAGACATTTTCTTATCGCTACCCGCTCGTGTTGGGGCAGGGCAACTTTGGTTCTATCGACGGCGATTCGCCGGCCGCGATGCGTTATACCGAAGCGAAGATGTCGCGCATTGGCGAAGCGCTTCTCTTAGATCTCGAGAAGGAGACCGTCAGATGGAATCCGAACTATGATGCAACGCGCGAGGAGCCGCATGTACTTCCGTCTGCATTGCCCAATCTTCTCCTCAATGGCACGCTAGGCATCGCCGTAGGCATGGCTACTAACATTCCGCCGCACAATCTCCGCGAAGTAGTCGCTGCCACCATTCATCTCATCGAGAATCCTGATGCGACTACTGATGACTTGCTCCAATTCGTAAAAGGTCCTGATTTTCCGCTTGGGGGTGTCGCTTTTAATAATGCGGATATTAAGCATGCTTATGGCTCAGGGAAGGGACCGGTGGTGGTGCGCGGTGAAGCGGAGATTATTGACGATGGGAAGAAGGACTCGAGCATCATCATTACTTCGATTCCATATCGCGTGAATAAAAGCGAGCTTATTGCGCGCATCGCAGACTTGGTACAAGAGAAGAAACTAGAAGGCATTCGCGACTTGCGCGATGAATCAACTTCGGACATTCGTGTGGTCGTGGAGTTGAAGAGTACAGCACATCCACAAGCGGTCTTGAACGCATTGTACAAACATACAGAGCTCGAAAGCACCTTCCACTATAATATGCTCGCACTCGTGGACGGTGTGCCGGAGATGCTCTCGCTCGTCGGTATGCTCGGGCATTTTGTGAAGCACCGTCAGGAAGTCGTGAAGCGTCGTACCGAATATGATCTGCGACAAGCAGAGGCGCGCGAGCATATTCTCTTCGGTCTCTGCAAAGCACTCGATCATATTGATGAGGTTATCGCGATAATCAAGAAGGCAGCGGACATTCCTTCAGCATCGCTCGCGCTCCAGAAGAAGTTTAGCTTTTCGGTATTGCAGTCGGCGGCGATTCTCGAGATGCGTCTTTCGAAGCTCGCCGGCCTCGAACGCAAAAAGCTTGAAGACGAACTCGCTGAAGTACAGGCGATTATAAAAAAATTGAAAGATATTCTTTCGTCACTGGCGAAGATTCTCGCTGTGGTAAAACAAGAGCTCAGTGAACTTGCCGAGAAATACGGCGATGACCGCCGTACGCGCGTCGTGAAGGGTGGCGTACAGAATATTTCTGTTGAAGATCTTGTGCCCGATGAAGAATCGATGCTTCTCTTAACTCAAGGCGGGTATGTGAAGCGGACGAATCCGAACGAATACAAGAGCCAGAAGCGTGGCGGCGTTGGCGTGGTGGACATCGCTACGAAGGAAGAAGACATTGTGACGCATTTCCTCGTGACGAATGCACACAACGATTTGCTTTTCTTCACTGATTTCGGCAAAGCATATCAGCTCAAGATGTATGAAATTCCTGAAGGTCGTCGTGCCACGAAAGGTAAGAGCATAATGAACTTCCTCGCGCTCGCAGGCGATGAGAAGGTGACTTCCATTTTGCCGGTGCCGAAGGGCGCAGCGCTCGATGCTTCGTCGATTGTTTTCGTAACTGAAGAGGGCTCGGTTAAGCGTGTAGCGGCGCGTTCATTCTCTGATGTTCGCCGTTCAGGCATCATCGCGATTAATCTAAAGAAAGGCGACAAACTTGTTTCCGCGCATCACTCTGGCGAGGGCGATACGGTCTCTATCGTGACTGCGAAAGGACAGTCGATTCGATTTGAAGCAGAAGAAGTGCGCGAGATGGGCCGCACTGCCGGCGGGGTGCGCGGTATGGCGGTAAAGAAAGGCGACAGAGTCGTCTCTGCTGAAGTGATTTCCGCCGCGGTCCGTGATGCCTCGCTTCTCGTCATTATGAGCAAGGGGTACGGCAAGCGCACTAAGATTTCTGAATATAAAGTACAGGGCCGCGGCGGCTCTGGCATCAAGACCGCAGAGGTAACGCCGAAGACCGGCGAGATTATCGGCGCGCGCGTTATCGTGGGCGATTTAAAAGAAGAAGAAATTGTCGTCGTTTCTAAAAAAGGGCAGGTGATTCGCACTTCAGCTGCCGAGATTTCACTCCTTTCCCGCGCGACGCAGGGCGTCCGCATTATGAAAATGCGTGAGGGCGACTCTATTGCATCGCTGGTGGCGCTGTGATACTCTGGTTTCTATCAGAGTTGGGAATTGACCACCCCTAACTCTTACCAAGGAAATTATTTGGAGAAAAGACCTTGGCGGACGCTGATATCGGTTAACCGCGAGATGTGTTGGGTTGGGAGTAGCAGAAACGCTAGCTCTAGAGACAAAACCTAATTCCTCGCGGTTTTTTTATTTTCCTATTGTAGTATTGTGGACACTTAGTGTCTACAAATGATGCTCGGTGAGTTCGTCAAGTCGATGGAGCATACATTCCTGAGCAAAACTCTTAAAAGAGTGAGAATTGTCAAAGAGCTCACCAAGAAGTTCGCGGTCTAAAATAGGCGATATGTGTTCAGAGTGTTCATAATCTTTTAAGCTGGTAAACGGATAATGTAACGCACTCGCGTATGCCGGTTCAAATTCTCTGCAGGCGGTCATTAATCCTCCAGGATATAATTCAAAAGTATTTTTAACCATAATATACGCCGCAAGATTTTTGAAATCCGTTTCTTCTTCAATAATTCGTGATTTATATGTACCCTCAAAGAGACGTCCGCTTTCGCCGTATTTTTGATTAATAAACTTTGAATACGCCATTGAAACGCGATGCATGAATTTTGCGATCCCTCCTTCAGTAATTTCTTTTAGAAAAAGATGAAAATGATTCGGCATAAGTGTAAAAGCAAGAATCGACACTATCGGTTCGCGCGGTTGCCATGACGATGGCCAAGACAGAGAACTAAGTCCTCCCTCAATATCTCTAGTCCAATTATCCGGCATCGGTTCTTTATGATTAAGATAGAACAAGAGGGAATGTAAACGCCGCAAATCAGTCTCGTGACGATAAATAGGCATCTTCTTTACTCCGCGATTACAAACATGCACATATGCGCCGAGTCCTGTTTCGCGGTACCCCATATAATTATTATAGCTCCAACTAATCTTGTAGACACTTAGTGTCCACAGTTGTGGGTATAGGAGATCAAGGTATTTTTATAAGGGTGTTGATGGGTGTTGATTGCGCGGCCCGCAGCGGGCCGCGCATGGTATTTTATAGGTATGAATGCTTCTTTCAGTTCTCCAAGAGAGAATGTGCTGCATTTGGGTCTGCGCGAGGGAATGAAAGTCGGCGATTTCGGCGCGGGCTCTGGTCATTATGCGCGCGCGGCAGCGGCTATCGTCGGCTATGACGGAAAGGTATATGCGATTGATGTGCAGGAAAACATCCTCAAACATTTGAAACTCAACACGCATTTCTCGCATCACAGTATTATTGATACGGTCTGGGGCGACATTGAGAAATTGGGTGGTACGCATTTGCGCGATGCTTCGCTAGACGCGGCCATCCTCGCCAATGTGCTTTTCCAAATCGAGAATCGCGATGGGCTTATCGGAGAGATACGGCGCGTGCTGAAATTGGGCGGCAAGCTGATGGTTATCGATTGGGCAGGCAGTTACGGCGGTATGGGTCCTGCGCCAGAACAAGTTGTGACCGAGCATAGCGCCGAGGAGCTCTTTATCAATGGCGGATTCCATAAAGTGAAATCATTCCGTGCTGGACCGCATCATTACGGCATTATTTTTACTGCACCATAATTATGAAAATTTCTTTATTCCAAGGTATTTTGTTCGGCGTGTTCATTTTTGCGGCTCTTGTCGGTCTTTTCGTCTTCGCAACCTATTCTAATAGCGGAAACAGCAGGAATGCTGTCGGTACAGTTGTTATTTGGGGCATCTTGCCGACAGAAGAGATGCAGTCCGCCTTAACTGCTGCAGCACAATCCGAACCGCTTCTCAAGAATGTTTCGTATGTGCGAAAGAACTCCGCGACGCTTGCGAGCGATCTCGCTTCTGCGATAGCTACCGGCTTCGCTCCTGATCTCGTTCTCGCTTCGCAAGAGGAACTGCGTTCAATTGCGAAGTTCATCGCTCCGATACCGTCAGGATCGCTTTCGACATCCGCCTTTGCGAACACCTTTATTGAAGAAGCGAGTATTTTTGCTGCTCCTAGCGGCTATTACGGAATACCGTTTCTTGTTGATCCGCTCGTCCTCTTCTCGAATCGCGCCATCCTCGCTTCGAGCGGTATCGCGAAACCGCCAACTACATGGGAGGCCTTGATGGGTCTTGTGCCGAGCGTAGCAATCCTTTCGCCATCGCGACAGATCACGCGCGGTCTTATCGCACTCGGTACTTATGACAATGTGCATAATGCGCGAGGAATCCTCTCTGCGCTCTTTATACAAGCAGGCGTTCCGATTTCCTCGCATTCTTCCGTCGGGACGCTCACTGCTAATCTCGGTACAAATACTTCTAGCGGAGTGCCATCGGGGGAGTCAGTGCTCGGCTTCTATACGCAATTCGCCGACCCTTCGAAGGTCTCGTATACATGGAACGCATCGTTGCAGGATTCACAGCAGATGTTCCAGAATGGCGACCTCGCGCTCTATCTTGGCTACGCTTCTGAAGCAAAATTCTTCAAAACGGCAAATCCGAATCTGAACTTCAGCGTTACTCCTCTGCCACAGCCAGCTACCGCAACTATAAAGAGCGCCTTCGGCCTCGTCTACGCATTTATGATTCCGCGCGGAGCGAATAACTCATCGGGCGCCTATCAGACCGCTGTGCTTCTCACGAATGTGGCTGAACAAAATGCCGCAGTATCTGCGACGGGGCTCGCACCTGTGGTCTTAAACGAACTCGCGACAGTACCAGCCGACTCGGCTTCCGCGGTCGCGTATGCCGAGGCGCTCTATTCTAAAGGATGGCTATCCCCAACGCCTGCCGATACTGATGCTGTCTTTTCGGGTATGATTACTGATGTGATAAGCGGTCGCTCATCGCTTTCTGTTGCGCTCGTTTCTGCCGAGCGTTCTTTGACCGCGCTCTTGCAATAATGATTCGACAAGCTCACCATAAATAATATGCGTTATCTCGTCATCGTTTTGTTTTTTATCTTCGCTTGTCTGCCTGCTGGTATAGTGTTCGCAGCAAGTGATACTCCTTCTTCAGACCCTATCTTTCTCATCAATCCGCTCAAGGGCGTTGATTGCAGTAGTGGCGACGGCAATTGCCTATCTGCATTCCTCGCCAGTATTCTGCAATTCGTCGTCTATATCGGCTCAATCGTTGTTATATTTATGCTCATTTATGTCGGGTATCTCTTCGTCGTTGCGCGTGGCGTGCCGGGTGAAATTACTAAAGCGAAAGATGCGCTCCTCTGGACCGTCGTCGGAGCATTAATACTGCTTGGCGCGCAGGCAATATCGCTCGGCATTCAAGCGACTGTGGCGGCGCTCTCTACTGGAGGATGATATGACATTCGCCCAATTTGTCGGCAGTGGTTCCGAAGGCATCATCGGTGTTATCAACACCGTTGTCGTACCGCTCATCGGTTCGCTTATATTTCTTGTTTTCATCTGGGGCGTTGTGAAGTACTTCTTCATCAATAACGAGGGGGACACAGAGAAACTGAAAGAAGGCCGTGATTTTATCTTCTGGGGCATTCTCGGCATGGTCGTATACTTCTCGATCTGGGGGTTCGTAAACTTATTGTTATCCACGCTCGGCATCGCGCCCGCCGCGTGATGTGTCATACTTACCGTATATGAAATCAATCACTCGCACCGCTCTCGCTCTCGTCGCATTTCTCACGCCTGCTTTTGCGTCTGCCGACGCCGCAATAAAAGTATTAGTCAACTTTGGTTCGGGTGATTCTGGGGGCACTTTTGGCGCTTGTTTACAAGATGGATATACATACATCGAGTGCTTGGGTATGTATGTCATCTATCTCATCAACGGCGTCTTGGTGCCGGTACTCTTCGCTGTTGCTTTTATTGTCTTCTTATACGGCATAGCTCAAGCATATATCTTCTCGAAAGGCGATGAGGGAGCAGTGACCAAGGGTCACCAGCTTATGCTCTGGGGGCTTATAGGGTTTGCGGTTATGATTTCGGTCTGGGGGCTGGTGAATATTGTCGTGAACACCCTTGACCTCTGGGGCTATTCTGCACCGTATTCGCCAGTGTCATACCCAACTGACTAATAAAATATTATGAAAAAAATCTTTCGCCTCGCCACACCTCTCGTTCTTTTTGCATCTTTCAGCGCGCCGCTTTTGGTATTCGCGGCTGAGGTTTTTCCGACTGGCATCGACACGAAATATATTGAGGGCTACTACACGAGCATTAGCGATATCATCAACTCGTATCTCGTTCCCTTGCTCATTGCGCTTGCATTCGCCACCTTTCTCTGGGGCATTTATAAATATTTCATTCGAGATGCCGATAATGAAACAGAACGCGAAAAAGGGAAGACATTCGCGCTCTACGGCATCATTGGCCTTGTTATCATCTTTTCCATCTGGGGAATTGTCAGTATATTTACGAGTACGCTCGGCCTTGGCGCCGCGAATGCGCCGACGCCTCCAACCATCGGCAGGGGGGGAGGTAGTTCAGGACCATCTCCTATGTCGGGTGGCAATGTTGGTGGCAATACTGACAATGACAGTAGTGGCGTGGGTGGTACTGGCGACGCGGCAAAACCTGATACATCATGTGACTCAGTAGGGGCCAAGTGTTGTCCAGCTTCCTTTTTAAATTGGGGTAAGCATTGCGATTCTGATGTCCTCAAATGTTCGGCGACTGGTTTTTGCGTTGTAGATAATGGTAGTGCTGGCGATATCTGGGTTTGCCAAGAAGGTTCAGGATCTTATGGTGGCGATTACAAGGCATCTGATTATTACAGTGCCAATAATCCATCTAAGTTAGCTGAGTACACATGCAATTCTTATTGCACAGACAACACCGACGGAGGTAAGTGCGTCCAGATTAATTGATTATGAAAGGACTATCCACACGCCTTCTAGAAGGGTATTGACCGATACAGCAGAAGGAATACAATTACCACATTATTCGTTTATTTGCCTTATGAAAAAGACCCTTGCTCTTACTTCTTTAACGCTCGCTGCACTCGCCCTGCCGCTGGTTTCTTTTGCTGCCACCACGATCGGTAATGTTTTTGATGCCGGCTCATTCATTATCGGTATTATTAACAATCTCGTCGTTCCGATTCTCTTCGCGGTTGCGTTCATCGTCTTCGTCTACGGCGCATTCGAGACCTTCATCGTTGGAGCTACTTCGGACGAGGTGAAGACAAAAGGCAAGAATCTTATGCTTTGGGGTCTTATCGGTTTCTTCGTGATGGCATCGGTCTGGGGACTCGTGAATGTCCTGACTGGTACGATTGGCTTCAGCAGCACCTCCATTACTCGACCGGGTGCTTCCGGACTTACAAACTTGCCTAATGGTGCCGAATGCACGGAACTCTCTCAGTGTAATTCTGGTGTTTGTTACGGACTAGGGGGTGGTCACCTCACTGGGGTTTGTAAAGCTAATTGGTAGCTTTGGCAAGATTATCCACACGCTGCTTAAAAGCGCATTGACCATCGCGACAGAAAAGCTACAATTACTACATTAATCGCTTATTTGCCCTATGAAAAAAACTTTTATCCAAACTTCTTTAGCACTTGCTGTGTTCGCTTTACCGCTTGTTTCTCTCGCTGCCGCTACTTCGGTCAATAATATTTCTGATGCCGGCTCGTTCATTATCAATACTATTAACAACATTATCGTTCCGGTTATCTTCTCTCTCGCATTCATCGTCTTCATCTACGGCGCATTCGAGACCTTTATCATTGGCGCCAATAATGAAGAGGTGAAAGAAAAAAGCAAGAACCTTATGCTCTGGGGTCTTATCGGCTTCTTCGTGATGGTATCGGTCTGGGGTCTGGTGAATGTCCTTACGGGCACCGTCAGCTTCAACAACGCCACCGTTACTCCACCGGCAGCAAAGACCATATAACGCTTAGTAATCAGTAATGCCCGCTCTCTACTCATTCGTTGCAAAGGTTACCGCGCAGATTATCAATCCATTGATCTTGCTTTTGTCTGCGGTAGCATTCGTCGTGTTTCTATGGGGCGTATTTGAGTTTGTTGCAAATGCAGGGGATAAAACAAAACGCGAGGAAGGCCGCATGGCAATCTTCTGGGGTCTTATAGGTCTTGTCATCATCTTCGGCGCATACGGCATCATTAATGTCGCAATGGGCGCGTTCGATTTAGGGACAATCCAGAAGATATTGTCGCCATCATAGGGAATAGAAAAAGAAAAAAGACCTCCTAGTTTACTAGGCGGTCTTTTACTTTAAGAACAAAAAGAACTTCATTTTTTTGTTGAGTAAGCGACTGAGACAATATTTATCTCATTCACCCTGTTCGTCAGATATTCTTTGACTACTGGACCATCGGGATTTGATCCGTCAGATTCAATAGGGATTACGCTTTCATGCCCATCTGCGTACACAGTATGCAAGTTGGCATTATGCCCGTATACCATAACATGCATTCCGTGCGGTGGTGCAATGAGTTCTAACTTTCCAGCTGCCGGTATGGTCAATGTCGGCCATTCGGCAATCGGAGCACTCGCGAGCGGAATAGTTGTGCTCGTAGTGTTCGCTTGTGTGGCAGGAACCGTGCGCGGGCCAGAACATTGGCTCGTGAACAATCCAAGCACCAAGAGCGAAATTGCCACAGTCGTCAGAATGTTCTGCAGCGTTCCAGTCGCTTTCCCCAGTGTCTTCGCGTTGAATGCGATGAGTCCGTATCCGATTCCCCATAAGACGAGGATCCATGGCCAGCGGTTCCAGCTCCAACTTCCAACTTGTGAAGATTGCAGTCCCGGAGTATAGAGTTTCCAGAAAAAGATCGTTATGCCAGAGATGATGAACAGTACCGTGAACACTCCTTTCAGAGTGAACGATGAAATTATCTTTCCGATGCCAGCATCTGTTCCTACAAACTTCGTGCTGTTAAAGATACGGATGCCGATGATGAGAAAGAAGGCCGCGAGAAGTATGAGTACTGCATAGATGAAGGGCATTTCATTCTCCTTTCTTCGTATTGATGTCGAATGTCTTGACGACGCCTGTTGCGGACTCAGCAATGACGGTGATATTCGACCTTGTTTTCTCGAACATCTTTCGGGTCTGTTGTTCTCGCCAAATTCTTGCCGCGGTTTCGAAGTCGCATACCTCGGTTTCTGTTCCGTCAGGATTCTTGCGTCGCATAATCGCTTCAACTGCTCTGCGATATCCATCGGCTTCGTTCGCGATTTCGTCCGCTGTTGTTTGACCGCGAAACCGTTCCTGCCGGAATTTCTTCGCATCTTCGGTAAGTCCGATGTCAGTGATGACAATCGGCGGTTCTTTAGAGAAATACAGACCATACGGTTTTAACTCTCTCGCGATATCGTCTTTCGCTCCGTTGACGATGACTGCGCGCATTTTTGAAGCCGTGTCGATATCCATCTCTTGGAATTTCGGTCGAAGCCGATCTTCGGTGATCTGAACAGCCCGAACTTCTGGGTCCTTGTTCGTGTAAGTGTAGGCAATGATATCCTCCTTCACTTCTTCGTCGTTGTTCGCGTTCGGGCGACCGTTCTTATACCACATATAGGCCTCGATCGGCGCCGACCCATTGGTGAAGTCGATTTCTTTCGGTTTATTGTTCGTCGAGAGACCTTCGAAGAGCGCTCTTTTGCGTTCGAGAAGATTGCCTCTTGCTTTTATTTTGTCGACAAGACCGAGCATACAATAGAGCCGAAATCCATGAAGTTTCACTTCGTAGAATTGCCCGAAGCGTTCGATGACTTGCCAGTCCTGTTGCCCGATGATGCCGATGTTCCATGCGAGATAGACACCGATCCACACAGCACTGGCATAGAAACCTGCCAAAAATGAACCGAGCATCCATCCAATCACGGAAATAATCAGTAGTGGTGCAACTGCGGAAACAATCCCAATAATGCGAGCAATCTCTGGTGACATCTTTTTCATTTCACTTCTCCTTTTTTGAGTTTCTGTCTGATTGAAAGAACTGTTTTCTAGTAGAGACAGTACAGGAGACTATAGAAAAGTCAAATAAAAAGACCGCCAAGTAAACCGGGCGGTCTTTTTCTTTTTTGTACAGAAAGAACTTCAATTTGGGGTAATGCTGCAGTAAACGACATTTGTTTTCTGCAGCCGGTTTGTTACATAGGAACCGACTTTCTTTCCCGCAGGGTTTGAACCATTTGATTCCACGGGGATGACACTTTCGTGGCCATCCTCGTAGACGGTATGAAGGTCGGCTCCACGCCCATTTACCGTAAGGCGCATGTCAGGCGAAACTCGAATGAGTTCCGATTTTCCGCCAGGCGGCAAAATCAATTGCCAGGACAATCGTGATTCATACGCGAGCGGAATAGTAGTTGTATTCGCTTGCGGGGGAGGGGGAACCGTGCGCGGGCCAGAACATTGGCTCGTGAACAATCCAAGCACCAAGAGCGAAATTGCCACAGTCGTCAGAATGTTCTGCAGCGTTTTCGCTGCCGTTCCTTTAGTATTGAACGCGATGAGCCCATAACCGAGCCCCCAGAGGATAAGGATCCAGAGCCATTTAGCATGGCCTAGGCCCCCAACTTCTGAGAAGCTCGGTGTCTTTAGCGCAGAACCGAAGACACCGAAGAAGAGTACAATCGCTGCGGCGATGGCAAACAAAATGGTCCACAGATTTCCCTTCGTTATTTCCATAATCGAACGAAGTGTTGAACCAGTTGGTGAAGAAACTCCGTTGCCAGCTTTGACTTTTGGCGCGAGATTCATGTTTGGCAGAATGATCCGCCAAACAATGATGCCAACTAGAAAGGCAAGAAAAATGCATGACAAGATCATTTCTCGCCTCCTTTTTTAGCTTTCAAACTTTCACCAATGGCTACGGCCGCACCGATCAGATCGGAGAAACCGCCAGAACCAGCAATGATCGTCCGTTGACTTGATTTGTCGCCTTCTCCCGCAATAGCGCGAGCAGTTTCAGCGCCAAGGACAACTTCACCTTCCACTTTCAGGTCAGTCATCATTTTTTGTAGACCCGCAGTGCGACCATCAATTATTGCTTGTTCTCTCCCGCCGAGACCTTGGCCTTCAAGGATTTTTGCTTTCTTTTGGCGTTCTTGTACCACAACATTCTGAACTGCGACATTGAGCGTCTTTGAAAATCTGATCGCCTTGATTTGGGCGCTCTCAAGATGAATACCCCAACCAGGATTGATATTGTCGCCACGCACCAGTTTTTCGATTGCATTCTGGAGAATGGTGCTGTACTCGCTGATGCGGAGGAGAGCAACTGCTGGGCTTACCTTTGTTAGTTCTTCGGTGAACATCTTCACGCAGGTGTCCTCCATCTGTTTCCTTGCTTCATCGACTGAACCGATAACTGTCAAGAAAGTTTTGAAGTCACCAATTTTCCAACGAATCACCGGCACGACTTCTTCGGTCATGCGATTATCGTATGGATCATCTTTATCGATGTTCAGACCAAGAGCTGTATTTTTTGCCTCATTTCTACCGGCGAAAGTAACCCTGATTGGCGGTCTCATACCGAGCGCTTGCAATTCCGGCGGCACGGTACTACCCTCAGTATCCCCCTCGCTACCACGGTAGATTTTTTCCGGTTCCGCGGGAAGTTCGTCCTGTATGACGAGCCGCGTTTCGGTTACCAGTGTGCAGATCCATAGCGGAACAATGGCCAGACCAGAAGAAACATTCTTCAGTGGTCTGCCGAAGATCAGAACACACCCCAGCTCTTTCGGACCGACAATGCGCAAACTCGCCGCTGTGTAGAGCAAGAGAGTGCAGAGCATTATCGTTCCCAAACCATGCTTCTCTCCGAAGATATCGACTGAGTCCGTGAATAAGTTCAAGAACACAATCACAACCAGAAGAATCCCAAAGACAGCAGCCCCCAATTTCCAGAAAGACGGTTTTTTTACCATTTCCTTGCTCCTTTTTTATGCGCTTTCGCGCGTTTCGATTGATTTATTGACGATTTCAAACACCTATTTATCTAGTGCCTATAATGCACGAAACGATAATAAAGTCAAGATGTGCTGGGAAGAGGACTCGAACCTCCATGGGTTGCCCCGCGAGCTCCTAGGGCTCGTGCGTCTACCAATTTCGCCATCCCAGCCGTGCCCTTCGAAGCTTTACGCGCAGAAGGGCGACTTTCAAATCATACTATGTTCTGCTATATTTTTCTTTAGGCGCCCATATCTTCGATGACTCGATATGAGCGCTTCACTCGGAGTAAACAAATGTAATAGGACTCACATTTGTTTATCCTCGCTTCAGCGCCCATAGCTCAGTTGGTAGAGCAGATCCCTCTTAAGGATAAGGTCGCAGGTCCGAGCCCTGCTGGGCGCACATGAAAGAAACAGAGTATGCTGTTTCTTTACTTGTGCGAGGCGCAGCGATGTTTTGCCAGCAGGCAAAACCGCGAGCCGGGGTCGCGAAAATTCACTTGCGACGGCAAGTGAATTATTTGTGACCACAAATTTTTCTAGTACCGAGGGTGGGAATCGAACCCACATGAAGGTTTTTAGGCCCTCTCAGGATTTTAAGTCCTGTGCGTCTACCTATTCCGCCACCTCGGCATCTTTTGATGATAGTAACATTTCTGTTATTCTCTAACTATGGGCCAGGTGGTGAAGTGGTAACACGGCGCTCTGCAAAAGCGCTATGCGCGGGTTCAATTCCCGCCCTGGCCTCTCGATAGTTCGTTTACTAATTGGCCGCTCTCTTCGCCGTTGTCAGGAAGGAAGTCGATGCGCGGAAGGCGAAGGCGCGCATGCACTTTTAAATAATCCGAGAATGCTTCGCGCTGGTGCTCGAGGAAGGCGAGCGCGGCGCGCGTTTTCTCGACCGGGAAGACGCTGACGAAAACCATCATACGATCTCCGTGGGCGACGCTTTGTGCGCGGATGACGGTGATAAGTGATTCGTTGCTTGCTTCGCGTGCGATGAATTGCGCCGCTTCATGCGCGACAATCTCGGCGGCACGATTGCTTTGTTTGCGCAGTTCCGGCTTTCGAGTAGGAGGTATCATACTTCGGTCACGATGAATGCGACGAGCTCATCGCCATAGGTTGCGTTTTCTTTTGCTTCAACTTCAGCGCCGAAATCGCCTTCAACTTTTATTTCTTTTACATCGGCGCGCGCCTGCTGAAGATTAGTTATAGAACCGCACGCTATCTGGGTGTCGTGTCGAAGTATCTTTATTTGATTTCCGACAGTGAGAATTCCCGACATATAGCGCAAACCGAGAACCTGTTTCTTCGCGTCTGAAGAAAAGGTTTTCAATACCTTCGCACGGCCAAGTTCTTTTTCGATTGCGAGAGCAGGCACACATTTTTCGAGGAGTTCTTTTACTTTCGCCGATAGTTCGTAGATAATCGAGAAAGATAGAATGCTGACTGCATCGCGGTCGGCAAGTTCGCGAGCGATAGCATCAGTCCCGACATTAAACGAGATGATAGTGCCGTGCGATGCGTGGGCGGTTTTAATATCGCTTTCTGATACGCTACCAACGCCCGAAGAAACGATACGCACCGCAGCGCGTTCGTGGGTAATCTTAGCGAGTTCATGAATGACGGCGTCAACCGAGCCGGCGACATCCGCCTTCACGACGAGCGGAAGTTCGGTAATGCCTTCAGCTGTCGCGATAGTTTCTGACGCACAAGAGAATGCTTTATGTTCTATAGCGAGCACCTCTGCTTCTTTTTTATTTTTTACAATACTGAAAAGCGCCCCAGAAGGCGGGAGGGAAGAGAATCCCGAGATGCGCGCCGGCTCTGATGGCAGTGCGCGCTCGACTCTCTTCCCGCGGAAATCCTCGATGAATCGTATAGGAGCATACGCGTCGCCTGCGACGACGAATCCATCGAGCGTGAGCGTGCCGTCCTTCACGATAAGGGTGGCAGAAGAACCACGCTTTGGATCTTGTGTTGATTCGAGGACGAAGCCGGTCGCACTCGCCGAATGGTCGGCAGTAATCTCAGCGAGATCTGCGGTGAGTAATACTAGATCAAGAAGTTCGGACACTCCCTCGCCGGTCTTCGACGACACGGGCATATAGGAAATGTCGCCGCCCATATCTTCGAGGAAGATTTCATGTTCGAGGAGCGAGGTCTTCGTTCTTTCGATGTTTGCGTTATTTTTGTCTATCTTTGTAATCGCAATAACAAATGGGATGCCAGCATCTTTAATCGCTGTGAGCGCCTCGGTGGTCTGCGGCATCACACCTTCATCTGCCGCAACAACGAGAATGGCGATATCCGCGGCGGCTGCGCCGCGCGCGCGGATCGCCTCGAAGGCCTCGTGGCCGGGCGTATCAAGAAAGGTGACTGGGCGGTCATTATGCAACGCGATATACGCAGAAACATGCTGTGTAATTCCGCCTGCCTCGCCCGCGACAACATTCGATTTCCGAATGTAGTCCAAGAGCGACGACTTGCCGTGATCTATATGGCCCATCACCGCGATGATGGGCGGTCGTGATTCCCGCGCCATAGTATCTCTATTTCATCACAAGATTACATTAATTGCAATTTTTCAGAAAATATAAATTTGCGATATTTATGATGTTATGTTATTCTATTTTTTAGACTTTTGAACCTTGAAAATGACCCAATGAAAGGAGAATCAAACAAATGCCAACGAAATACCTCATTAACGGAGGAAGACCTCTGTCAGGAGTAGTGAGACTTGATGGTGCAAAAAACGCAGTTACTAAACAATTGGTAGCATCTCTCCTCACTGACGAACCGTGTACTCTGCATAATGTTCCTAAAAATCAAGAAGTATTTTCTGTGCTGGAAATGCTATCAGAATTAGGGATGGAATCTACATGGTTAGGAGAGGATTCACTTCTGGTCCAAACCAAGGAGATAAAAAACATCGCAATTAAGAGCGAGTATTCTGGAACAAACAGAATTCCTATTCTAGTCATCGGCCCACTTCTCTACAGAGCACAGGAAGCATTCGTTCCCATGGCCGGCGGGTGTAACATAGGTTCACGCCCAGTTGATTTTCATGTAAATGCCTTGAGAGCATTCGGTGCCGAGATAACAGAAAATGAGGATGGTTATCATGCAAAGTCTTCAAGAATTCAGGGATGTGTAATAGAGTTACCTTATCCTAGTGTCGGTGCAACAGAGAATATACTGCTAACTGCAGTTCTCGCAACGGGAACTACTGTGATCAAAAACGCTGCTGTTGAGCCGGAAATCATCGACACGATCCTTCTTCTTCAAAAAATGGGAGCATTGGTTCACATTGATACCGACAGAAAGATTATTATTGAAGGTGTTGAAAAGCTCGCCGGGGCAAACCATAACATTATCCCTGACAGGATAGAAGCAGCGTCCTTCGCCATTGCTGCCATCGTTACAAATGGACATCTGGAAATACAGAACGCGAGACAGAGCGACATGATTTCCCTGCTCAATGTAGTGAGAAAGGTGGGTGGAGGATTCGATGTCGGAGAACAGGGAATTACATTTTTCAGATCTAAATCCCACCTATCTTGCGTCCATGTAGAAACGGATGTCTTCCCTGGGTTTTCTACCGACTGGCAGCCAATGTTGGTAAGTCTGTTAACTCAATCCGAAGGGGTGTCTGTAATCCACGAAACGGTATACGAGAATAGGTTTGGGTATACACAGATGCTAAGAGATATGGGAGCAAACATATCTCTATCAAAAGACTGTCTCGGCAGTAAGTCGTGTCGCTTTCTTGGTAGAGGTTATCAACACAGTTGTATAGTACATGGACTGACAATTCTTTCCGGTAGGAAGATGCAAATACCTGATTTGCGAGCAGGATTTGCTTATGTAGTAGCCGCACTTATCGCGAACGGCGAGAGTGAGATCAGTGGCATCAAATATCTTGAAAGAGGGTATGCCAAGGTTGTAGAGAAACTCAAATTGTTGGGGGCAAAAATCGAGGAACAATGAAAATACTATGACCGCTAACTAAGCAATTAGGTTAGCGGTTATTTTTTTGTACAAAAGTATCTATTATCGTTATTAATTCTCGTTTAGGGCACCTTAATCCTGGCATTTTACAGTATGAGCGATTTTGACCATGCCAATCACTACCGGCGGTTACTAATAATTTAAACTCGCGGCTCAAATTCAGAAGACCTGACATCTCTTCTTTTGAATGTTTAGGACAGCGTACTTCAATTCCTCGTAAACCATACTCTTTAAATTTTCTTAGAATAGACGCGAATTTTTTTTTATCTTTTGAAAAAAGTCTACCAGAATGTGCTAACACAGGGGTACCTCCCAAACGAACGATTAAATGAATCGCTTCTTCTGGAGAAAGCATCCAGCCCGATTTTTCCTCGACGAATACTTCTTTTGATAGTTCCTTGATTGTAGCATCTGATTTAAGAAATCTTTTTAATTCAATTGCTATAGTATTTCGACTAACATAAATTTCTGGATTTTTCTTTTTTAGATCGTAAAAATTAAGATTCAGACCTGGATATTTTTTATTCAACTTTTGAATAATCTTTTTAGCCCGATCATTATAACCTGCAACTGTTTTTTTAAGTTCGGCATTCATTTTATAAGTATCAAAATTTTTAGAATATCCTAAAATATGAAAAGACGATTTTGTTTTATCATCAAAAGATGATATTTCGATCCCTTGTACAAATTTTATTCCATTCAGTTCGGCCTCTTTGAAAAACTTTTCATCTTTTGGTACTATAAAGTTATGATCCGTTATAGAAAAAATGGATATTTTTTTTTCGATAGCTAAGCGTAACAACTTATTTGGTCCATCTTCTCCATCGGAATAATATGAATGTAAATGCAGATCAATTAAAGGCATAATTTAATTTAATAAATTCTCAAAAAATGTCCCCGCTATTAAAATAACAGCGGGGACAAGAAATATCAAGAAAGTTGCAATCTGCGACAAGTCATCTGGTATAAGTGAGTATTCGCCTTGTCAAAGACCATCGCAACAAGACTTTCGTACCAAGACATCAAAAGAAGACCCTTTTCAAAGTCGAATGAGTATTTACAGCTTTGAAGAAAGGCGCGAGCAGGATTGGAATCAACACCATACACACTGTCCAATATTTCGAAGCTCTGATTGATGTCAGAAGGCGAGCATAAATATTCTGTCTTTTTTTGACAGGCATGGAATGTCAAAGCATTCCCCGCGCCATGCAATGACTTGCTGACAAAAATTCTTCCGCTTTCCCCCTGCAAGGAGCGAACTAATTGTCGTCTGCAAATTGTTCTATTGTCGTGAATAACATAGGCCGTCAGATCAGCAAACGAAAATTTCTGCTCACTCTTTGTTATAGGAGATATTGCAAATTCTCCCTTGACCACTTTCCCCGAAACTAAGGAAGGGTTATAACGCGGATACCACAAAGGAGAACGCACATCGTCCAGTTCATCCGTGGTGTGAGGAACAAGATCAATGTCATTACCAGTTTCCGCGACCAGATAATCTCGCAAAATCAACAAAAGCCTATAGGTATTGCTGTCTACCAACCCTGAAACACTGGGAATCAAGACAGCGATATCACAGTCTACCGACATTTCATCATAGAGCCACGAACCATACATTCTGGCGGCTATGACAAAATCAGAAGTCAGCAATGCTTTTCTAATCACAGAAAAAGAAAATTCCTTGTTCATAACCGTCTCCTTTCCGACCTTAGATTATCCACTACTGCCAAGGATCTATTATCTGTCGCTAGTATACATGGCTCTGTTTTGTTGTCAAATATTTAGGAGACGAGGTTGGTGGGCGAGCCGGCAGAGAAGGCGCGGATGTTTTCGATGGTGGTGTCGAGGATGCGTTCGACGGCTTCTGTTGTGTTGAATGCGAGATGTGGCGTGACGATGACGCGCGGATGATCGATAAGATAATGATTCTCGAGCGCGATTTTTAATTCTGCTTCCTTCGGATGCGGATTAGTGAGAAGTGCGATTTCATCCGCCATATCTCCTTCTTCTTCGAGTACATCGAGTCCTGCGCCGGCGAGAATGCCGCTTTTCAGCGCTTCAATAAGCGCTTCGGTCTCGACGATCGCGCCGCGCGCGGTGTTAATAAGATACGCACCTTTTTTCAAATTTCCGATATTTTCTTTATTGATGAGGTGGTGGGTGTCTTTGTTGTACGGGACATGAATGGTGACGATGTCAGACGAAGCGAGCAATTCTTCGAGAGAGACATACGAGAATCCAAGTTTCTGAGCGAGTTCGGTGTTCGGATACGCGTCGAATCCGATGACTTTCATACCAAAACCATTTGCCATACGGATAATGTGTGCGCCGATGTGTCCGGTGCCGACAACGCCGATGGTCTTGTCGGCGAGATCGAATCCACGAAACCCTACGGGTGAAAAGAGACCTTGGCGGACACTTTCATCAGCTTCGATAATGCGGCGCGAGAGCGCGAGAAGCAGTCCGAAAGCAAACTCGGCGACGGTGTTCTCTCCATAAAAAGGAACATTCGAAACAATGATGTTGTGCGCTTTTGTCGCTGCGAGATCGATGTGATCGAATCCAGTCGAACGAGTCGCGATGAATTTCAGTGCAGGGAATCGCGCGAGCTCGGCTTCGCCGATGTGCGATTCTATAAATGGGCAAAGAACAGTCGCATCGGGGTCAGTAAAATCGGGAGACGCAGCAATAGAACCCTCGTGGAAAATAATTTCTTCATTTGGAAGTTTTGTGCGCACGAATTCCTCTTCCCACGCCTCGCCCGAAAAATAATGTATTTTCATATCTCTATATTATCTTGTTTCTGCTTCGTGTTCTATGGCGAGTAATCGCTCGTATTTCACAAGACGCTCGGGCTGAGCGAAGCCACCAGCTTTCAAACCATGTGCGCCGATACCGTACGCGAAGTCCGCGATGAAGGTATCGCTCGTCTCTCCCGAACGATGCGAGGCGACAACCTCCCATCCGGCGTTATAGGTTTCTCTCACTGCTTCGAGCGCTTCTTTGACCGTGCCGATTTGATTCGGTTTAATTAGCACTGCATTTATTTCTTTATTTTTTGCTGCTTCAATAATGCGTGCGGGATTGGTGACAGTTAAATCGTCGCCAACGACTAGTGTCGTTGCCCCGAGCGGAGTCGAGGGGCTGTTCAATGTGGCCGTAAGCTTTGCAAAATCAGTTCCTGCATTCTCGGCAAACGGGTCTTCAATGCTATGAAGAGAAAATCGTTCGACAAGCTCACGATAAATTGCCGCGAGCTCGTCGGGAGAATACGATTTCCCGAGGAGCTGGTACACGCCGTCATGGAATAGCTCACTCGCTGCCGCATCAATCGCGATTGAAGTATTCGGGAATTCTTTAACGAGTTCGGCGAGAAGCTCGAATGGTTTTTCGAGCGTGTCGAAGGTCGGCGCATAACCGCCTTCATCGCCCATCGATGTTGTGGAAGCCAGGCGTCCACAATTGTTGTGGACGCCTGGCTTCCACAGAAGTTCGCCGAGTTTCGCGAATAGTTCTTGTGCGATAGGGAATGTCTCACTCGTTTTTCCTTCAACAACCAAGAGATATTCTTGGAAGGGAAGTTTACCTGTTCCGAACTTGTTTGAGGGAAAGCCAGCGTGCGCGCCGCCGTTCATGACATTAACAAAAAGCCGAGGAGTCGAAGGAGTAGTTCCTGCACGCTTCGCGATTGCTTGCCAGAGTGGCATATTTTCTTGCAGTGCAGAAAGCCGCATCGCGGCAATCGAGACCGAGAGAATCGCGTTCGCACCGAGTCGTGATTTATTCGGCGTGCCGTCGAGCGAGATCAAGAAATTATCAAGCTCATCGAGCGAATTGAAATCACGCTCGGTAATCGCCGTCGCAATTTCTCCATTTACATTCTTTATGGCTTGCGCGACGCTGTCATCAGCGTCGCGCAGCTCGAGTGCTTCGTGTTTCCCGGTGCTTTTCCCCGAAGGTACCGACGCTGTTGCTTCAAGCGTTCCAGAAAAGAGTGTCGTCTCTATCGTCGGCCGCCCGCGCGTGTCGAGAATCGATTTGGCTTCAATGCGGTCAATGTGCATATTTATTGTGCGAGTTTTTCTTCAATCTCTGCGACTTGTTCCAGTGTCTTCACTACCGAGTCAGGATTGAGCGACATACTTGGAATGCCTTCTTTCACCAAGAACTCAGCGAAGTCAGGGAGGTCGGATGGTCCTTGTCCGCATATGCCGAGATACTTTCCGCGTGCCGCGCATTTACGAATAATCATACTAATCAGCGCGCGTACCGATTCATCATTCTCATTCCCTATATGCGTCACGATGCCAGAATCGCGGTCGAGTCCGAGTGTGAGCTGAGTGAGATCATTGCTGCCGATGGACATGCCGTCAAAGAGATCAAGAAATTCTTCGGCGAGAATAATGTTTGAAGGAATCTCGCACATCATATAGATCGGCTTCTTGATACCGTTCTTCTTCATAATACCGAGTACCTGCTCCGCTTCTACAGTTGTGCGACAGAAGGGAATCATAGGAATCACATTGGAAAGACCCATTTCCTCGCGCACTTTCACAAGTGCGCGACATTCCAGTACGAACGCATCTTTGAATTTCGGATCATAATAACGAGAGGCGCCGCGCCAGCCGAGCATCGGATTCTCTTCTTTCGGTTCGTACGCTTCGCCGCCGAGCAGTGTAGAGTATTCATTGGTCTTAAAATCAGAGAACCGAACGATGACAGGTCGCGGGCTAAATGCCGCGCCGATTTTTGCGATGCCGTACGCGAGATTGTCGACATAGAAGTCAATCGGATTTTTCCATCCGGTGATTTTCTTTGAAATAGCGGTGCGCAACTTCGGGGAGAGCTTTTTGAAATTAAGAATGGCGAGCGGATGAATGCCAATATTGGAAGCGATGATAAATTCTTCTCGCGCGAGCCCGACGCCCTGCACGGGCAAGAATGAGTCCTCGAAAGCGATATCCGGCGACGCGATATTCACCATAATTTTCGTCTTCGTATCCGGCAGAGTGCCGATATCATGTTCGCGCGTCGTTACTTTCGCTTTTCCAGCAGTAATCATACCTACACTGCCGGTCGTGTCGACTGTGACGATAATTCCCGTCTTCAATACGCGCGTCGCGTTGCCTGCGCCCACGATTGCCGGAAGGCCGAGCTCTCGCGAGACGATGGCGGCATGGCTCGTGCGCCCGCCGCGGTCGGTAACGATAGCCGACGCCATCTTCATAATCGGTTCCCAATCAGGGTCGGTCATCGTCGTGACGAGTATCTCTCCCTTTTTAAATTGTTTTATTTGTTTTGGATCTAGAATAACGCGTGTCGTGCCGACGGCGACCTTCGAACCGACCGAAATGCCTTGCGCCAGTGCCTTTCCTTGACCGCTCACTGTATATTCAATGAGTTTCGAGAAATCCCGTTCGGCCTGTACTGTCTCGGGCCGCGCCTGCACGATGTAGAGTTCGTTCGTTTTTCCATCGCGCGCCCATTCCATATCCATCGGCGTCCATTTCCCGGCGCGTTTGCTGTAATGTTCTTCTATAAGCGTTCCCCAGCGGGCGAGCTCATCGATTTCTGATTCAGAAAGGACGAAGGTATTCTGTTCTGCCGTGCTTGTGTCCACAATCTTCGTTTGTATGACGCCGGTTTTTCTTTGTGCGTAGAGCATCTTTTTATTTTTCACACCCAGCGTTTTGCCGATAATCGGATTCTTCGCTTTACCGAGTTTTGATTTCATCACTAGATATTCGTCAGGCGTCACATGACCCTGCACAATAAGTTCGCCGAGGCCCCACACCGCGTTGATAAGCACAAGGTCGCGGAAGCCGCTTTCAGTATCCACCGTAAACATAACGCCAGAAGCGCCGAGGTCAGAGCGAACCATTTTCTGTACGCCAACCGAGAGCGCTACTTTTGTGTTCGCGAAGCCCTTGTCAGTACGATAGGAAATAGCTCGGTCGGTAAAGAGTGAAGACATTGCCCAGACAGTGGCTCGCACCACATCCTCCGCTCCGCGAATATTCAGATAGGTCTCATGCTCGCCGGCGAATGACGCGCCCGGCAAATCCTCGGCGGTCGCGCTCGAACGCACAGCCACATCGACATTCTTCCCATATTCTTTTTCCATCTGCGCGTATGATATGGCAATTTCTTTTTCAAGATCTGCAGGAAGTGGCGTTGAGCGTATGGCGTCGCGCACCAGCTTCCCGCACCGCGATAGTTCTTTGAAATTTTTAGTGTTGAGACCAGCAAGCGTTTTTGCAATGAAATTATCGAGACCGGTCTGTTTGAGAAAATAATAATACGCGTCAGCAGTAACGCAGAAACCCTTCGGAACGCGCACGCCCTTCGGCACCACCGAACGGATGAGTTCTCCAAGTGCGGCATTTTTTCCGCCGACTTGAGGGACATCTTCCATACCGATTTTATTCATCCAAAGTATGTGCGTGTTTTTCATAAAATAAATTATTTTTTAAGCGCGATGATAAGGTCAGATATGTTTGATCCAGTATAGCCAGTGCTGAGTGCGTCGCCGGTTATGGAAAAGAATTCATACGAACGATGCGCAACAATATATTCGGCGATTGAAAGATTGTGCTCGCTCGCGTGCGCTCGCGAGATACTGTCGCCAATTGCTCCGGCATAATCAGTATTATCGTGGCCATCAGAAGCGAAGGGCAGAATAATTTCGTCGTCAAGAATGGTTTCGAGCGAGGCAAGCGCTATTTCTTGATTGCGTCCGCCTGCCTGTGAGGGAGGTCTGACCTCCCTCAAGGTTACCGTGCTTTCGCCGGCGTAAAGCAATGCGGTTTTTTGTGATGCATCATGCAATTTTTCTACAACGGCGCGGCCAACTTCTCTGGCTTCGCCAGAAAAATGATCGTCCACTATTTCGGTTTCATATCCGCGTTTCGCCGCCTCATCTTTCATTGCATCGAGCGCATCTTTACTCGTAAGAAAGAGCAGGTTGGTTACTCGTTCAAAATACTTTTCTTCTTTCGGCGTTTCTATGAATGTGATGTTTGAGATAGTGATGTTATAGCGTGCGAGAACTTCTTTTGCATCAGTAATCGTTGACGAATCCTGCACGGTTGGGCCGGAAGAAATGAAAGCGATATCGTTTCCGGGTACATCAGACACAATGAGTGAGAGAATTTCAGCGGGATAGGCCGCGCGCGCAAGGCCGCCGCCGCGCGCGCTGGAGATATGCTTTCGCACCGTATTAATGTCTTGTATCGTCGCTCCGTGCGCGGTGAGTTCTTTAAAAAGTGCACTCTCGTCGGCAGGGGTCATCGGTGCTTCGGGCGAGCAGAGTAGGGTAGAACCGCCGCCCGAAATAAGAAAGATGACTAAATCATCTTCGCGACAATCAGAAAGAAATTCGATAATGCGCTTCGTTGCCTGTTCGTTTACTTCGCTCGGCAGAGGATGGGTGCCGATGAAGACCTCGATTTTTGAAGAGGAAGTCAGACATCCACCGTTGCGGTGGATGTCTGACTTTCTCAAAAATTCGGCAGAGACATCGAAGGCAATTCCGCCGGTGAGCGTATCGCCGAAGAGTTTTTCTATCGCGCTTGCCGCCGTCAGAGCGCACTTGCCGATGCCGACAAAAAATACACGCCGCCCCGCAAGGTGGTAGGTTTTCGTCTGAGGCGTCGCCTTAGAAGTTCCGTCCATAATCTGCAAGACATCATTTTTAATACTCATTTTTCTTTCGATAGCAGAGCCGACATTTATTGCTGCATATCCTGCCTCGGCTATCTCGAGCGCATCCCGCCGCAAGTCATTCTCCGCCCCATCGACTGGCTCGGGGCAAGCAAGCGCCTCAAAATTCTGTATGCTATGTACCATAGATTCAGTATATCAAAGAAATTTCAGCGGTTGACAGGACAGTATCATTTGGTATATTAGAAAAAGAAAACTGTCTAACATGATCTTTAATTTGAAGGAAGTCAGTCATGAACAAAGAACAAGAGAAAAAGTTCTTGCTGTTCCTTAAGGAAAAGTTCGATGTACCCATCGAGTATCTGGGTGACTTTTTCAAAAAGAACTTTTTCGATGAAATCGGAGAAGGTGAACCAAGAGTTGAACTCGAACTCGGTAACTTTTTTCAATTGCTTGCCCGCACATGGCGAACAGAAGCTTTCAGAATGCGAGTTTCCCAGGTTATTCCCGACAAAGAGGGTTTCCGCTGGATCGTGCAGGCGACCCGGTACGCTGATTGCGACGGCTGGCACATTGAAGCTTATCCCGCGCATGGCGGGAAGGTCGGTACTCTGGGTGCTGTTTATTGCAGCTAATTATTTTCCGTAAGATGTCATCTTACGGAACGCCCCGCACTTCAGTGTGCGGGGTTGTTTTGTATACTAGCTAAAGAGATGGCCTCAACAAAAAATTCAATGAAGATTTTAAGGTAGAATAGACATCGAAGAAAGTATGAAAAAGTATGAAAAAGAAAGAAAATAATTACGCGTTTATAGACAGTCAAAACCTAAATCTCGGCATCCAGAAGCTGGGTTGGAAGTTGGACTACAGGAAATTCCGCGTCTATCTCGCGGAGAAGTATGGCGTTCAAAAGGCATATATGTTTATCGGCTTCTCGCCGTTGAACCAGAAATTATACGACAACCTGCAAGAAGCAGGATTTGTTCTCGTCTTCAAGTCAGTGATTCCTGATGGTGATGGCAAGATAAAAGGGAATGTTGATGCCGATCTCGTTCTACGCGCCGTTCTTGAAATAAGTGAATACGACCGCGCAATTATCGTTTCAAGCGATGGGGATTTCTATTCCCTGGCACAGCATCTCTATAACAGTGGAAAACTAGAAACAGTGTTGAGTCCAGATTACGAAAATTGCTCGTTCCTTTTGCGACAAACATCACGGGAGAAGATCCGTTTTATGGACAATTTGCGAACAAAGCTTGAGTATAAAAGAAAAGCACCGCCGAGGGACGGAACCCACGGAGGTACTCTTCGATAGAAATACAGATGAATCTTATACCCCCATGACTAGAAAGTCAACATAATGAGACACTGTGGATATGGCCCCGACAAAGAAATTCCAAAGAACGAGCGAGGACTTTACCTGCGAGCGGTGCGGGTTCTTCGTGCTGGGGAATGGCTACACTAACCATTGCCCGAAATGCCTCTGGAGCAAGCATGTTGATGTGAATCCGGGCGATCGCGCCGCCGTCTGCGGCGGCGCGATGGAACCAGTCGGCGTTGAATTCGACGGCGGGGAATATACCATCCTCCATCGCTGTGTCGCGTGCGGTTTTGAGAGGAAAAACAAAACCTCGAAAGATGACGATTTTAATAGTATTCTCCAATTGTCGCAGACAGCATAAAGTGGTATAATAATTCGCATGCCTCCGATTCAGAAGAAACCAACGCGGGTGTTACCGGTGCTCCGTGCGTATGGCACGGCGGCTTTCGCGTATCCATGGCTCTTGGGCAGTTCAATTGCCGCAGGAATACTTATTGAAGTGGCGGGAGTTATTTCGCCGCTCTACTTGCGTCAGTTCATCAATATTCTTTCGGGAGGCACGCCAACTTCTGTTGTCGTGCAGGCGCTCTTTTTTGTTCTCGCGATGTATGCGGTGATACATTTCGTGGCTTGGATTGGCCGTCGAGTCATGATGTTCGGCGTGCTTCGGCTTGAATCAAGAGTGATGACTGATCTGTATCAGAATGCTTTTACCTATCTGCTCGGCCACGCACACGAATTTTTCATTTCCAATTTTACCGGCACGCTCACGCGCCGTGTGACGCGCTACGCGCGCTCCTTTGAACAGGTGTTTGATAACATTCTTTTCAATTTCTTTTCAGCATTCCTCTTCGCCATCGGTATTATCGGCGTTTTGTCGACGCGCAGCATACTGCTCGGTGCAGGACTTCTCGTATGGACGGTGGCGTTTGTCTATCTGCAATTCAGGATGATGCATGCGCTTCAGCCATTGCGCGCAACGCGTACCGAAGAAGACAGCAATGTAACCGGATATCTTTCTGATACCGTGCTGAATCATTCAGCGATAACCACCTTCGCTGCCGTTCAATATGAGAATTCTCGATTTAAAGAAACAATCACTCGTTGGTACGATGCAACGCGGCGCGTATGGGATGTTGAAATATGGATCTATGGCGTACAAGGGCTTTTTGCTCTTGGTATAGAACTGGCGCTTCTCGCTGGCGCGGTACTGCTCTGGCAACGCGGTCTCGTGACGGTTGGTGATTTCGTGCTTATTCAGGTCTATATTCTCGGCCTTATGGACCGCATTTGGGGCATCGGCCGTAATATGCGCCAGCTCTATGACGCCTTTGCCGATGCGACCGAGATGCTCGATATTCTCGAATTACCGCAGGCGATTCAAGACGCGCCAGATGCAAAAAAACTTCGCGTAACCGAAGGCGCGATTATTTTCGAGAATGTACGATTCGAATATCACGACAGCCAAGCAGTTCTCAATAACTTCACGCTCGCGGTCGCACCGCACGAGAAAGTGGCGCTCATCGGCTCTTCAGGAGCAGGAAAGACGACCATAGCGAAGCTCTTGCTCCGTCTTTATGATGTTACTGGAGGCGCCATTACGATTGACGGTCAGAATATCGCTCAAGTAACCCAGGAGAGCTTGCGTGCTTCGATTGCATTCGTCTCGCAAGAGCCGATGCTCTTCCATCGTTCGCTCCTCGATAATATCCGTTACGGCAAGAACGATGCGACTGATGAAGAAGTTATCGAAGCGGCGAAACAGGCGCACTGCTATGAATTCATCAGTAAGTATCCAGAGGGATTCTCTACAATGGTCGGCGAACGCGGAGTGAAGCTCTCGGGTGGCGAACGCCAGAGGGTGGCGATTGCGCGCGCCATTCTAAAAGATGCACCGATACTCGTCTTGGACGAAGCGACCTCCTCGCTTGATTCTGAATCTGAACAATTCATCCAGGAATCGCTCGCGCGACTTATGGAAGGGAAGACGGTCATCGCTATTGCACACCGTCTCTCGACGGTGATGCATATGGACCGACTCATTGTGATGGAGAAGGGTTCGGTCGTTCTCTCGGGTACGCACGAGGAACTGCTCGCGCACGAGAGCAATCTCTATAAGAAACTCTGGGAGATTCAGGCAGGCGGATTTATTCGCACGAATTAGCGCGTTTGTGGTAGTGTTTTTGTATTGCCCTACTTCGCGTAAAGCTTCGAAGGGCACTGCTGGCGTAGCTCAGGTAGTTAGAGCATGGGACTCATAAACCCAAGGTCGAAGGTGCAAGTCCTTCCGCCAGCACAACTCACTTTCTTCCAACTTTTTTCTGTGTATAAGTTGGTTAATATAATGCACTGTCACGAGGTATACTATTAGTATGCCGATGTATCGCGCGATAAATAAAGATTTCTTCAAGAAATGGACTTCTGAAATGGCCTATATTCTTGGATTTTTTGCAGCAGATGGGTATATGACTCTCAATAAAAGAGGCGCCCATTTTTGGAACATTCAAATAACGGATAAAAATATTCTTGAAGGAATCAAAAAAGCTATCCAGTCCGAGCACAAAATAAGTGTGAGGAGCAGAAGAAAAATAAATGAACAAACAATGTATCGTTTGCAAATAGGAAGCAAAGAAATGTGCAATGATCTTCTCCACTTAGGATTTACGCCCAATAAAACGAAGAGTCTTGTAATTCCTCATGTTCCAAAAAAGTATTTTTCGCATTTTGTAAGGGGTTATTTTGATGGAGATGGGAATGTTTGGCTCGGGTATGTGCACAAAGATAGAAAATCAAGATTGTTCACCATTCGAACGGTATTCACCTCATGTTCTTATGAATTTTTAAGTGCGATACGAGAACAATTGGAGATGTTTAATATACACAAAGGAGTTCTCTCAAAAGGAAAAGGGAACTATTATCGTCTCACCTACAGCGTCAATAATTCTTTGAAACTTGGTGATTTTATGTATAATCATAAGGTTCCTGTTCCCGAAGGTCTTTTTCTTGAAAAGAAGAGGAAGAGATTTAGAGAATTTGCGAAAATGCGGTCGTAGCTTAGCTGGTCAAAAGCGTCGCCCTGTCACGGCGAAGAACGTGGGTTCAAATCCCATCGACCGCGCATTTGACAAATAAAGTGTGTCGTGTATGATAGAAATCAGAAAATTTGTACCCCGCGCATAAAAGTTATGTGCGGTTATTGAAAAAACAAAAGAAGAGAGGTCTCGGATGAGAGAGACAACGGAAATGCCGCAGGTCAGGAAAGTTGCTGCTCCCGAAATTTTCCATTTCTCGGTCGACTACAGTAAGTCGTTCGAGATGATGAAATCCTCCAGTCAGTATGTTCTGTTTCAGAACGAGCGTATTACGGAGGAACATTTCCCGATCAACAGAAAGGGAAGGAACGGGATCATTTGTTTCGAGGGTAGGTATTTTAAATGGCGTTTCCCAATGTCGTCAACCATAGCGCTCAAAGGAATTGAGCGTGTGAATGGGGGAGTGCCGTGGCGACCTGCCGAGGTCGAGCATATGTTCGCTCTCGGAACTTTCAAACCGGAAGGATGCCACAGCAAACGCTGTGTGGTCAGCCTCGGGTCGATCGCCGTTATCGGATGGGAACGCTTTGTTCCCTGTATGGGCGAATGCGTTTCCTTCTGGAATCTCGGCATCTCATCATGGGAACGCGAATGGGCTGTTTTCACAGATTTTCTCGCCGTTCGCGAGGTCTGAATTTTCTGTCCTCTTTTCGATGATCCCGCGCTTTCATAAGCGCGGGGTTTTTTTATTTCCTATTTATTTCTTACACGCGCTCGTACTTATCCTCGAGACGCGTTATGTCATTTTCGTCAAAGTCGCCGAATGCTATTTCGAGATAGACGAGCCCTGCGGAATCAGCGATCGCGCGATGCGCAGTATTCCGTGGAATGAAAAACGCGTCGCCATCGCGCACTTCAGTTTCCTTATCTCCGATGCTGACTGTGCCGAAACCCTTAAGAACGCGCCCGAATTCGTCGCGATGCTCGTGGGTCTGCAAACTTAATTCTTCGCCGGCAGTAAGCGTCATTATTTTTACCGTCGTCTGTTCATTCAGCGTAAAGCGTTCGAATTTTCCCCACGGACGCTCCTCATTTTCATAATTAGTGAGACCTTCCATGCTATAACTATAGCATGCTTGGTTTTCATCATCTGCGCAAGCGTGCGCGTATTATGAAAGGTCTCGAGCCCTTTCCTGCTGTTGGCATCTGGAAGCGCTATTTTGATTATCTTATGTATGGCGTCGGCATCTTCGCTCCGATCGTACTCCTGCCGCAGATTCTGGAAATCTATACAACAAAAAATAGCGCAGGCCTCTCGCTGCTTACTTGGTCTCTCTTTATTCTGCTCAACATACTGTGGACGATATATGGCTTACTCCATAAAGACATCCATATATTATTCGCAAATGCGTTTATGATTCTCTTTAACAGTGTCGTTGTCGTCGGTATTTTGTTGTATTCGTAAATTGAAAGAAAGGAGAAAGTTCGCTAGTATGCAGAAGTGCGATAAGAAATTGCCGTTGTAGCTCAGTTGGTAGAGCACGTGCATGGTAAGCACGAGGTCGACAGTTCAATCCTGTCCGACGGCTCCAGAATCAAACCCAAAGGCATTTCGCGTAGGGCTTGCAATTTTTGGAGAGGTGTGCTATAGTAGATACAGGTGGTATGAAGGGTCGAATACAGGATCAAAACTTAGTTTAAGTTAGTGTCTTCACAAATAGGTTATAATATGCATATGGACAAGAAATCTAAATATCTTATTTTTGGTTTTATAGGTATCTTTGCTGTTGCGGCATATTGGGACTATCAGGTCTTTTTTATAGAGCGTGATTTTATCGTAAATAGCACTACTGAATGCGACCCTCAGACGGAAAGTTGTTTTGTATCCTGCGATGCGGGGGAATGCGGAACAGATTATTATGCAAAAATAATAAAAAAGGCCTCTAACATCTCAGTTTGTAACGGAGCTCTAGAAGAATGCAAACCGCTCATTTGCAACTCTGATGAAAAAGGATGCAAAATTATATTTTGTTCAGAAGATACGATACAAGATAATGAGTCCTGTACAAATCCTAAAGATTTTCAAGTAGAAGTAATAAAACCAATAGCTACCAGCACCAAGCCCATTTTATGAGTCATTTAAGAAAGACAAAAGGATTGCATATTTTAATTGATTTGTCAGGTTGCGATCCTCATCAGATAAACTCAAAAAAGTTTTGGAATGATACTTTAATCGGAGCGGCTCAAGCCGCCAGTATGGAGATACTCCACACTCATTTCCATGAATTTAAACCGCAGGGCATAACAGGATTTTTACTTCTTTCAACTTCTCACATATCAATTCATAGTTGGCCTGAATATAATTATGTCGCTTGCGATGTTTTCAGTTGTTCAGATGATGAGAATACACTTAAAGCTGCTGACTTTCTGGTGAAAGCGGTTGAGTCCACAAAAAAGCAAATTCAGAAAATTAAACGCGGATATAATATTCTAGAGTATCTAGAATCCCCTATATATAGAACAGGGGAGACGAGTCGAACTAGAGTCATAAAAAAATTGGCAGAGATACATTCTGCTTTTCAAGATATTGTTGTCGCAGACCTAAAGAAGTTCGGGAAAAGCTTGGTTATAGACGGATTAGTACAAACTTCCGAATTTGATCATGAACGATATGACAAAGCAATTCTAGCTCCGCTCAAACCAACAGACAGAAATATCATCATACTCGGCGGGGGAGATGGATATGTGGCAGAAATGGCGCTGAAAATAAATCCAGATTTGAAAATCACCATAATTGATCTCGATGCCGAGGTAGTATTTTTCGCAAAAAAATATCTAAATCAAAAAGTATTCTCTCATCCAAATGTAACTCTCAATATAGGAGATGCTATGAATTATCTAAAGATGTATGCAAATAAAAATGGAGAAAAGGTGGATGGGATTATTTCCGATTTGACCGATAATCCGATGGGTAGTCGAGGAGCTAAAAACAAGATGGGCGAGTTTTATGAAGAGATTTTCAGATTGTCAAAGGAGATATTAAAACCGAATGGGTGGATAAGTGCGCAGGCAGGAGCTGCTGCCGTAATCCCGAAATATATAGACGCCGCGAAAATAATCGAGAATAAGTTCAAAAAAATATTCGGGAACTTCAACAGAAACGATGTACTCGTACCGAGCTTCGGAGAGAAAAATTCCTTCATTTGGGCCAGTAATTAGACCTTGTACTGGAGTATTGACATACTGTCATCAATATGCTAGCATAGTAAACGGGTTAAAAGTTCTTTCAACTCCTAGTTAATTCTAGGTTTAGAAGTGTCCTTGTAAACACAGTTTATAGGAGGGTTTCCTCGTGGAAAAGCGTGCGCCGAGCACCTCTCTCCTACACGCCATTCTTTCGGAGAGAGTTATTACTATTTTGACTCGTTTTGTCGATGCTCTCATTATCTGGTTCTTGACAATGGACCCAGAACATGGAATCAATGGCATTACAAAAGCGTTTGTCATTGTTACACCAATCTATCTGGCCGCTTGTATCCTCGTCGTTCTTGGTAATGATATAGCTATCAAGAAAGGGTGGGATCCAATTGGAATAGAAGGATTCCGCCAACTTGAACATGCAGTGCTTCTGAAAAATCAGTGGTTCAAGCGGTTGGTACGGCGAATTCTTATGAGCAAGCGACTCATCTTCTGGATTGGTAGCTGGTTCTACATCGATCCGGATTATGTAACACTGCTCATTCGTAAGAAAGAAGAAGGATACCTGGTAACATTCCTCCGGATTACCTTGCCGTCAGTCCTGATAAGCATGGTAGTTTGGCTCGGGATTTACTGGGCTGGGTTCCAGGGATATAAATGGGCGGTTTGGATGATGAAATAAAGCGCTACTCGAAAGGGTGGCGCTTTTTATAATTTCTATTTTTTGGGATTCCTATCCGCGCAAAACGAAGAAATATATTTCGATATAAACAAGTTGGGCGTACTGCGCTAGAACTTGTATTCTTTGTATTGATGTGCCATAATCCCACTTGGAGGTATTCAAAGTCGAATATCTTGATCTTTTAATGTCAAATAGGAAAGGAGGTGTATCATGTATCAAACGCTTTCGGCGCCAATAAACTATCAAGTAGAACTCACGACTTCCTGTAACCATAATTGTTCTCACTGTTACAATTTTTGGCGAAAGGATCTCAAGCGAGTCAACACTTCCCTCAATAAATCCACTGTTAGCGAAATTGTAGAGAAGATGGCTGATGCAAAGGTGTTCGACATCATAATCACTGGTGGCGAACCATTGATAAAGTACGATGCTCTACTCCATTGCCTCAAGGAGGCACAAAATGCGAATTTGGGTGTCTCCCTGAACTCAAATCTGGTTCTATTAACCAGAACTCGTGCTCGTGAACTGCGTTCCCTAGGGGTAAAACAAATCCTGACTTCATTAATGGGTTCCTTGCCGGAGATACACGACAAGATTGCTCAATCAAAAGGATCATTCAAGAAAGTCGTGGAAAACAGTCAGATAGCTCAGGAGGAAGGAATTCGCGTCGCAGTTAATATGGTGGTTTCGAAAATGAATCTTTCCAATATCAAGGAAACAGCAAGAATTGTATCCTCTATTGGCGTAAAGATGTTTTCAGCCACTAAGGCTGGATGTCCAGGAAATTGCTCCGATTTTTCACAATTTTCTCTGTCCAAAAGTGAATTCCGGCAATATCTACGAGATTTACGAGAAAGCGGTGAAGAATTCGATCTTGCAATTGATGCCCTTGAGGGATATCCGCTGTGTGGAATTGGTGATCTGGATTATCACTATTCGTTTATTGGCAGGAGATGCTATGCCGGTGTGACCACGATGACTATCGCCAGTGACGGTGAAGTCAGACCCTGTTCTCATCTCGATGAGTCATACGGGAACTTGTTCATGGAAGACCTGAAAAAGATCTGGGTTCGCATGGAAACTTGGAGAAATGGAGCTTTTCTACCAGTAATCTGTAAGAGTTGTACACTTTCACAAGTGTGTGGCGGTGGTTGTCGTATGGAAGCGAAAATGCGCAATGGAGATCTTTCCAGTGCGGATCCTTACAGCTCGCCCGAAGATGCTGAAAGAAGTTTCTCTTCGCTTCAAAAGCACCGCGAAAAAATGCCTAGCAAAAAACCGATAAAAGATTTTGAAATAAAATCTTATCGCTACCGGCGTGAACCTTTCGGGATTACAGTCCTCGCAGGGAAATCTCGGGCATTCTTGAACGATGCTGGTTTCGAACTCTTAAAGCAACTCGAAGTAGGAATTCGATATTCACCAGGAGACAAACGGATTCAATGGGGCACCATTGACTCAGACAGTTTTGTCGATGGTATTGTTCGACGAGGAATCGCTATTGCGAAATAGCGAACTGCATGCTAAACTTCTTCTCTAGAAAGGGGGTGATATTATGCAAAAATCGAATGATGGTTTTGTTTCCTTCGTACAGGCGGAAGCGAGTCAGACAGGGACTTTTGTCGCTGCATCAGAATGCGATAACAGTTGTCATGACTGCAATGTCAATTGCGAAGAATGCGATAACAATTGACTACCATATCCGTCGCCGAGCGCCACAATTCATCGTGGCGCTTTTACTTTATAGGAATAGGAGTTTTGTATTTTTGAAGAAGAAGGTCATTTGAGGAAATATTGTGCCCATAGGTATTCCACATCTTAAATTTCTCATCTAGCGTGGTGCTGACACTCTCTAATTCACCTGCTATTATTTTTATGATTTCTGCAAACGATCTTTTGCCGTCATACTTCATGGATGCATACATCCTATTATAATGATTGACGATATTTTCTGAAACAGAATCCTTTTCAACATTCAAGTGTTTTAGATATGGATTCCCTAGATAATCTTCAATGTCAAGAATCTTCTTGAGTGGCTTTTGGTTCATCAGAATAGGGGCTAGGATTTCCTGTAAAAAATGTTTAGTAGTCCACCCATAATCACTGTATTTTATTTTTCCGTCCTGCTCCAAAATATCCCTTAACATAAAATGGGAAATTTCGTGAGCAAGAACAGGCAAGAATCCATGATTCAAATCTTCTTTTTTGTCGCTCATTTTGATTTTTCTCGCCATTGAAAAATATAGAGTGTTTTCATTAAACGGGGAAAATGGAAGAATAGTAGGTATAACTAAATATCCAGAATGTTCCTTCGGCCAAGTATAATCCATTAGTGAAGATAATTGTTCCAAAATAATTTTCCCATATTTGTCTATCTTTTCTTCGGAATCGGATATTATTGATTTTATAACGGTATTATATTCAGAGTATTTTTTTTCAAGAAATGCGCGAATAGTTTTACTCTCGTCAGTATTGTCTGTTTCTAGCAATATTCTTAAGTCGGGATAGCAATGTAAAATAGAATCTCTATTCTGCGTAAATTTCTCGTGGTGTAGAAATTTCACGAACATATCGCTCTCTTTGTCCAAGTCAATTTTTAGATTTATATCAGGTATATACATAACTTCCGTGTCTCTTACTATAACACAATCACCAGTTTCTGTGATAAAATCAGCGGTATGAGAGTAGGGAACTATCTATGCTCACAGTTTTAGCTTCTGTAAAACCAAGCCCGATTCATAATGTTGACCTTTTTTCCGATGAATTTATTATCCAAAAGCCATTGAGGGAGTGGCGAAGTAATCACTCTTGAATATTGTTAACTCAACAACGCCTTGCATTTCCATGCACATACAGTACGATATCTTCTTCGGAAGAATGCTAAATTCACCCCAGAATTAGGACACTCGATTTTTTAATAATATCCAATCGCATTGCTTCTGCAAGCGAGGAACGATAGCCGAGGATTCTCCTCGGCTTTTCGTTAATCAAGCGAACAGCCCGATCAACTTCGCCTTGCGACACTTCGCTGAAGTCAGTGCCTTTCGGGAAGTACCGACGCAACATCTTGTTCGCATTTTCGATGCCGCCTTTCTGCCAGGACGAGTATGGATCGCAGAAGAAAGACGGAATACCAAGCGCTTCGTGTTCTCGATTCTCAATACCATTGTCACGCGATACCGAGAGCGTTTTCATATCCTCGAACATCGTTCGGTCTGCCGCCAGATGTTCGATCGATCGCATACTCTCCACCTTGCATGCCACAACAAGGCGGCTCTTTCTTTCTTGTGCCGTGGCAAGTCCGCAAGTCGTTCCTCTGCGCCCGGTGATGGTATCTCGTTCCCAGTGTCCGCCTCTCGTACGGTTGTCGGCACCTGCGAAACGCTCTGCAATACCAATGCGGTTTGGGATTAAGGTCTTCTTAATTTTTGGTTTTTGTTTCTTCACTCGTTTTCGTTTTGAATACAAGAGTTCGCAGTATCTTTCCACGCGTGAAGTGCACAACCAGATGTATATGGCAGTTTTAGATACATACGCCGGTGCCTTCGTGCGCTTCAGGTATCCGGCTATCTCGTCAGGATTCCAGTGTTTCTTGAGCTTTCTGACCACAAACTTTTTCAGATCTGGATCAGCTTCAATTTTGGACCACTCTAATTTTCGATAGTGCTTGCGCACCCGCGCTTTAGCGTCTGCTTTCAGCGGATCATACGCACCGAGCGTACTGTTCTTCCGTATCTCATATGAGATGGTGTTCGGGCTGCGATTGAGAGCGCGAGCGACTGAACGCCCCGAATACCCCTTCTCCAACAACAAAATGCCGATTTCAAGACGCTCGGCGCGCGTCAGATCTCCTTTGATGTGCATGATCGCATATTAACGAGTGTCCTAACTGAGTACGGAATGCGCGTGGACCCATTTCATTGCACGCCTTCCTTGTTAGCTAAATGATATATCTGTGCCGCCTGAAGCGCAAATTGCACAGGCGGTATTTTCAATGCCGAGTGGATTCTAGTGTGGTTGTACTGCCAGATTGTCTGATAGATGGCGAGCACGAGTTCGCCGAGCGTTTTGAATCTAGCAGGATCACCAAGATCCACTTTGAATTTGTCATAGAAGCTCTCTTGATACCCATTCTCCCACGGGCATCCTGGAGCTGAGCGAGAGATCATAACGCCAACGGTCTCGAGTGCTTCAATGAATACCTTGGCATTGTATTCACTGCCGTTGTCAGAATGGAAGATGACTGGTCGAGCATGGTCATGAATGGCATTCATGAATGCCGACAACACCAGACCAACCGCATGGTTGGTATACACCGAGAGACCGACAATCTTTCTAGTGAACAAATCCTCAACCGTTGCGACATACACCACCTTGCCCTGAAACGGCAGGCGGGTGAAGTCGGATACCCAGATGTGATTCTCATACAGTGGACATTCCGTCATGAGCAGATTCGGATAAATCACCTTGATATTCTTGGTTTTCTTCCACTTCTGGCCTCGTCTCCGATACGCCTTGATGCCGAACAGGTTCATCACTCGCTTGATCGGCTTCCGATTCATTTTCAGATGCAGAGCGATTCTCCGAGATCCGTATGACGGATGTTCTCGCAACACCTCCTCGATGCGACATTTGAGTTTCCAGTCCCTGTCTGGCTTCTTCGGTTTGTACCAGAGTGAACGGAGCGAGATACCGAGCTTTTGGGTGAGGAGTGTTTTGGTGACAGCCGTTTCTTCTCTCACTTCTTTTTTTGGGTGTCAGACAGCTTGAGCGTCATCTCGCCGACCAACTGAAACAACTGTGCGTTCTCTCGCTTCAGTTTGATGATCTCTGAGAGAGTCGGCTGTCCATCGGTCTTCTTGGCAATCCAGCCATAGATGGTGTTCTCGGAGATGCCATGGTCCTTGGCTGCATCAACAACAGAAATGCCATCGTTTTTAATGCGGTTGATAATCTGCTCCTTCACATCGGGAGCGGTACGGTGCTTTTTCATATGCTTGTATGTTAGCGCGGTTAATCATACAAGGTTGGTATGCAAATTTTGGGGTCCATGTCCGTCCTAATAAGCATAGTAGTTTGGCTAGGGATTTACTGGGCTGGGTTTCAAGGATACAAATGGGCGGTTTGGTTGATGAAATAAAGCGCTACTCGAAAGGGTGGCGCTTTTTATAATTTCTATTTTTTTGACTCCTATCCACGCAAAACAAAGAAATATATTTTGATATAAATATTTGCGTTTTTCGCATCGATGTGCCATAGTGCACACGGGCGGTATTCGGAGTCGAATATCTTGATCTTTTAATGTCTAATAGAAAGGATGGTGTGAAATGTACAGAACGCTATCAGGACCGCTTAATTGCCAGCTTGAGGTGACAACTGCATGCAATAACAAATGTCTGCATTGTTACAACTACTGGCGCGCTTCATCAAAAACAGAAGTGCCACTCACATTGGCAAACGGACGGAAAATCATGCACATGATTGCAGATGCGGGTGTTCACGAAATAACATTCACTGGTGGTGAACCGTTATTAAACTTCAATGTGCTTGTTGCGTGTCTGGAGCTTGCGAATGAGTCGGGGATAAAACCGTATCTCAATTCAAATCTTGTAACACTCACCAAGCAGAAGGCAATGACCTTGAAGAATCTCGGCATCAACAGTGTGCTGACATCTGTGATGGGCCCAAACGCTGAGGTTCACGATGCTATCGCTCAGCGAAAAGGGGCATTCAAAAGAACACTCGCAGGTATTGGGATTGCGCAAGATGCGGGAATTCGAGTTTCCGCAAACATGGTCGTATCGCAGATGAATCTGAATGTTATCAAGGACACTGCTATGCTCGTTGTTTCTCTCGGAATGAAAAGCTTCAATGCGACGAAGGTAGGGTGTCCCGGTAATTGCTCTGACTTTTCTGATATGTCTCTCACTAAAAAGCAGTTCATTCAGTACATGACTGAATTGGTTGCAGTGAGCAAAGAAACTGGTCTAAAGTGTGGGCATCTGGAACCGTATCCATTGTGCACATTGGCGAGCGTAGACGGCGCTTCAGACCTGGAATCTCGTCGGTGTCCAGCTGGGGTAACAACCTGTACAATATCTAGTGGCGGAGATGTTCGCCCATGTTCTCATCTTGATATCCAGTATGGAAATCTCTTAGTTGAGAGCATCATCGATGTGTGGCAACGCATGGATGATTGGAGACGCACCGCCTATGTACCGCAGTTTTGCAGTAGCTGTAAAATGGTAAGTATGTGCGGTGGCGGCTGTCGAATGGAATCAAAAATGCATTCCGATGGCGATCTTTCTGCTGCCGATCCTTACATGACGGCAGGTGGTGTTGAGGCAGCAATGAGAATTCATAAAATGAAAGTGAGCCAAACAAAACCATTGAGCGAGGAAAGAAACGGAAATCGCTTCAGGTTGAGGAAATATCGGATACGGAAAGAATCTTTTGGGGCATCGGTCACTGTTCTTGAAACCAACGGTCGTATCGGTAGTTTCTTCCTTGATCATGCCGGACTGAGTGTTCTTGAGCAATTCCATCAGGAATGCACATATGTTCCACATGATCCAAGGATAGATTGGAGTGGTATTGAGGATGTTGAAGGATTCTGCACGGCTCTAATCAAGAGGGGCGGTGCCATCACACAGGAGGAAGGAGGTGAAGAAATTGGATCCTAACAAAGCACCTGTAAAGAAGTCAGGTTCCGGCAACGGTTTCCTGTCGCTACACTACCATGACCAGGATAGAAACATGGTGAGTGACCAATGCGACTGCGAATCGTGCCAAAACTGCGACGGTACGAGTTGCAACTGTCATTGTCATAGCACCTAAAGATGACTGTTGTGCGAGCCCGGTGATTATTATCTTAATCATCGGGCTTTTTTTATAAATCTTGATATAATGTCTTATGTATTTTATGTCCTACCTATTTAACTTAACTCTCAAGCTAATTGAAGGTGAGTTGGAAGAATCATATAAAGCGGCAATGGAGCGACTCAATAACTTCTTTAATATCGGTTGGATTCATAATCTTCCTTCTGTTTTTGTTGTTGAAGATCGCACAACGATAGATTGTCTGCGAAATGAAAAAACTGAACCGTGGGTAGTTGGATGGTCTGATCGCCGCAAAGTATTTCTTCTTTCAAGGGAAAAGATGAAGACAGAATCTGCGAGGGAATATTCCATCGATGAATATAATGCACTTCTCGCACATGAACTTTGTCATCTATTCTTCAACTCGAGTACAAATGGCGTGCGTACTCCCATATGGCTGAATGAAGGGTTAAGTGGTTATGTCTCTGGAGATATTCAGTTTAAAGAGAAACCAAAATCCTTTTCTTCCTTCCTTGAGTTTTTCAATAAAGATGGCGCCGAAGTTTATGATGAATCCGCTTTTGCAATAAAAGTCCTCATCGACGCCTTCGGCAAGGAGAAAATTCTTGAGCTTCTACAAAAAATTAAAGAAACCAGTGGAAACATGACAAAGGGTAAGTTTGATGATTTGTTCAAAGAGGTATACGGATTTGAACCAACATACGACGCGTTCAACGACCTCACTAGCCCAAAGGATTATTAATACCGGTTTGTGGTAAAATCAGCGGTATGAATGCAGGTAAATGTCTATGCTTATTGTAGTATTATATATGTATGAATAAACGCGGTTTTTCATGGATAGATCCACGCCTCGAAGTCAGGAAAACATCTAAGTATGGTCGTGGCGTATTTGCAAATAGGTTAATTAAAAAGGATG
>MFMU01000003.1:0-1178 GCA_001781915.1 Candidatus Kaiserbacteria bacterium RIFOXYD1_FULL_47_14 | reverse complement strand
TTGTGATGGGAGGATATATTTGTAATACCAACGATGAAAATAACTTGGGTAAATTTGCCACGGGTTACAATATAGATTTGTCTGAGGAGCATTCCTTCTGTCCATTGCAAGAATCAGATATTGATCTTATGCCACAACATCTTGTAAACCATAGTTGTGAACCGAATGCAGGGTTCCGTGACACATGTTTTATGGTAGCAATTAAAGACATATTTTCAGACGAGGAGATTGTTTATGATTACGCTTTTGTTATGTGGTCAAGTGATGATAGTGAGTATCATTTTAATTTAAAATGTTTGTGTCAGACTCTTTCATGCCGTAAAATAATCACAGAAAATGATTGGGAAATAAGGGATATCCAAAATAAATACGGTGAGTATTTCCAGCCTTTTCTAAGACGAAGATTTAAACAAATATAAAATGTACTGTGAACCTTATCCTGACCTCGTTTATTTTATATTTTCGAGCCACGCTCCAGCACTTTTATACTATTCCCATATCCCAGCTGCCGTCATATCGCTTCTTTTAAGTTTATTCATAATCTTCAAGAATAGAGAGGCGTTAGCGGCAAAGATCTTGGTTGCAATATCACTACTCTATTCTGGTTGGGCCGTAATGGATCTTTTCATATGGGCCGAGACAGACGCTCGCGTTGTAATGTATCTTTGGTCTTTCTGGTACACATTCTTTACACTCATATTTATACTCAGTTTCTACTTTCTTTATGTGTTTATAAAAAAACAAGATATTTCATTCAATATAAAGATTGTTTTTGTCATTTCGGTTTTACCGGTCATTCTTCTAATGTCTACACAACTTAATCTGTTGTCTTTTGATGTCGTCGCGTGCAATGCAATAGAAAATCCTATGATGATCGGATATTCATATCTTCTTACGACTATTGTATTTATATCAATGATAGTATTTGCATTCAGCGAATACTACAGAGCAGCAAATGATGGAAAAAAACAAATTGCACTTGTTTCTATTGGCGTTCTCTTGTTCTTGATATCTTTCTCAATCGCGACTTATCTTCCAAGTGTCCTAAATCTTTTCCAGAGCAGCGCTGATACTTTCTCAATAGAGATGTATGGTTTCTTTGGCATGACGATTTTTATCGGTTTTCTCGCATATCTCATAGTTCGATACAAGGCCTTTAATATCAAACTTCTTGCTGC
>MFMU01000002.1:23564-31360 GCA_001781915.1 Candidatus Kaiserbacteria bacterium RIFOXYD1_FULL_47_14 | reverse complement strand
TTCGCCCTGCCTCGGCTGATTTCCCGCCCGCAGGAGGGGTCTGGGGAGGAATGCGGGCGGGTTTCGGACTGGGGGTTTTCGGAAATTCGGCGGCTACAAATTTGAATAAATTCTTCATATCTGTTAGTATAATACTACGAACGAAATTAAGCAACAGTATTATGGTATCAATATATGGAAAGTAATCAACTAGGACAAAAAATAAAGAAATTGCGGACAAAACTTAGTCTTTCTCAAGACGATTTTGCTCGTAAAGCGGATGTTCCCTATACAACACTTACCAAGGTCGAAACAGGAGTTATTAAAAAGCCCTCGGTTTTTGTGGTGAGCAAAATCGCCAAAGCTCTTGGTGTTGATATCGAGGAGTTAATAAAATAAACATTATGAAAACAGTAGTACTTTGCGGTAGTCGCCGCTTCAAACCAGAAATGCGAGAATTTGGCAAAAAGCTAAAAGAGCTCGGCGTTGTTGTGTTTGAACCTTATTTACATTCTGGTCAAGATGAATGGGCTAAATTATCAGACGATTATAAAAAATTCGTTGCTCTTGGTCTAACTCATGACCATTTTTATAAAATACAAATGGCTGATGTAGTTTTTGTTTTTAACAAAGACGGATATGCTGGAAACAGCACAACTTTGGAAATTGGTTATGCAGTAGCTACAGGAAAACCAATTTATGCGTTAACAAGTGACGAAGAATTATGCCGCCATGTTTTATTTAGAGAGATAATTTCTTCACCCGAAGAACTTATTAAAAAATTGAAATAAATTATGAAATACACAGACAGAGTATATGGAAATTTTGAAATTACAGAACCAGTGATTTTGGAATTGATAAATTCCCCGACACTTCAAAGGTTAAAAGAAATAGATCAAGCTGGATATTTTGAACCTCATTTCCCTGGCACTGCACATTCACGTTTTGAACATTCAATCGGCGACTATTTGCTTTTGAAAAATTATGGCGCACCAATTGAGGAACAAATTGCTGGACTTATTCATGATGTCTCTCATTCGGCATTTTCTCATTGTATAGATTATGTTTTAGATGCTGGCTCTGAAAAAGAACATAATCATCAAGATAATGTTTTTGATGATTATGTTAGAAAATCAGAAATACCAGAAATTCTTAAAAAATATAATCTCGATTTAGATTATATTCTTGATGATAAAAATTTTCCTCTTAAAGAAAACGATTTGCCAGATTTATGTTCGGATAGGATAGATTATTCGTTAAGAACTGCTACTATTTTTAAGGAAATAAAAAACGGAAAATTTTTTATTGATAATCTTACAGCGAAAGACGGAAAGTGGATTTTCAAAGATTTTGAAAGCGCAAAAAAATATGCGGAATTGTTTTTGAAACTTAATACAAATTATTATGCTGGGATACAATCTGCTGTTATGTTCCGAACAGTTGGAGATTGTTTACGATATGCGCTTTCAAAAAAATATATTTCGGAAACCGATTTATACACGACTGATAAAATCGTCCTTTCAAAAATAGAACAGCATATCAACAATGATTCCAAATTGAAATTACTTTTTGAAAGAATGAATAATAAAATCGGTTTCAAAAATGACCCAATCAATTATGACGGGAAAGTATTTTGTAAATCACGAGTAGTTGACCCACTTTGTTTACACAATGGAGAAATAAAAAAAGTTTCAGAAATAGAGCCGAGCTGGTCTGATATAATTACGCAGGAATCAAAACCAAAAGAATATTTCTTAAAATTTAATAGATAGCCGCCGAATTTCCGAAAACCCCCAGTCCGAAACCCGCCCGCATTCCTCCCCAGACCCCTCCTGCGGGCGGGAAATCAGCCGAGGCAGGGCGAATCCGAAACCCCAGACAAATTGTTTCGCCCTGCCGAGTCCTTTTTAGTAGTTTTAATCATTTGGATTTTGCTCGAAATAGTTTCGAACTTTGTCCAACAAACACCGCTAAGTTTGACATTTTTATAATAAAGCATAAAGTTGCCAGCAGATTGCACAATTCAGTGCTTTTCAGAAAGGAGACAGAAATGTCCGAGGAAAGGGCAGTCATTGTGGCGACGCGATTCATTGATCTCGTCCTGAAACATAACTGGGAAGATATCAATGGGTTTCTCGCCAGCGAAGTACAAGTGTTCTTTGATATCGTCTCGGCTGCAGGATTCAAACCGAGAGAAGTAACACAAGGGAAACTCGTGGGTCATTATTATGACGAGGAAATGAGACTAACGAGTAAAACCTATCCGATCAACGAACTCTGTCCGTTCAAGGTGATGAACCAGAATGGCGAAGATGATTATCGTGCGACGGAATGGCTCGACTGTGTACTTCGTTATGTGGCTTGCGATGTTGGCCCGCTGACACAAGCAAGTCGTTCTCGATATATCGGGGTAATCGCAGGCGAGATTGGGCGGAGTATTCCGCTCGAGCCCATTCAGCTTACGGAGCATTGCGATGAATTGTGCGAACCCGTGCCGAAAAGGCGTCACGACAGACTCGGCGAGTTCTTCAGGCACACACGGGATGATGATGAGATTCGCCCTCCCGATTCATTTGTCGGTATTCACCGATATTGTGGCGGAGCGATGCATCGCGTTCGCGCCACACAAGATTGTGACGCAATCCTGTGTCAGAAATGTTTCCTGCGAGCCCTCATCTCGACAGGAATTAAGACATACGGAGAACTTCGGAAATATGAGGAAACACAGAGAGTAATTGAAGTAATGCGTCGTCCGGAGTAATGTAACGAAGCAGGGAGAGAAATCTTCCTGCTTTTTATTTGTGGGTATATACTTGCAGAATTATGAACATCACCGAAGACAACAACAAGCGTTTAAAGGATATTCAGAAGATAGAAGGCATCAGTGACAAGGACATGGCAGTGCTCCTGAAGCCAGTACGGATTAATCGTTCGACTTTGAGTATTAAAGGGAAGAAATATCCGGCGTGGCGCATTCTCTATAACGAAGCACTCGGTCCGGGGAAGGGCGGTATTCGTTTCCATCCAGGAGTCAATGAAGACGAAGTGAAATCGCTCGCATTCTGGATGACACTGAAGAATTCGCTCGCCGATATTCCGTATGGCGGAGCTAAGGGCGGTGTCGCTTTTAATCCGAAAGTAGCTTCTAAGGCAGAACTTGAAGAAGTAAGTCGAAAGTTTATTGATGTGTTTTATAAAGTCCTAGGGCAGGATAAGGATATTCCGGCACCTGATGTGTATACCGACGGGCAGATTATGTCCTGGATGCTTGATGAATTTGAAAAGAAAACCGGGCGTCATGAGCCGGGGATGATTACCGGAAAGCCGGTTGAGCTGGGCGGGATTGCTCTCCGTGGCGATGCAACTGCTCAGGGGGGCTATCTAGTCACGAAGAAGATGGCAGCAGCTTTTTTGGCAGGGAAAAAGAATGTGAAGGTCGCCGTCCAAGGATTCGGCAATGCAGGTCTCTTTATGGCGCAGAAGCTTCATAAGGATGGTTTTAAGGTTGTGGCTGTTTCAGATAGTAAGGGCGGTATATATCAGGTCACTGGACTAAATATTCCTTCGCTTATTGCTTTTAAAAAAGCGGGACATCCGGTCGGGGATTTTTCTTCTGGCAAACAGATCACGAATGCCGAACTCCTAGAATTATCGGTTGATATTCTGGTGTTGGCGGCTCTCGAGAATCAGATTACTAAACAAAATGCAGAAAATATCAAAGCGAATTATCTCATAGAACTTGCCAATGGCCCTATCACCTATGACGCTGATCGTATCTTGGCAAAGAACAAAAAGATCGTGGTACCAGACATTCTCGCGAATTCGGGAGGGGTTATTGTGAGTTATTTTGAATGGGCACAGAATCGCACGGGGCAGATTCTCGATGAGGATTATCTACGCAAGTTGCTCGAGAAGAAAATGAAAGATAATTGGCAGCGGATGTATGACCTATGGAAAGAGAAAAAAGAAAAAGTGACCCTTCGCCAGGCCGCCTACATTCTCGCGGTTACGAAAGTAATAGTGGCAGAAAAATTGCGCGGGAGAATTAAGGGTTAGTGGACGATGAGCAAGGGTAGTCCTTGCTCAATCTGGTTCGGGCTCTAACCAGTCCGTTATGTGTGTCTCGATTTCTGTTTTAGATGAAAAATAGTCTGGAAATGGTGTCGGATTAGTAATGATATGCGTCCCGTTCAAGTATTCGCCGAAGCTACTATATGGATAGTGTTCGACAAACATTTTCAGTGGACTGTGCTTCAAATAGGGCTTTTCTTTCCAGTGGGGATCTCTCAATTTGGCGGGGTTTAAATGTATGTAGGAAAACAAATATTTGAGATACCGATCCTCGTCGGCATGTTGACTCCTGAATGGTCCCTGAAAAAGGGAACCGCTTCGGTCGTTTTTAATATTAAAATACATCGAGTATCCGGTCTGAAGTTTAAGCATGTATTGAGAGAGTCCATTTTCTGAGAGCGGAGTAGCCAATAGGTGGAAGTGGTTCGGCATAAGACAGAAAGCACCAACCGCGACGAGAGGATTTCCTCGATCTTGAGTAAATATATCCTCATACGCAGTCTTTCTGAGTATGTTACCGATGCGCACATTCTCGTCACTGTTCGCGAGATATATCAGTGCCATAAATCGTCTATAATCGCCTACAGAAGAGAAAATATTTCGCTTCTCAACGCCTCGATTATAAAGATGATAATATTCAGTTTCGAGAAAAGGCATCTTTCTTTGCATAGTGTCAGTATAGCATGTTTGAGCAAGGGCTACCCTTGCTCAGTGGTTGTTCCGCTTCGTTGGCGGCAAGCTCGAGTTCGACACGGACTGGGTCGGCAGTGCGAGTGGCTGCTGTGGCTCCGCCTCGGCGTTCCTTCCGCAATGATTCTTGCATCTTGAGTCCTTGGTTCTTTTGTATTCTTGATCCTTGGGCTCGAAAAAATTTCGGGATTGTCCATTTGCTGGGCAATCCCGATTTCTTTTTATACAGCAGACCGATGAAGAATAGTTTATGATAGTGCTATCATGTCGCGATATTTTTACGGAGGATTACTCATCATCGCGATAGGAATAGTGATGCTGTTCGCATATAGGACATATGCGCCGCCGACGGAGTCGGTTGCGCAAGCAACAGCACAGTTCGGTGGAGTGTCCTTAAGAATTGACTATGCGACAACGGAGGCAGAACGAGAGAAAGGACTCGGAGGTCGGACAAGTGTTCCAAACGACTACGGAATGTTATTTGTATTTCCAAAAGATGACTATTATGGCTTCTGGATGAAGGATATGCTCGTGCCTATTGATATCTTCTGGCTGGATGATAAAGGACAAGTCGTCTTCATCGAGAGTAATGTTGAAACCTCTTCTTATCCGAATGTCTTTTATCCGAGCGCATCGGCACGCTATGTCTTAGAGACAGTAGCTGGGTTCGCACGAGCGCATACAATTACGACCGGAACACCGCTTTTATTGAAAAATTTCGAACGCGTTTCAGAGTAACGCTATACACAGGGTGTTTTTTGCGGGCAAGAGTAAACTAGATGGAGCGCACTAGTATTTAATAATTTATTTTGCTTCGTTCATGCCAAAAATTGCACATGTTTCCGCTCAAGTAAAAACACATACAGCCATTATGGCGCCAGAGCCGCAGGTTTCAAAGATGACACTCAAATATCGTGAAGTGATACCGCAAGTCGAGAAGCGCGATGGGCGGCTTGTGCCGTTCGATTTCGATAAGATAGCCACTGCTATCTGGAAGGCGATGTCTGCGGCTGGGGAAGGAAGCATTGATGATGCAAATCTCATCGCACATCAAGTAGTGGGCGAATTCGGACGATTCGCGAAGAAATACAAGAATTTTCTCCCGACCGTTGAAGGTTTCCAGGATTCGGTCGAAAAATATCTCATTCTAAATGATTATGTGAAGACTGCGAAGGCCTATATTCTCTATCGCGATAAACGAGCGCAGTTGCGTGCGACAAAGATCGAGATACCAGAACATGTGCGACGATTCGCCGAGGAGAGTAAAAAATATTTTGTCGATAATGCGCTCGGCGAGTTCGTCTATTTGCGCACTTATGCAAAATGGATACCAGAAGAAGGTCGACGCGAGACCTGGGTAGAAACAGTCGATCGTTATATGGGCTTTATGCGGGAGAATCTCGGTAAGAAACTTACCGAAAAAGAATATGTCGAACTGCGCACCAGCATCTTGAAACAAGAAGTCATGCCCTCGATGCGTCTGATGCAATTTTCGGGTGAAGCGGCACGCCGCTGTAATTCGTGCTCCTATAACTGCACTTTTACGGCGCCCGTGAAGCTAGAGGATTTCGCCGAAATTATGTATCTCTCGATGCAGGGATGCGGTGTCGGTTTCGCCGTGGAGAGTCAGAATGTAGAACAGCTTCCGCAGATTATGAAGCAGACAGGAAAGAAGATAGAAACGCATATCGTTGATGACTCGAAGGAGGGGTGGTGTGATGCTCTTACTCTCGGATTGAAGACCTGGTACGCCGGCAGAGATATTGCCTTTGATTTCTCGAAAGTTCGCCCGGCTGGGGCTCGATTGAAAGTTATGGGAGGGAAGGCGTCCGGTCCGGAACCGCTCAAGTCGCTGCTCGCTTTCACTCATGAAAAAGTTATGGCGCGCGCCGGCCGCCGTCTCCGTTCTATCGATGTACACGACATCATCTGTAAGATTGGCGAATGTGTGGTCTCGGGCGGTGTGCGCCGCACCGCGATGATCTCGCTCTCTGACTTAGACGATGTCGATATGCGCGATGCGAAGAAAGGCCAGTTTTATATGACTGACCCGCACCGTTCGGTTGCGAATAACTCCGCGGTCTATGAGGCACAGCCGACGAATACTGAACTTATGGACGAATGGGTTGCCCTTATGAAGAGCGGGAGCGGCGAGCGGGGCATCTTCAATCGCGGCTCACTCGCTACCACCATGCCGAAGCGTCGAGTCGATTATTTTAAGAAGATTGGATTTATTGAAGAAGACGGCACCGTGCATGGTTCTATCGGCGTCAATCCATGTGGCGAAATCATCTTGCAGTCAAAACAGTTCTGTAATCTTTCTGAAGTTATTGCGCGCGTACACGATACCGAGGCCTCGTTGCTTCGCAAGGCGCGTCTCGCCGCAATACTCGGCACCTATCAGTCAACTCTCACGAAATTTGGCTACATCTCGAAAGAATGGACTGATCACTGCGCCGCAGAACGGCTTCTGGGTGTCTCGATAACAGGACAGTGGGATTCACCTGCTGCGCGAGAGCCGGAGGTGATGCGTAAGGTCCGAGCTATAGTGATTAAAACGAATGCAACTTACGCAAAGCGATTTGGCATTACTCCATCAACATCGGTTACCGCAGTAAAGCCGTCAGGCACTGTCTCCCAGACCTTCAACTGCGCGTCTGGTATTCATCCGCGCCACTCGCCGTATTATATCCGCCGCGTGCGCATCAGTGCGACCGACTCGCTTTTTAAGATGATGCGCGATCAGGGCGTGCCGTATTATCCGGAAGTGGGGCAGTCGATGGAAGAAGCGAACACTTTCGTTATTGAATTCCCGGTTAAAGCGCCTGACCACTCGAAAGAAGCGCGATTCAAAAATGACCTTTCGGCGCTCGAACAGCTCGAATATTGGAAGCGAGTGAAGCTAAACTATACCGAGCATAATCCTTCAGCGACCATCTCGGTGAGTGCGGACGAGTGGATTAGCGTCGTGGATTGGGTTCAAAAGAATTGGGACATCGTCGGCGGACTCTCATTCCTACCGCGTGCTGACCATGTGTATCGTCTCGCACCGTATG
>MFMU01000002.1:22009-23441 GCA_001781915.1 Candidatus Kaiserbacteria bacterium RIFOXYD1_FULL_47_14 | reverse complement strand
GCGGCACCTGCGAGGCGGTATAAGAGAAGACCCGCGCAGGAGCGCGGGTCTTCTCATTTTGTAGACCGAGCCGATAAGCCGAATTCTGTCGTGAGCGATCATTTATCTTGTCCCTCGCTTACGCTCGGGATCGAGCGGCACTCCCCACTTCGCGTAAAGCTCCGTGGGGCACGGCCTTGCATGCGGGTAAGGATTTGTTCGTTGCATTCCCATCTCGCGACGGGCCTATTCCACGAGGGAATTCCTTCACTTTCGTTCGGGACGTTTCTGTGGTCACCTCTATCCTCACGGACGACGGGCGTTACCCGCTACCTATTTGCCGATAAATCGGCGCATGTTCGGACTTTCCTCCCTCTGATTGCTCAAAGAGCGATCGCCTAGCTCGGTCCGCGTGTAGTATACTACAAGACATTATCACTGAATAGCATTAAAAAAATCAATATGCCTCCGCAACAATCAGTCGTCATCTCGCGCCGTTCGCTTGAAAATGTGAGTATTTGGGCGCTCATCGCTACGATTGTCGTGGCCATATTCATTTTTATTCCATCTTCGGCGACTTCTCTTGTAACCACTAAGACCTTCGTACTTGCTGCGGGCGCTTTCGTTACTTTCGCTGTTTACATTCTTGCTCGTCTCGGACGAGGTAACATTATTTTTCCCTCAAGTATTCTTATTGGTGTTCTCTGGCTGCCGGTTATCGCGTATGCTCTCTCGGTAGCATTTTCGGGAGTACCATTCACGAGCGCGGTATGGGGATTGATGCTCGAGACCGACACACTCGGATTTCTACTTATTGCAACTGTTCTTGGTACGCTCGCTGCTCTTGTGTTGCGCCGTTCTGAACACTATCGTTCATTTCTTCGCGCAGGAGGCATTGTGTTTTGCGCCGTCGCTATTCTCGAGATGCTTATCATCATAATCGGACAATTCACCTCAAAGGTCTCGCCAACATTCTCGATTGTCGGTTCATTTAATGACCTCGCATTTTTGCTCGGGCTCGGCATCGTAGGCGTTCTCATCACGCTTCGATTCCTTGAACTCAAAGAGCGCACGCGCCGCGTTCTGGTGGTGTGCAGTATTGGGGCGCTCGCTTTGCTCGCTATCGCGAATTCTTCAGTTGTCTGGGTGCTGCTCGCTGTTGTCTCTCTCGGTCTCTTCGTTGAAGCAGTGATGCAACGCGGACCGAAGGCGTCCGACGCCGATCTCGATGATGTTGGCGTGGTGGGTGAAACGCTGCTTGAAACAGATGAATCGAATCACTCGATTGTTCTCCCACTCTTCATTCTCGCGGCCTCACTCTTTTTCTTCATTGGAGGGACGCTCGGCGGCGTATTGGCTAACTCGCTTCATATAAATACGCTTTCCGTCAGCCCCTCATGGCAATCAACTTTCTCTGTTGCGCGTAATGTGTACGCTACCGCACCGGTCTTCG
>MFMU01000002.1:19805-21925 GCA_001781915.1 Candidatus Kaiserbacteria bacterium RIFOXYD1_FULL_47_14 | reverse complement strand
GCTTATTATTATATTAGGGCTTCGTATGCTCCTAGTGAGAACGCCACAGGACGCATTTATCCGCTTCGTCGCGATACTTTCGTTTGTGGCGTCACTTTATCTCTTCGCGGTTGCGATTTTTGCTTTGCCGAATGCGATTATACTCGTGCTTGCGTTCGTCTTTACTGGTCTCTTCGTCTCGACAATACGCTTTGCGCAGCGGGGTCGCCAGTGGGGTGTTATCTTCTCGCGCAGTCCGCGAATCGGTTTCGTTATTGTATTCTCGCTCACCATTCTCTTACTCGCGTCAGTTGCCGCCGCCTATGCACTCGTGAATCATTACATTGCTACGACAGAACTCTCGAAAGCTAGAGTTGCGTTCTCGGCCGGCAATCTCGATTCGGCTGACAAAGCAACAAAGAGCTCGATTTCATTCGCATCTTCTGCTGCTGCCTATCTGACTCAATCAAGTATTGCGAATGCTCGCCTCAATCAGATTGTGACCTCGACCACGCTGTCAGCAGCCGAAGCGCAACAAGCATTCCAAACAGCGCTCTCGTCTGGCATCAACGCCGCTTTAACCGCAACACAGCTCGAACCCTCTAATTATCAAAATTGGCTCGCTCTCGGGAATCTCTATGCACAGGCAGTACCGCTTGGCGTTTCTGGTGCGTATGACAATGCCAAATCAGCATATAACAAAGCAAAAGTGTTGAATCCGACCAATCCGCAGATTCTCTACATTCTCGCGAAACTCGATATCGAGAACAAGAACATACCAGCAGCGAAAGAAGATCTGAAGATGGCTATTGCACTTAAACAGGACTACACGGCTGCTATCTTCCTTCTCTCACAGCTCGAAGTGCAAGATGGCAATGTGAAGGAAGCGCTCGCCGCCGCGCTCGCCGCCGCCTACTTCACGCCGAATAATCCGGACATTCTCTTTCAAGTGGGCATTCTCTACGCGGCATCGAATGACTTCGCGAATGCGATTACAGCACTCTCGTTATCGGTTACCGCGAATCCGCAATTTGCGAATGCACGCTACTTCCTCTCGGCGGTATATGTAAAGCAGGGTGACTTTAAGAATGCACTCGCACAGATGCAGGCGATTGCAGATATGTCGAGCGACAATGCAAAAGCCGTTACGACGCAGCTCGCTGCGCTCGCTGCGGGGAAGAATCCGTTTCCCGCGAATCTTCTCTCGGTATCTTCAGCGCCGGTGAAGTAGTAAGAGAGTGATATGATTCACACAATGAAGAACGCGAAGAAATCGAGCAATGCTGAACCGACAATCGCGAATGTGATGGGTGTTGTTCAGGGTTTAGCAGTTTCTGTCCAGGATTTGGCTGTATCTGTCCAGGATTTGACCGAAGCCGTTCAAGAAGGTTTCGCAAAGAATGAGACCCAGCACAACGAGATCAAAGAAGATCTCAATGATATTGGGTATCGAGAATCACGAGCGCCGCATCGGGCATCTCGAGAAAGTATGCGCCTAATCTAAGTATGACGAGAATGATAGAAATAGAAAAGCCGAAACGAGAGAGAGAGAGAGAGAGAGAGTAAACATTCGTCATTTCGAACATTAGAAATCATCGCTATCGCGCTAGCGGTATGCGTGATGGTGGCTGGTGTGATTTATTGGCAGTCGTACTACAGAGGGGAAGTGATAATCACACAAGAACTTCAACTCAAAGTACCGAAAGAAAATATCTTATACAGCAGGAATGCTAATGCAACAACGACAGAATACGCGTATATATCAAGCGATATAGTACAAGGTGACTTTATTTGGCGAGGTAATTTATCTAATACAAAAATCGTCTCGCAGAAAGGCAATCAAATTACCGCTAATATCTACGGCAGGGATATGTTCTATAAAAATGGCGACAAAACATTCAAGATAGACACAGCAACGACAACAGTAGAAGCGTTTGCTGAACAAACGAAAGTAAGTTTTATTGGGTGGCTTTTTGGAGAAAAGGCGTATGCAAGTAATGTAATAGCGACGAATGATAATCATATATTTGGCTATGATGGTTCTTCTTATCCTACATCAAGAAATGCAACCGAAGGGAATGTAGGAAATAATTTTTGGCAAACGGGACAGGCAGGCAATTCTGGCGATGGATTTTTTGTTT
>MFMU01000002.1:17194-19772 GCA_001781915.1 Candidatus Kaiserbacteria bacterium RIFOXYD1_FULL_47_14 | reverse complement strand
TGACAACATTGACCGCCGCTTCTTTGTTTTTAGATGGTCAAGATAATAAGTCTAATACCGATTTTAATATTTACATTCACACATCAACATATAGCAACCCGCTTGTTGCAGGGGATTATGACCAATTTGATGGACATCAGGCAAGCGGGGCATACAACGGCACAGTATTAAATAATTCGTGGAACTCATCTTCATATTCAACAGGTTGGAATGAAATTGTGTTCAATGCTTCTGGGCTTTCCGCTGTTCTTGCGAAGAAGAATGATACTTTTAAAATGGTAACTATATCAAGTAATGATTATGATAATACTGCGCCAGCAGGTGAATGGCCCACATATAATGAATATGTTATTTTTGAGTCATCTTTTTATCCTCAAAAACCCTATTTGTCGATAACTTATACTCCCTATTCCCCGACAGTTACCACACAGTCAGCTTCTTCAGTTACTGCAACTACTGCAACTCTTAATGGAAACATCACAGCGATCAACGGAGCGAACGCCACAGTCCGCGGATTCGCGTGGGGCACTGTCTCAACACTTTCGGGCGGAGATACTGCGACCACGACCGAGAATGGTTCATTCGGCACGGGAGCATTTACAAATACCACCCTAACTTTCGTCTGCAATACCACTTATTATTCTCGCGCGTATGCCACCAACACTGCTGGTACTGGCTTGGGCGCTATATCGGCTTCGTTTACTACTTCTGCGTGTGCTAATGCCCCCACAGTTACGACTCAATCCGCTTCATCGGTTGATCAGACAACCGCTACTCTCAATGGGAACATCACTAATACAGGGACCGCTAATGTTACCGTCCGCGGTTTTGCCTATGGTACTGACTCAACTCTTGCCACCGTCATTTCAACCACCACCGATACAGCAGGTCAGCCATTTAGTACGGGCGCTTTCACTGCCGCGATTACCGGATTAACCAAAGGCACAAACTATTATGCGAGAGCGTATGCGACCAACTCGGTCGGCACGGGCTTGGGCTCTATCCAAGCACTAACCTCCAACCTTCAATCAGATGTGATCATTTTCAGAAACAACACCATCCTCAACAACAATGTGATTCTAAAATAACAATAACCAAAGTGGGGACTTACGAAGTCCCCACTTTTTGTCTTGTCATTCGAGAATGAATTGAGGCGCTAGGGATTCAGCATCACGAAGATAATTCTGTAGTTCTTTTATATAATCGCCTGATTTTTCTTGAAATAGATCGGTTCTAAGAATAGAAGGAAAATTTTTCTTGCCTGCATAGTCAAGATAACTGCTCCATCGGTAGGTATTGAGATAGCATAATGCCTTCTTCAAATCTGTAATACCGCTTTTGCTGCGCTCACGCCACCCCTCTGCACCTGCGAGACAATCAAGAGCATTGAGATGCAGATAATGGAGTATGTATAAGAAATGTGCCTCCTGCGTTATAAGTATTTTTTTCGTCCTGCCCTGAAAGAGAGTTCCGCTGCGTCCATATCTTTCATTAAAGAATTTTGCATAGCCGATATTTAATTTTCGCAGAAAGAGCGTTAATCCTCCTTCGATGAGTTCCGAAAGTAGAAGGTGATAGTGGTTATCCATGAGAGCCCATCCGTGTATATCAACGATTTTCTCTCGCAAATGGGGACTTACGAAGTCCCCACTACGGATGGTGCGGTAAGGATATTCTGCAGGGCATGTGCTATTGAATTCATACAGATCATGAATGAATCGAAGACGATCGTTATCGTCAAGATAAATATTTCGTTTATCGACGCCACGATTCAATACATGATAGAGCTCCATATCTTCAGTATACATTCATATGCATATGGGGACTTACGAAGTCCCCACTTTTTTTTCGTTCCTTTTCTTTCATTCGGTCTCGTAAATACGGGTTTACGAAACCCATATTTACTCGAATTCTCAAGGTCGAGCATTATGAAGAATTAGAGTATTATAGGGCTTATGGTCAGAAGGATTTTCGCGCGCATCGTAGCGCCAATACGCGGCCTGCATCAGGCCGCGTATTTGCTCGCGGCTTTAACGCTTGCGTCGCAGGCGCTCGCGCTTCTGCGCGACCGGACCTTCGCGCACGAATTCGGCGCAGGCCAAGTACTCGATCTCTACTACGCCGCGTTTCGTGTACCGGACCTCGTCTTCGCGCTCATTGCTTCGCTCGTCTCCGCGTATGTGATTATTCCGCGCATTACTGGAATGGATAGGGAAGCGGTTCGACGGCTTCTCTCTGAATCAGCAACTTTTCTTTTCGGCATTGGAGGTTTCATCTGCATAGTGCTCTGTATCTTTATGCCGCAATTCTTAGCATTCCTGTATCCGAATTTTTCTGTCTCCACATATCACGCCGAATTCATACTGCTGGCGCGCATTCTGCTTCTGCAGCCAATTCTTTTAGGACTTTCGGGAATACTCTCGAGCGTTACGCAAGTGCATCGGCGCTTTGTACTCTTCGCGCTTTCGCCAGTTCTCTATAATCTCGGCATTATCATCGGCACGGTCTTTTTCTATCGGTACTGGGGCCTCCCGGGTATCGGTATCGGCGTCATTCTCGGTTCAGTCGCGTATCTGAC
>MFMU01000002.1:1700-17147 GCA_001781915.1 Candidatus Kaiserbacteria bacterium RIFOXYD1_FULL_47_14 | reverse complement strand
CGCGTATAGGTACGGGCTCGGTCTCGGTCTTTACGCTTGCGAGCAATCTAGAAGCGGTCCCGCTCTCGCTCATTGGTGCCTCGTACGCGATCGCGGCATTTCCCGCGCTTTCTGAAGCGTCATCATTAAAGAATCGTGATGAATTTACCCGCATTTTATCGACGAGTGCACGGCACATTATTCTCTGGTCGATTGTATCGCTTGGACTTATCGCTGTCCTGCGCGCTCATATCGTACGCGTTATTCTCGGCACGGGCGCTTTCGATTGGGACGCGACGCGTCTCACTTCCGCTCTGCTTGTTATCCTCGCGGTCGGTCTCGTCGCACAAGGGTTGGTGCTCCTCTTTTCTCGGGCACTCTACGCTGCACGGCAGTCGTGGCGGCCGCTTTTGTATCAAATTGCAGGCGGGGTACTCACAGTGATTCTTGCTTTTGTATTTCTCGCCATGCCGAATACGGGTATTCTTTCATCGCTCGCTGTTTTCCTGCGAGTCGGAGATGTTTCTGGTACCGGCATTCTGCTTATCGCACTCGCAGCGACCATCGGACAAATCTTTCTCGCGTTGCTCTCGATTATCGCTCTTCGGAGCGTTTCTCCCGGACTTGCTCGTACACTTCTTCATCCATTTCTTGATGGTTCTATTGCAGCACTCGCTGGAGGCATTGCGGCCTATACAACACTCTTGATTCTTGGCGGCATCGCGCCTCTAACGACTTTGATAGCGGTATTCACACAAGGATTTATTGCTGGTATGGTAGGAATTGCTGCTTCAGCGCTCGCACTCTATCTGGTCGAGAATGAAGAGCTTCGCGCTATGACGGGAGCGCTCGACACGCTTATTCGTTCGCATAATGGGCGTGCAAAAGTTCTCGCGCCTTCAGCTGAAGAACCAACACAACCGTGAACCAATCATTCATTCGTAATTTTTCTATTGTTGCGCATATCGACCATGGCAAGTCGACACTTGCCGATCGTCTTCTCGAACGAACGGGAACTATTCCTGTGCGCAAGATGCGCGATCAGGTATTGGATCGTATGGACCTCGAACGCGAACGCGGCATTACGATTAAGATGCAACCCGTCAGAATGCAGTATGGCAATTATATTCTGAATCTCATCGACACCCCCGGACATATAGATTTTTCATACGAGGTCTCACGAGCGCTTCATGCAGTTGAAGGGGTTCTTCTGCTGGTTGACTCTACACAAGGAATACAGGCGCAAACATTGACGACACTCGCAGCAGCGCAAACGCAAGGGTGCACTATCATTCCTATTGTTTCGAAAATTGACGCTCCAGCTGCACGCGTCGAAGAAGTGAAGGCTGAACTTGCGAAGTTAGTGCATATTGCTCCTGAAGAAGTTCTTGCCGTATCAGGGAAAACGGGAGCAGGAGTTGATGAACTTCTTGAAGCAATTGTGAACCGTGTTCCGCCTCCTCGCGGTTCTTCGCCTGCCACTGGCGAAGAACCGCGAGGTCTTATCTTTGATTTTTCTTACTCAACGCATCGAGGGGTTGTGGTCTATCTGCGCGTTTTTGACGGCATGTTTAAAAAAGGACAATCGCTCTCGTTTCGTGCTGCAGGTAAAAATTTTACAGCGCTTGAAGTCGGCATCTTCACACCAGAAGAAATACCGGCTGATTCACTCTCTGCCGGGGGAATCGGGTATATTGTCACTGGTATTAAAGAGCCGGGTATTGTTGCCGTTGGCGATACGATTGGCAAAACAGGAGGGTCGCTCGGCGCCTTGGAGGGTTATGAGCGTCCGCGACCGGTCGTCTGGGCATCAGTATATCCAGAAAGTCAAGATGATCTTCCACTCTTGCGACAATCGCTCGGACGGCTGCGACTTTCTGATTCGTCGCTCTCGTTTGAAGAAGAGTCCTCGGGCGTGTTAGGAAGGGGATTCCGTTGCGGATTTCTCGGACTTCTCCATTTGGAAATTATCACCGAGCGCCTCAAGCGCGAATTCAATCTTGCGCTCATCGTTACTATTCCGACCATTTCGTATGTGGTTACAAAGACGAATGGCATACGCGAAACCATCTACACGCCAGCAAAATTCCCAGAGCATGGCGACATTATGAAGATAGAAGAACCATGGGCGAAAGTCATTATCATTACTCCAGCAGATTCAGTCAGTATTCTTATTCAACTTCTTTACGAGCACGAGGCACAGACCTTGGCGACTGAAACCTATGAGGACGGCCGCATCGAGATGACGGTCGAGATGCCGCTCCGGGAACTTATGCGCGGATTTTTCGACACGCTGAAAAATATTTCTTCTGGTTATGCGTCGCTCTCGTACGAGATTCTTCCTGAACGAATCGCCGATGTGGTTCGGCTTGATATTCTCGTAGCGGATGAACCAGTGCCGGCGTTTACGCGCGTAGTCGCGCGTCGGCGGATTCAAGAAGAAGCAGAAAAAATGGTAGAGAAACTTCATGCAAATTTGCCAAGACAGCTTTTCGTCACCAAGATTCAGGCGCGCGTGCAGGGGCGCATCGTTGCGTCGAAATCGCTCTCGGCAATGCGGAAGGATGTGACAGGATATCTCTACGGAGGCGATGTCACACGGAAGAATAAACTGCTCGACAAACAGAAACGCGGGAAGAAGAAATTGCTCGCGCGTGCGAAGGTAAACATTCCGGAAGAGGTCTTTATGAAAATGGTTCAAAATAGCGACCGCTAATCAGCTATACTGAAACGATGCACACGAAGCAGATACGGCAGGGAATTTTTATCAGTATCACACTCCTTGTTTCTTTTTGGTTGTTGTCACTTATCTGGGGACTCGTCGGAAAAGCGCAGGTAGCAGTGAGAGAAGCGCATAATGCAGAGCGACAGTACCAAACACTTGAGAAACGCAAGCAGATGCTCGAAGCGAATCTCGTTGTGCTCGCGACTGACCGTGGGCGAGACGCGGTTATTCGGACGACCTTCGGAGTTGCGCGCCCTGGAGAAGAGGTTATCGTAGTAGTGTCGCCTGCGACGACAGCTCCAACCTCGACGCCGTCGTGGTGGCAGAAAATAGTGAGTTGGTTCTGAAAGCAAAGAGGTTTAACCTCTTTGCTTAGATCTCTTTGCGGAATTGGTTTAGTGGTAGAACAGTTGCTTCCCAAGCAACGGGCGGGAGTTCGATTCTCCCATTCCGCACAAAATTGAATTTCTGAAATTGTACAGAAAGTTTTAGTTTTTATTTCTAGCTATTAATATATCTGGTATTGGAAATCTGTCTGGTAAATTTATTTTAAACAAGTCATATTTTCCTATATTGTTTGCAGTAATAAGAAGCGGCTTCTTAATGGTCTTCCCCTCGAGTAAAAGAACGACTTTTCCGCATTGGATTTTAGAATCACCGCCGGGAAACGATCTGAAAGGGAACGATTTGTCGGTCGATCTTTGCGTGAGATGGACTCCATCTTTAGCATACTCTGAAGATATATCTCTTGAGACATTATTTATTATTTTATATCGTTTGGCACAAGTAATTTGATTAGAAGTACTTATATTTTTACAAAAACGACATGCATTCTTACAATCTTTATCAGATATTTTATATGTAAAATCTTTTTCACAAGATACGACCTGATTATTAAAATCCTCTTTACTTACGAGATCCGACTCGAGAACAATTTTAATCAGAGGACTTAACCCAAGTTTTTTTATAATTGCGCCCAGTTCATTTGAATAATGGGAGGTATCTTTAATCAATATGTGGTTTGCCAATTCAGCACATCTATTGTCAATAATAATTTCAAATCGAACACCAAAAGGATAAATCTCTAATTTGCCTAGGATTTTCCTTATTTGAAAAATCGTCATTAATTCAGACAGCCCTGGTTCAAAACTTAAACCTTCAGAAATTCTGGCATGGTAACCACCGCCAAGATTATAGTAAAATACTAGTTGTTTTCTATCAGAATACGAATCTTGTATCTTTCTATTTATTATAATTCTGTACGGCTCGGCCTTAATCCTTGTAAAATAAGTAAATTCTCTAGACGATAATATTTTGAATATTTCTGACGGTAGTGCGGTTATAGTAGTGGCAAATGAATTATTAAAAATAAATGGTTTTAATAATTCTTCCAATAATGAGTCCATGTAAGAGACTGCCAAATTCTGTAGATCGAAATTCATAAGAAATAGTAATTGTAGTAGTTTATTCGATGAACATAATTTTGCAAATACAGAAGTGCTTGACAAACGAACGAGAAAATATATTGTAGTGTCAGATGATCTCTGATAAAACCTCACACAAGGAGAAGGAAATGAATTTTATAGCCCCAAAAGACATTGTTCTCAAGCTCAACAAGTTTGGTCACATCACTTTCAGTGTGGTTGGTTCCAATCTCACTGGGAGAGAAGAACTCGCCGAGCTCGAGTCATCTGGATTCCCCGTTGGCGACCATGCACGGCAAATGCTTTTGTCCGAGGGGAAAGGCAGTTATGACGATGTTCACCGGCTCGTCCAAGGGGAATCGTATGGAATCGTCTTGCTGCCGGGGACATGCATTCCGCGAGATAGAAACCGTACAACAATTAATTTGCGTACGGAGGCAATCGAGAGATTCGGCTACTACAGCTCGCTTGCAGGAGCAGTGCCTTATGTATGCGAGCCGGCTTTCTGTCAGTACATGGATAATATCGGGTTTCGTGATATTGTTTTTCTCCATGAACCGATACATGCCGCTGACCCAAGTTCCTATGTGTTTAAGATAATGTGTTTTGAAAGAATGCTCAGCAGCAGCCCCGGACATCCCTATTTCCTATGGGATTGTGAAGTTTTGTTCGCTTTCTTCTCCATTCACGAAGGTTGAACATCGTCTTCTGTAGCCCCGCATTTTTCGCGAAAGCGATAAATGCGGGGCTATTTTTTATCTGGCACGCTTAGTGCTATACTTCTTGAATAACGAAATATAATAGAATTTTTATGAATAAAACTGTCACTATCTACAGCACTCCGACCTGCCACTTCTGCTTTATCGCGAAGGATTTCTTGAAAGAGAAGGGCATTGCTTACACCGAATTCGATGTGGCGAGTAATCTCGAAAAGCGCCAGGAGATGATAGATAGGTCCGGCCAGATGGGTGTACCGGTCATCTTCGTTGGCGACCCTTCAAATCCTTCAGTACAAGGTGAGATGATCATCGGTTTTGATAAAGAACGCCTCACTTCGACTCTTGGCATTACTGGATAGTCCTTTCAGCCCTTTTAGTTCAATGGATAGAACGGCTCATTCCTAACGAGCTGATTCAGGTTCGACTCCTGGAGAGGGCACATTCCATAAAATCTTTGCTCAGAAGCTGTTTCGTGCTAAAATAGCACCAGAAAAATAAAAGATCTTTTTGTCAAAAACAAAGAAAGAATGGGGGTATCAGATGTTCTCTCGCTTTAGAGAGTTTGTTCTTCCGTGCATAATCGGTGTCATAGTACCTGCAATTGAAGCTTTGTCTTGGAGGGAAATTAAAGCATATCACGCATTCAAAAAAAGCATTGAGGTTAAGCCACACAAAACAAAAGAGCCGGTAATCATCGCTCTTATCGGTTCTGCTTCTGGAAAAATCTCGGTTGCAGAAGAACTTGCCGAATACATCGGCGCAACGATTGTCAGAGGCGATGATATTTGTATCATGTTGCAGAAACATGAAGCATCGTATGAATATTCTTGCGTCATAGCAGAGGAAGTGGCGATTGAAATCGTGAGGAAGGGCGGAAATGTTATTCTCGATTCCGATTTTACTGACATGTACAAACGCGCGAGCATTCGCGCAAAGGCAAGAAAAGCAGACGCTCGTCTTGTCTTCGTTCGTACTTATTGCGCTCCTGAAACAGAGAAACCTCCTTGCGCTGTGTTGGCTAATATCAACACAGCGCATGAAGTGTACTGGAGACACGATATAGAGGAGTGTGCAAAAGAGCTCCTCGCGTAGTAGTTCCGGATTAATGAGGGCGGCACGGCACGAGCCGAGGCCGCCCTTTATTTTTGATGATAGAATAGTGGCTATGGACCCCGAATTAAAACGCGAGATTGAAGAGATGCACGCATTGGTAAAGGATAATCATCGTATGCTCCGCGCCATTCGGCGCAGCCAGTGGCTCGGACTCATAAGAAATATTGTTATTTGGGTTGTGGTGCTTGCCCTTCCGCTCTATCTCTACCAGCAATACCTCGCACCGGTAATTGCGAATTTCTCTGCCGCTTCAGGTATGTCCACTACCACGACCTCCGGATTCCTCGGCCTCCCGACTTCCGCAGAATTGCAAAAGCTGATAAACTCCTACAAGACAGGGCAGTAGGTCTTGTCATGCTTGGGTAGCTCAGTTAGTTAGAGCGCTGCTCTGAAGAAGCAGAGGTCCCCGGCGCACTTCCGGGCCCAAGCACCCGTATGTATCAGAAGATCTTTGCGCGGGTACAGAAATATGAACGGCATCTCTCCGCTCTCGCGATGGTCGCTGGATTTGTCGCCGATAATCTTCTCTTCGAACGCGTTGACCTCTGGCAGACCCAGTCGGTATTCGCTGGGTATACCGTTATTTGTTTTATTTCAATTTCGCTTCTCCACTGGATTGAAGCGCGGACGGCGCGCGGCCGTCCGCGGCCGCGCTGGCGCTTGCTTCTTCCTATTGCAACGCAATTTGCGCTCGGCGGATTCTGGAGCGGCTTCGTTATTTTCTATGGGCGCTCGGCAGATCTCGGCGCTTCGTGGCCGTTTCTTATTTTCCTTTTTCTCATACTACTTGGCAGTGAATATTTCAGTCGCTATCACGAGCGACTTGTCTTCACAAGTGTGCTCTTTTTCTTCGCGTTATATTCGTACGCCATTTTCGCGTTGCCGATTTATACGGGTACGCTCGGCGTGTGGACTTTTATTGGGAGCAGTATCGTGGCTGTGTGTATTTTCACACTGTTCACTTTCTTGCTAAAAATTCTGTCGCGAGAACGCTTCCTCGCCGACATTCAACATATTCGCCTCGGCGCTCTGGGCGTTCTTATTGTTCTTAATGTGTTTTATTTTACCAATATTCTGCCGCCGCTCCCGCTCTCGGCATCTGCCGCTGGCGTGTATCATTCTGTAGCGCGCGTCTCTGGAGAATATCTGGCAAAGAGCGAATCAAAACCCTGGAAAGTTCGTTATCTCGGTTTCGCGCCGACCTTGCATATCACGCGCGGAGAACCGATCTATGCTTATAGCTCTGTTTTCGCACCAACGGCGCTGACGACAAATATTGTGCATCGCTGGCAATGGTACGATCCGCTCAAGAAGAAATGGATCACCAAAGCTATTATTGCCTATTCGATTTTTGGCGGTCGCGACAATGGATATCGCGGTTATTCGACCGTAGGTATGAATGAAATAGGGAAGTGGCGTGTTGATGTAGAAACAATCGATGGCCGTCGCATCACACGACTACCGTTCACGGTTGCAATAGTTGCGACACCTCTACCTGAAGAGGCGATTACCCTAAACTAGCCCGATTTCACTTTCAGCTTTGTCTGGCGCGCTTTATCAAGCTTCGGGAGAATGATGGTCAAAAGGCCGTCTTTGGCGCTCGCCGAGGATGCTTCGACATCGACTTCTTGCGGGAGCATAATCGCGCGCGAGAACGAACCCCAGAAGAGTTCGCGCGTGAAATAGTCGGGGCCGACGACTTGTTCACGCTCCATTCGAGAACCCTCGATTTCAACCCTGTCGCGGCTTATAGAAATGCTCAATTCATCGGGGCGCACCCCCGCGACAAAAGCGCGAACGATAATATCGCTCGCGGTCTGATGCACATCGACCGGCAGCTGTCCTTCGCTCCCCGGAAGGTCATCGTCGAGCGGTGCTGACCGGCCGGCCGATTCTCCTGTGCGTCCGCGCGTTTCTTTTCTCGCTGGTATCGTTGTAGTCGGCAATTCGTCATCAAAAGAGTCGAACGAATCGCCGACTGATGAATTGCCGGAGAGACGATCAAAAAACGAGCGCTTCGTAGTCATAATTAATAGGTGTTGTTAGGGAAATTACGGTACTGAAAATATTTAAGCACTTCAAACGCCGCAAAGAAAATGACAGCGACTATCCACACAAGAAAAAATGCAATAAGTGTGGAAGAAGTACCTTGAGTAATGATAAGCGTATTGAACGCAGTGTGCAATGCGATGGCGAGGATAAGTCCGAGCCATGCGGCGGTTATGCGAATAGAAGGACGGCTTTTAAATGAGAATGCGAGCGAAAAACCGATTGCCGCCGATGCCATAACATGAAGTAGGGATGATCCTAGGAAACGAACATTGCCAGTGAAGAAACTACTGGCAGTATTCCCATCCATGAGCGGAGTGAGAAGGAAAAGCATATTCTCTGCTGCGGCGAAGCCGAGCGCGACCGTAATCATATAGATAACATAGTCGGGCGCCTCGTCGACCGCCCTTCTCCAGAGGATAAGCACCGCTACCATAAGATATTTCAGCATCTCTTCGATGAGCGCCCACGCGGTAAAAACAGGGATGTCGCCGCTCAAATGCATCTTCGCGTATTGTTCGAGCGGAAGCGCGAGTGGAACTGCCAACATACCAGCAATAAAAGTAAGCGCGATAAGGGAACGCGGTTCCGGATGGCTCGCGTCCTCGCGCAAGAGGAAATAGAGCCAGATGAAAGATGGCAAGAGTCCGCCAAAAAATGCGTAGCTGAGAATAGTGAGCGTCACGCACTTATTCTAGCGCACTTTACACCGGCCATTTTGCAACCATCAAGAATTCAGCATCTTTTGTTGGTAGCGATTGATAGATTTCTTCGGTGATGAAAGGCATAAAAGGGTGGAGAAGTCGCAAGACGCGATCAAGGAGTATGAGGAGAAGCCACGCGCGCGAAGCGCGCGCGGAAACATCTGTTCCAGCGAGAATCGGTTTTGATTCTTCGATGATTTTGTCCGCAAGTTCGTGCCATGCGTAGTGGTATATTTTTTCTGCAGCCATATAGACGCGGAATTCCTCGATATCTTTTGTAACATCGGAAGTTATTGTGTCGAGCTCGGCAAGTAGCTCGTGCTCGTGAGCAGAAAAATGGGCACGCTCCGGGGCGCTAGCCCAAGTCTTATTCCCATTTTTCAACACGCTTGCATCCGCTACTGCGTTTGTTAAGACAAATCGCGCGATGTTCCAGAGTTTGTTCGCGAAGTGCTTGTAGCCCTTTATTTTTTCTTCACTCATACGCATATCAGTTCCTGGCGTATTGCCAATAATAAGCGCCATACGGCCAGCATCAGTGCCGAATTTTTTGGCAATATCAATGGGGTCGATGCCATTGCCGAGCGACTTTGAGAGTTTGCGTCCTTTCTCATCTCTAATGATGCCTGTGAGATATACAGTGTGAAAGGGAACCGTATTGAGCGCGAATTCCGTCATTAGTATCATGCGTGCGGTCCAGAAAAAAAGAATTTCGTATGCGTGTATCATGACATCGGTCGGATGGAATCGCGCGAGATCATCAGTTGCATCTGGCCATCCTAGAGTTGAGAATGTCCACAAACCAGAAGAAAACCAAGTATCAAGCGAGTCCTCATCCTGTACCCATCCTTCTTCTTTTGGAGCTTCTCCCACAACAACTTCTTCGCCTCGATACCAAACAGGAATGCGATGTCCATACCAAATCTGTCGGCTGATACACCAGTCGCGCAGATTTTCTATCCAATTGAAATAGGTCTTTTCAAAATGTTCAGGAATAATTTTAATCTGACCCGAACGCACGGGCTCAAGCATAAGCTCTTTCAATGTCTTGCCTCGGCCAGGAATCTCTTTATTTACTTCAATCCACCACTGCAGTTTCGGTAATGGCTCTATAATGCCGCCGGTGCGTTCAGCAGTCGCGATGTTTTGAGTGGTATCTTCTTCTTTTTCTAGCAATTCTTCATCCTTCAGCCATGCAACGACGATGTCGCGTGCTTCAGTGGTCTTCATATCCGCGAGGCGCCCAGCGACCGTCATCTTCGCGTATTCATTTATCACTGTATTTTTGTTCGACAGAAGATGCCGGTCGGCGATTTCCCAGTCGATCTGGCTATGTGCAGGAGTAAGACCGACCGCACCGGTGCCGAAAGCAGGGTCAACTTCTTTATCAGCGACAATTTTTATGTGTAGTGGTACATCGCAAAAAACCGTATCATATTCTTTGCCTACAAACTCTTTGTATCGTGCGTCGTCCGGATGTACGGCGACGGCGACATCACCGACTTTTGTCTCTGGGCGTGTGGTTGCTATTGAAATAGGGAAGTTCTTACTATAACGAAAGGTGTATAGTTTTGCAGCGCGTTCTTCATACACAATCTCATCATCCGAGATTGTTGTCTGGCCTTTTGGATCCCAGTTAACAATGCGATGGCCACGATAAATGAGTCCAGCATCATACATTTTTTTGAAAAGTGTATTGACTGCTTTATTGCGTTTCTCGTCGAAGGTAAATGCTTCACGCGACCAATCGCAAGAAGCACCGAGAATACGCGTTTGTTTCTGTATCGTCTGGCGGCTCTCTGCGACGAATGCATCAATGCGTTTTAATAATTCTTCACGGCCGAGGTCATGACGGCTTAATCCCTCATCTTTTTTTATTTGTTTTTCAACCTTCGACTGTGTGGCAATAGCAGCATGATCGGTACCAGGGAGCCAGAGTGCGGCGAATCCCTGCATTCGTTTATACCGAATAAGAATGTCTTGAATGGTGAGACCTAGCGCGTGGCCCATATGGAGTATACCGGTCGCATTCGGCGGCGGCATCATAATGACGAAGGGTTTTCTCTTCGTGCTATCAGGCAGATTATCCGGATTAAAAAGACCGCTCTTTTCCCACTCGGCATAGATGCGTCCTTCAGTTCCTTCAGGATCGTAGGGCTTCAAGAATTTCTCATCCATGGAGAAAATATAGCAAATACGGGCGATTACGCGAGCGGGAGATTCCCGTTTGCGCTGAAGTCGGTTTTAAATTCTCTGCGCAGAGCGCGATAGTAGCCGGCGAGCGCGATCATAATAGCGTTGTCGGTGGTAAGGGCGGCAGTCGGAATACGCAATTCCACTTGTGGACACTTAGTGTCTACAAAGTGCATAAAGACGCGCCGGATGTGCGTGTTCGCCGAGACGCCGCCGCCGATGACGAGTGTTCGCGCACCGGTTTTTTCGAGCGCGCGCGAGGTCTTTTCCCATAACACATCAGCAACCGCATTCTCGAATTCGTGCGCCATATGTTTTTTGTCGTTCTCGCTGATGTCGGGCAAGTCGCGTACGAGATACAACACCGCGGTCTTGAGTCCGGCAAAAGAGAAATCACAAGTTGCGTCATTAATCATCGGTCGTGGCAATTTGAATGTGTGGGATTTCCGAAACCCCACATCTGATGTGGGGTTTCGGAAATCCAAACTTCGGACTGATTCTGCAAGTTTTGAAATTTCAGGTCCGCCCGGATATGGGAGTGCGAGCATTCGCGCGACTTTATCGAATGCTTCGCCGACGGCGTCGTCTCGTGTTTGTCCAATGCGTTCATACTCGAGCCATTTTTTCATCACCACCAGTTCGGTGTGTCCGCCAGAGATAAGGAGAGCAAGCACGGGCATTTCAACATTTTGTATTTCCAAGGTCCGACCTTGGAAACTGATATTAATGTCGGACCTTTCAGAGGCGAGTGCCGCAAGAATGTGACCTTCCATATGATTTACTGCGACCAGCGGTTTATTCCAGATGAGTGCGAGCGCCTTCGCAAAATTAATGCCGACCCAGAGCGCCGGTTCCAGTCCGGGTCCCGCTGTAACAGCTATGGCATCAATCGCGGGCGGTTCGCATTCAGAGACGAATGCAAAAAATGCTTCAGAGAGGCCGGGTTCGCGCGCCAAAATTTCAGAAATTTTGGCGCGCATTTCTTCAGGAATTGCTTGTGTGTCTTCGTGTAAGAGTTCTGCCTCTTCAAGTGCTGCTTCAAGAATGTGAACGAGATTCTTCGCATGCTCGCGTTTCGCGAGCGCAGGGAAGACACCGCCGTATTTTTTATGAATCTCTATTTGCGAGAGAAGCGCATTTCCAAGCACAATGAACGAAGCGTCCTGTTCTCCTTTCGAGGGGTCGCTTGAACACTCAAGTATCGCAATCGCCGTCTCGTCGCAGCTCGTTTCAATTGCGAGGATTTTCATTTTCGTTGAGTACCGTCCAAGGCAAAGGGTCGCCCCAGCGAAGGAAGAATGCTGCGGCCTGAGGATGTCCATTGCCACCATATTTCCGAGCAATAGTAGATACATCGAGCGAATGGTCACTGCGCAGTGAGACATGCAGAACATCGCCAAAAAAATTCGCAATAAGACCCAAAGGCGGTTTTACACTGGCAAGTTTATTTCCTACATCTGAAGTGAACATATTAGCAGTAGAAGAGAGATAACATTCATATCCTTCAAAGGAGACGAGGATTGCTTTATTGGCAATTTGTTCTGCCAGAATAGCAAAATGTTCTGCATAGATCTTTCCTTTTTCAGTCAAGGTTGCTCGCGTTTCATCATTTTCACATTCTTGCACTAAATTGTCCCAATCTTCAAAGGCAAATTTTTGTGCATAGGCATACGCAATTATCGCACGAGAATCTGGGAGTTTGAAAACATAACGATCACCATCTTCAACATACTTCAGAAGTAATGGGATAGGAGTGTCAGGATGAAAATAACTCCATGCGATAGTCGCTCCAGAACGAGACGAGTCAAAAATGCCGGGGAATTTTGTCGCGACCTCGTGCACTCCTTCATGATGGTCGAGAACAGTGATGGATTTCGCTGTTTTCGCGATGCTATCCATAATCTCTTGCGGATAACAGAAATCGATGAAATAGAGTTCTTTTCCTTCCAGCCCTTCGGGAATAGGTCTTCCATATTTTGATGGAATGTAATCCGCCATATTACCGAACTTTTTCCATGCGGCGTACGCGCCACCGAAGCCGTCGGGGCATCCGCCGTGATAGAGGATAGCGATTTCTTTTTCGTTCATATCGACTTTTTTGCTAATGCCTCCGGATGCTTTCGTGACCATTCATAGAAGACGACCGCAGCAGACGCGGCGGCATTAAGAGATTCGGTTCGTTCGTGCATAGGAATAGAAAGTGTTACATCACAAGCAGTGAGTGTTTTCTCTCGAACTCCTTTTCCTTCATTGCCGACGACAAACACTGCTGGCGCATCGAAGGCCTCGGTACCGAGTGTGGTCTTTCCCTGCATCGTAAGGCCGTAGATCCAAAAACCTTTTTCTTTCAGTACCTGAAGGGTGTGATTCACATTGCCGATAGAAACGAGTGGCATACGGAACGCCATACCCGCGGAACTTTTTATTACGGCGCCGGTAATCGGTGCTTGGTTATGTTCAGGAATAAGAACCGCCGAGAGTCCGAAGGCGGCTGCCGAACGAATAATCGCGCCAACATTGTGCGGATCCTGAACTTCAGCCAAAATCGCCAGTGCGATTTTGGCTGATCCTGACGCAGGAAGGGTCGCCAAGAAATCATCAAATGACAGAAGTAGTGGAGTAGAATCTATGACCGCGATGACGCCCTGGTGCACCGTATCTTTCCCCACCATTTCTTTACCTTTGCCAGCAGCAAGCTCGGCAATCGGAATGGAGTGTTTCGTTAAAAGGACGCGTAGTTCTGCATCTTTCAAGTCAGGTGCAAGGAAGACCTTACGGATGACTTTGGGCGTATGGCGGAGAGCCTCGACGAGCGCATGCTTACCGTACATATAAATCTTCCCTCCAGAAGAGGGTTTCCCACGCTCGGCCGTACGCCGTGCGATATGCTTCGTGTGAATATGTTGTTTTGGTCGCATGTGCGCGGTGAGGGATTTGAACCCCCGACATCGTCAACGTCAATGACGCGCTCTACCAACTGAGCTAACCGCGCCTCTTGGGACTATACCACAGTTCGAGAGTTTAGATAAAAATAAGCGGGATCCTTTCGGACCCCGCCAGCGTACAGTTTTTTACTTGGTTAACTCCTCGATTTTTCTTCGGCTTCTCGAAGAGCGTCTTCTTTTTGCTGTTCTGCTTCGAGGATTGCTGTGAGCCGGTTGTATACTCCCATCTTCAGTTCGTATTCGTTGAGGAGCAATGCTGCAGGAGAACCGGCAAGGCATGCCTCTTCTGTCGAGGCAACCGAACGATTTCCTTTGACGGGATGCTGGTAATAGCTTAACTCACTGCGTAAGGCAATTTCTTTAAGCTTCGCAAGGCATGGTCCGTCGAGTTCAAGTATCCATTTCCGCAATAAAACGAGATGGTTCAGGTACGACAATACCTCGATCATCCATGGCTTTGCCGAATCCAGACGAGAACGCACGGTAACATTCTCCGCTTCCATTTCTTCCCGCAGTTCTCTTTCCATCCCATCCCAAATCTTCCGTTCTCGCCATCCAAAAATGAATCTGGCGAGATTCAAAAGAAAATTCACGGCCAATTCTTCATTATGAGACCGTTCATTTCCATAGGAGAAGATATTACGAATTCTGATACTGTCGAATGTTGACTTCTCGGCTGCGAAGAAATTCAGAATTGCAGGAAAGAGCTGTTCCGAGGTAATTTGCATTTTCCAACTACTGTTAAAGAACCCGTCGCCATCATTACTCATCAGTTTTGTAGTGAAGAAGTTCAAACAGAGCTTGTCGAAGGCCTTGCGAGCCAAAAGCTGGCGAAGCTCACCGAGCGTCTTACCGGAATTCTTGATAATCGAATCCCGGTCGACAAAATATCGGTCTTTTCCATCTCCGGAAAGTTTAAAGAATTGATTATCCATCCATCCGTCAGCTATCCCGAGATAAAACTTGATGCGGTCAATTTCAGTGTACTCTTGCTCACTGAATTTACTTTTTTCAATCGGTACACAGAATCCACAGTGAATCAAGCTGTCGAACTCTTGGAAACCTCTTGCTCCTTTCCAGCGTTCCAACCACTCATGCCAATTATAAATTGGTCGAACTTCACGCGCAAAGAGCGGGTGAATCGTTTTTGTGTTTTCGTTTTGTGTACACATCGCCACTTCTCCTTCTGAATTGGGTTATGCCCTCTACTGTGAAAGGACGGTACTTCCGTCTGCAACTCTATTCTTATTATCTGCACTGTCAACAATTGGTAGCCCTACGGAGAATCGAACTCCGATTATCGGCTTGAAAAGCCGGCGTCCTAACCGTTAGACGATAGGGCCTCGCTGCGCTCGGCCATACATTCGTCGCCTCGTTCGGAACAAATAAATTAATTTGTTCACTCACTCGGCTAGGATGCATGGCACTCTTAAAACATTATCATTTTCGCTCCGAAATGCTAGGATGGCAAACACAGGAGGCGTCGCATAGTTGGTCTAGTGCGCCGGTTTCGAAAACCGGTATGCCGCAAGGTATCGTGAGTTCGAATCTCACCGCCTCCGCCAAAATTCGGAATTCAAATTTCCGTCAAAAATA
>MFMU01000002.1:0-1677 GCA_001781915.1 Candidatus Kaiserbacteria bacterium RIFOXYD1_FULL_47_14 | reverse complement strand
TCAAAAATATGGTCGGCACGAAGTGCCGTCTGTTCTGAATTCCCCCCAAAAAATCCTGAATCTGAAAGGATTCGCCACGCTCCGCGTGGCTCAAAAAGTACGGTTCGAGCTTCAATAACAAAGTTCGAACCGACTTTTTTGAACAAATGAAGTTTTTCTTCATTTGTTCCCTCGTTTGCCAATTCTATATTGTATTTCAAAAACTTTTCCGTAAGTTCGAACCGATTATTCGCTTTTTGCTCGAAAGCCGATAATTTCTCTTTGAGAAGCTGTTTTTCGTTCACAAGTTTGTTTTTCATATCTCGATATTCCTCTAACGAAAGTGCGTTTTCGAGATAAGCGTTCATCAGCTTCTCAATCTTGGAATCCAAAAGAGAAATATCGGCTTTTGTTTTGTCTGCAAAAAGCGTAGACGATTGGGCTTCCACCAATTTATCTTTTGAGTTTTCCGCTAACATCCATTTAGCCCAATCGTCTAGCAAAGAAACTTTTTTGATTTCCTTTTGTATTTCGGAAGTGATGATTTCCTCACGAGTATATTTTTGCGAGCAAGGATTTTTCCGTTTAGTACATCTCAAATAATTATGTCCTTTTTGTGTTTCTGTGGTAATGAAACAACCGCATTCTCCACAACGGAAAAATCCTCTATACAAAAATGGTTTTAGTCCTTTTGAGTGAGGTTTAGATTTTCTCATCATCACTTCTTGAACGGAATCAAAAAGTTTCTTTGTGATAATCGGTTCGTGTTTGCCCTCGTGGATTTCACCGTTATACAACATCAAACCTGTGTAAATCGGATTTTTCAAAAGTTTTTGATAATTCGACACCGCAAGTTCCTTTCCGCTTTTTCGTTTCAATCCAAGTTCATTAAATTTGTCGCGGAGTTGTCGCAAAGTGAAATTTCCAGTTGAATATGCCTCAAATGTTTTCTTGATTAAAGGTGCAATATTTTCATCGGGAATAATCATTCTATTTTTGTTTACATATCCCAATGGAGCCATTTGAGGCCATATTCCGTCTTTCACTTTGTTGCGATGACCTCGTTTTATATTTTCCGAAAGGTTATCAACATAATACTTGGATTGCGAAAAAGCGATTGAGAGCATGAATTTTCCTTGCGGTGTCGGATCAAACCAAAAAGTTGGAAATTTCATTTCTAAAATTATGCCAGTATCAACGAGATAAATAATTTTTCCACCATCAACGGAATTTCTCGCAAGTCTATCGGGGTGCCACGCCAAAATACCAGACGCTTCGCCTGCTTCCATTCTCGACATCATTTCGTTAAATACAGGGCGACCTGGTATTTTGGCGGTCTGCTTTTCGACAAAGACATCAATCACTTCCAGCTGTTCTTTCAACGCTAAACTTTTCAATTCTGCTAGTTGGTCAGAAATACTGCGAACTTGTCTGTCTTTGTCGTCAGTAGACTTGCGAGTATAAATGAAAAACTTTTTGGTTTGATTATTCATAATTTTGTATTGGCAAACGAGGAGCCACGCGGAGCGTGGCGAACCCTTTCAGATTCAGGATTTTTTGGGGGGAATTCAGAACAGACGGCACTTCGTGCCGACCCCATTTCGGCTTCCGATTCCGATTTTCAATTTTGGCGGTGTTTGTTGGACAAAGTTCGAAACTATTTCGAGCAAAATCCAAATGATTAAAACTACTAAAAAG
>MFMU01000001.1:33135-39322 GCA_001781915.1 Candidatus Kaiserbacteria bacterium RIFOXYD1_FULL_47_14 | reverse complement strand
TTTCGGGGTTGCCGAGGCTCTGCGAGGCAGTGGCGGAACAATTCATTCTCGCTCAAAAAAAGTTCGAGCAAATGATATAATGACACCACTGGGCATCGGGCCTATAGTTCAGCGGTAGAACGCGTCCATGGCATGGACGAGGTCGGGGTCCGATTCCCCGTAGGTCCACTACTTCGCAAAATGGCTGCCCCTTAGGGCAGCCATTTTGCTACGAAGTGCACAGCACTTAAAACTAGCTCAAATGCGGTGAGACGAGTTTCGTCATCTCGAACATCGTGACCTCGCCCTTTCCGCCGAAGATTGCTTTCAATTTCTCATCCGCGAGGATGTTCCGCTTGTTGGCGGGATTCTGAAGGTCATGCTTCTTAATGTATACCCAAAGCTGCTTGACCACTTCGGTTCTCGGCATCGGGCCGGCGCCGACGACTGCCTCCAGTTCAGGAGAGAGGGTAAGCGGTTTTGATAGAGCTGAATTTATTGCCATAATGAATATTAATTGTAATAATGCTAAGTGACTGCTTCAGTATACAACATATATATGGATTGTGCGCGCTATCCCCACCCACCGTGGTATACTCAAATTATGTCCGTCCAGAGTTTTCTTCTGAATCAATATGCCAAATGGAAGCTGAAGGATATGCCGGCGGCACAGCGCGAGCAGATGACCGCGCTCATCTCGAAGGATCCGCAACTCTTCAAGAAAATTGGCGAGGAGATTGAACGGCGAAAGAAGGGCGGCGAGAGCGAGATGAAAGCGTCGATGGAAGTGATGAAAAAATATCGCGCTGAGCTTGGCGCGCTGATGCAAAAATAGTTCGACAAGCTCACTATAAATAACCTATGATTACACTGATTTCTTTCCTTATTTCTTGTCAAGCATTCGGAGCAGTAGTAGGTGTCGGTACGGCAGTTTGGGGCGAACTCGCGTATATTCGCGCGATGCGGGACGGGAAGTTGGACACCGCCGAACGCGCACATCTGCATATTATTGCGAAAGGGCTTCGCTTTGGTATGACGCTGTTGTTGCTCGCTTCGCTCGGCCTTGTTATCGTCGAATATCTGCTCAAAGGAGCGGTACAGCCGGCACTGACTGCGAGTTATTGGGTCTTTATGACGCTCTCGCTTCTAATTATAGGCATTTCATGGGCGCTCTCGCAGCGACATATTTCTTTCTTACTCGGCTCTGCCATCACCTTTACGGCGTGGTGGTTTCTCGCGTACCTTACCTTCGGGTTATTGCCAGTGCATTCCTTCGGCTCTGCTCTGGCGACATTCGTTGTGCTTACTGCCATTATTTACGCGATGCTTCATTATGTCCGCCTGCTCGCCTTGCATAAAAGATAAATACCTATAGGGTAAAAGAATGTTGAAGATTGGTATCGTCGGACTTCCGAATGTCGGCAAATCGACATTATTTAATGCACTCACGAAGGCAACCGTGCCGTGTGAAAATTACCCCTTCTGCACTATTGACCCATCGATTGGGATAGTCGGCGTACCTGATGAACGGCTTCAGAAATTGACCAAACTCTCGAAGTCGGTGAAGACCATTCCGGCGGCGATAGAATTCGTCGATATCGCGGGATTGGTAAAAGGCGCGGCTGAAGGGGAAGGATTGGGAAATCAATTTCTCGCGAATATCCGCGAGACCGATGCGATACTTCAGGTTGTGCGGTTTTTCGATGATCCGAACATCGTGCATGTTGAAGAAATAGTAGAGCCATCTAAGGACATAGAGATTATTAATCTCGAACTTGTGCTCGCGGATGCGGAACAGGTTCGGAAACGGCGCGACAAACTCGCCGGAGATCTGAAGTCCGGCGACAAGAATGCTGTCATAGAAGATGCTGCGCTCGCGAAGCTTATGCAAAGTTTTTCTGCAGGGCGTCTTGCGCTTCATTCAGGGCTTACCGATGACGAGAAGAAGCGTATCGCTTCGCTGAATCTCCTCACGATGAAGCCGATTCTGTATGCTTTGAATAAGAAAAATGGCGGGCACAATCTCGACGAAGCGGCAGATGGCAGGGCAGAAAAAGCGTATGAACTTATCCGCGAACTTGGTGCGCGGTTCGTTCTTGTGGATGCCGCAATCGAACGCGAGCTGAATGATGTCGCTAATGATGATCGCGAGAGCTTCCGCCAAGAACTCGGCGCGCAGGAGGACGGTCTCGCTGGTCTGATTCGTGGTGCATACGAAACGCTCGGACTTATTTCATTTTTCACAACCGGTACTGACGAGACGCGGGCATGGACTATTACGCGAGGGAGCGCGGCGCCCGTTGCGGGCGCCGCGATTCATAACGACTTCGCGGACAAGTTTATCCGCGCCGAGGTCGTGTCTACTGATGATTTGCTCGCAGCAGGCAGCTGGGCCGCGGCGCGCGAAAATGCGAAAGTTCGCACCGAAGGGAAGGATTACATCGTTAAAGACGGTGATGTGATGGTATTCCTTCATGGCTAGTAAATAGGTCTAACCTCTTTATTTCAGTACGGCTACGGAGGATGGTTTTATATTGGCGTGGTATAATGCATGCCTATGGAAACAATCACACAACAGCATCCGAAGTTCGTTCGTTGGGCATTGATGCTCGGTATTATCGTTATTCTTAATGTGTTCTTTACTGTTATTGTCGCGCTCGCATATCCTGCGCCAGAATACAATACATATTGTCCGAATATTCAGGAAAAAACAGCACCAGCTGATGCGGTAATCTGTGATGCCCAAGGCGGAATTTGGAATGCATACGCGCCCGCTCCTGTTTCGGATGTTTCATTGCCTAAAGTAACAACAACCGGCTACTGCGATATGTATGCGAAATGTCAGAAGCCGTATCAGGCCGCACAAGATCAGCACGCGCTTTACGCATTCGTTCTTATGATTGGTCTCGGTATTGTTGCGCTGGTAATCGGCCTTATACCGTTCGGCTCTTCAATCATTTCTTCCGGTCTATCGTATGGCGGCGTGCTCGCCTTCATTATCGGCTCGATTCAATATTGGGGTACTGCTGGGAATTGGATTCGGCTCGCCATAAGCGCCGTCGGTCTCATAGCGCTCCTTTATATCGGCTGGCGTCGCTTCCGCGATTAACGAGGTTTAACCTTGTGGGAACTATGGCATATGATCATCGCGAGATAGAGAAAAAAGCCCGAGAGAAATGGGCTGATCTTAATCTCTACACGACCGATCTTGCTGACGAGACAAAAGATCCTTACTATCTTCTTTTTGAGTTCCCGTATCCGTCGGGAGATCTCCATATTGGTCATTGGTATGCCTATGCATTAACCGACATTTACGCACGGATGCTTCGTGCGAAGGGGAAGAATGTTCTATTCCCGATTGGTTTCGATGCATTCGGCTTACCGGCAGAAAATGCCGCGATGAAAAATGGAGCGGATCCGTCTGTCTGGACGATGAATAATATCGAGAAGATGAAGTCCCAGATTCGCAGTATGGGAACATCGGTCGATTGGTCGAAAGAAATTATTACTTGTGACCCTTCTTATTACCAATGGACGCAATGGCTCTTCACAAAACTCTTTGAACAAGGGCTTGCTGAACGAAAACTAGCGGCGGTGAAGTGGTGTCCGAAGGATCAGACCGTGCTCGCGAACGAACAAGTTATCGATGGTTGTTGCGAGCGCTGCGGTACGGCAGTGGAAGAAAAAATGCTTACACAATGGTTTCTGAAGATTACCGACTATGCCGAACGATTGCTTACGGGCTTGGACTCGCTCCCGTGGCGCGAAGAGATAAAGGAAGCACAACGAGCGTGGATAGGAAAGAGTGAAGGCGCGAAGTTAAGGTTCGACCTCAAGTCCGAATTCCAAGGTCCGACCTTGGAATCCATCAAGATTTTTACCACGCGGCCGGACACCGTGTTTGGCGCGACCTATATCGTGCTTGCGCCAGAACATCCATTCATTGAGGGAGGTCAGACCTCCCTCACAAACGCGTCGGAGGTAAAAGCATATGTTGATGCGACAAAGAAAAAGACAGAACGAGAACGAAGCGAGAATAAAGAGAAAACAGGCATTAAGCTCGAAGGTGTTTCCGCGATTAATCCAGCGACTAAAGAAGAAATTCCGATTTTCGTTGCTGATTATGTGCTCGGTTCGTATGGTACCGGCGCGGTGATGGCGGTACCTGCACACGATGAACGCGATTTTGAATTTGCGAAAAGATTTAATTTGCCGATAAAAGAAGTAGTCATACCAGAACGCATTGATAAACGGAATCCGCCCGTAGAGGGAAAAGAAAGTGTCGAACGCCGAAATGTCCAAGCGTTTGTCCGTAATCCGAAAAACGGAAAAATTTTGTGTTTGCGTTGGAAGAAACATCCCTGGATTACATTTCCTATGGGTGGTATTGAAGAAGGAGAAGATGTCGTCGCGGCGGCGCGGCGTGAAATAGAAGAAGAAACCGGATATAGAAATCTGGCGAATCCTCGCGTACTCGGCGGAGAAGTGCGCGCTGAATATTTCGCTGCACACAAAGATCAAAATCGTGTTTCGTACACGACGCTCGTTTCTTTTGATCTAGAGAATGACGAGCGGGTATCGATTTCTCCGGAAGAGGAAGAAGAGCATGAAGCGTACTGGGAGGATTCGAAGAAGATGACGACCACGCATATGGTGCATGCTGAAATGGATATTTGGCTCGCACGGCTCGCGCACGAGGGAGACATCGCCTATACCGAAGAAGGCGTGCTTATTAATTCAGGAGAATTCTCCGGCCGCAGAAGCGAAGATGCGAAATGGGATATTGTAGATTTTGTTGGCGGGGAAAAGGCGACGCAATATCGGATTCGAGATTGGCTCGTGAGCCGCCAGCGCTATTGGGGCTGTCCTATGCCGATGGTCTACGATCCAGAAGGGAAACCTCATCCGATTCCTGCTGAACATTTGCCGTGGCTCCTGCCGACTGATGTCGACTTCAAACCGACTGGTGAGGCCCCTCTCGCTTCGTCAAAAGAATTGAAAGAACGCGTAACACGAATTTTTGGCGAGGGCTGGACACCGGAATATGACACGCTCGATACTTTTGTGGATTCGTCTTGGTATTTCCTTCGGTATCTTGATCCGAAAAATACCAACGATTTTTCCGATGCATCGCTCATGAAGAAGTGGATGCCGGTTAATCGCTATTCGGGAGGGAGCGAACATACGACGATGCATCTTCTCTATGCGCGATTCTTTATACAGGCGCTCTTCGATCTTGCGCTGGTGCCTGTCGCTGAACCGTTTGTTGAGCGATTCAACCGCGGGCTTGTTATGGGTCCTGACGGAGCGAAGATGAGCAAGTCGAAAGGGAATGTGTTGAATCCTGACGAATTTGTACAGAAATACGGCGCTGATGCAGTGCGTCTCTATCTCGCTTTTATAGGTCCGTATAATGAACCGGGAAATTATCCTTGGAATCTTGACGGGGTTGCCTCGATGCGGAAGTTCCTCGAACGAGTCGCGCGACTGGTCGAAAAATGGGGACTTACGAAGTCCCCACATACAAACATTCAACAAGCACTCGCGCGTGCGAATGCAAAAATTATTGAAGATGGCGATCGGTTTAAATTTAATACCTGCATCGCAGCGCTGATGACTCTGATGAATGAGTTAGAAGCAAGTGAGACCGTGTCAAAAGATATACTCGCGCAGTTCATCATTATGCTTTCGCCATTTGCTCCGCATCTTTCTGAACATCTTTGGGAAAAGATTGGTGGAGAAGGAAGTGTGCACCAACAATCATGGCCCGATGTTTCTCTTATCGCTTCGAGCGAGAATGAAGTCATTGTGCAGGTTGCGGGACGCAAACGGGGGAGTATTCTGTTGCCGAGCGAAGCCGGCGAAAGCGAAGCATTAGCTGAGGCCTTGAAACTCCCCGCGGTGGCAACAGCGCTCGGCGGGAAAGAGCCGAAACGGGTTGTTTTTGTAGCAGGAAAAATCATCAATCTTGTGGTATAATCCACCTATTGACTCTTTATAAGGCGTTTGATATAAATTACACCACATGACTAAAGTAACCAACAAAATGAGGAACTGGAAGGCTACGGCGCCTGCTTCATTTTCTTTTGATAGTGCTGCGCTCGTAAAACGGCTTCTGGTCGCTGCGCCGCCGCGTGCACGCGAGGTTTTGGTGCGCCGTTTCGGTCTGGGTACGAACGCGAAGCGCGAGACCCTCGAGGCAATTGGC
>MFMU01000001.1:30803-33119 GCA_001781915.1 Candidatus Kaiserbacteria bacterium RIFOXYD1_FULL_47_14 | reverse complement strand
CCCGCGAACGCGTCCGACAAATTGAAGCGGCTGGACTCGATGCGGTACGCGCGAATAAGGTATTTAAGGATGCGAAGCCGGCTTTTGATGAATTGGCTCGCTATATCGATTCGATTGGCGCTATCGTGCCAGAAGAAACGCTTCTTTCGGTACTCGGGAAGGATGAAAAAAGTCGAAACCGATTCCGTTTTTTCCTGATGCTCGACTCGGCATTTTTCCGTGAGCGCGAAACGAATGATTTCCTTGCACGATGGCATGTCGATCACGCGACAGCGAAGAATATCCACGAGGCACTTTCGCGTCTCTACAGTTCGCTCTCCGACGAAGAAGTATTTTCTGAAGGCGAGATACTGGACCGTTTTCTTGATGAGCTGAAAGGCGTCAATGACGCGTACAAAAATGAGGAGGTCTTGAAGCGGTGGCTCTCACTCTCGAAGCATATCGGCAGCAATCCTCTCGCTGAATGGGGTCGCGTCACTGCTCCGGCCATTCGTATTAAAGGCGTTCGCGATTATGCCTATCTCGCTATTAAACGAAACGGTGCGCCGATGCACTTCTCTGCGGTCTCTAAGGCGATTGCGGCTCTCTTCTCAAAGAAAGCGCATATCGCGACGACGCATAACGAGCTTATTAAAGATCCTCGCTTCGTACTCGTCGGCCGCGGACTCTATGCGCTTACCGAATGGGGCTACACACCTGGCGTTGTACGCGATGTTATTCGCGAGACCCTCGAGAAAGAAGGTCCGATGAAGAAAGATGAGATTATTAAACAAGTAAAGAAAGCTCGGTTTGTGAAGGACAATACTATTTTGGTTAACCTCAACGACTCGCGATATTTCAAACGATTGAAAGACGGTCGCTACTCGGTATCCTAACGCAATACACACAAAAAACAGCGGCGCCGTACGGCGCCGCTATTTTTATTGGTATACTTGTCTTATGCTTCCGTTCCTAGAAAAGATTGAGAAATCGGGAGACGATTTATATGAATATGCCGGTCTCCGGCTCAATCCGTGGCCGATTTTTATCGTAGGATTAGTTCTCTTGGCGTTGTCGTATATTTTTATGCCAGGAGTGGTGGAATTCGCGCTCTTTCTAGCGCTTTTTCTTGCTCCGGTGTGGCTACCGTTTCTTTTATTGAGCGGTGCTCGTTTACTCGCGCTTATTTTACGACAAGGCGAATTTCTCGCCAAACAAAAATACATCCTTCTTGAAATAAAACTGCCGCGCAATCTCGTGAAAACGCCGCTTGCTATGGAAGCATTTCTCTCAACATTGCATCTCTCTGGAGGCGAATCGAATTGGTATCTTCGCAATATTAATGGAAGTACTCGACCATTCTGGTCTCTCGAGATGGCTTCCTTCGAAGGCCACATACACTTCTTCATATGGGGTAGGGAGACCTTCCGCCGGCTCATAGAATCGCAACTCTATGCGCAATATCCGGGCGTCCAGCTTGTTGAAGCCGTTGATTATACGAGGACTATCAGCGGGAGACCCGAGGACTGGGATGGCATCTGGGGGTGCGATTTTAAACAGACGGACAAAAATGACGCTCTCCCGATTAAGACCTATGTTGAGTATGGGCTTGATAAGGTGCAGAAAGAGCCGGAACAAGTCGACCCGCTCGCAAACCTTATTGAATTTATGGGCTCAATAGGGAAGGGCGAAAATCTCTGGCTTCAATTTGTCTTCCGCTTTCATAAAGGCGAGAAGTACCATAAAAAGACGAAAGATGAAAAAGGGAAAATAGTTAATTACACCTGGAAACACCAAGCAGATGAGCTTATTAAAAAGATACGCGAAAAAACGCGCGATACCTATACTGATCCTGTGACAGGCGAAGAACGGCCTGGCTTTCCGAATCCGACAAAAGGTCAATCAGAAAAAATAGCCGCCATCGAAAGGAACATATCAAAGCTCGCTTTTGATGTCGGCATACGCAGTATTTATTTTGTGAAAGGAAAGTTCAATGTAAGCACTGTGTTGCATATGATTACGCTTTTCAAACCGTTTAGTACTGAAGGATGGAACGGAATTAATTCAACTGCATGGATGAAGAGTTTTCAAGAATATCCTTGGGAGATTGGTATCGATAAACTGAAAAATAAGTATCGTCTCAAGATGGTCGAGGCCTATCGCCGCCGTCAATTCTTCCATGAACCATTTTCATTCGGTTTGCCGAAAGACGATATTATGGTGATGAGTACCGAGGAGCTCGCGACTCTGTATCACATTCCTTCGAGTGCGGTTGCAGCTCCAGGCCTTGGACGCATTCAGTCGGCGACCGGCGAGGCGCCTACAAATTTGCCGATA
>MFMU01000001.1:19989-30760 GCA_001781915.1 Candidatus Kaiserbacteria bacterium RIFOXYD1_FULL_47_14 | reverse complement strand
TATCGGTATTTTTTTGAGCGGATACTTTCTTTTTATTTCGCCACCAGCGAATTTTCCTTCGGGGGAGGTTATTATCATTGCGCAAGGAATGTCTGCGCCTGAAATCGCGAGAGAACTTGCCGATGTGCATATTGTTGCGTCTCCGATGCTTCTCCAGCTTATGCTGCGCGTGAGCGGGGAGAGTGATCATATTCAAACGGGCGCCTATCGTTTCAAAACGCCGCAAAATATATTTACCGTGGCGCATCGAATTGTTGTCGGTGAATATGGTCTTCCTCTCACGCGCATCACATTTGTCGAAGGAACAACGATATACGAAGCAGCGGCACAAGTCGCGAAATTGTTTCCAGTAATATCTTTGGCTGATTTCTTGGAAGCAGGAAAACCCTACGAGGGGTTTCTTTTCCCAGATACTTACTTCTTTTCTTCAATCGCAGATGCTGGGTCAATAGTGAAAGAAATGCGTACAAATTTCACGGCGAAGACCGCAGTGCTTCTCGGGGACCTGTATGCATCCGGACATTCGCTTTCCGACATCATTACGATGGCATCAATAATCGAGAAGGAGACGCGCACGGATGCTGATAGGCATATTGTGGCCGGTATTCTCTGGAGGCGTCTTGAAATCGGAATGCCGCTCCAAGTTGATGTGGCGCGCGATACTTATAAACACAAAGGACTTCCTGCAGGACCGATTTGCTCTCCGGGATTCGAGAGTATTGATGCTACCTTACATCCGATAAAAACGACCTATATATATTACTTAACCGGCAGAGACGGTCTGATGCATTACGCGACGACCTTCGACGGACATCAAGCTAATCTAAAAAAGTATTTGAAGTAGACAATCAACATATAGTGGCGTAGTATCCATTTCGGAGCGCACCAGTTAATCTCTCGAAAGGAGAAAAATATGGAGATTCCGAAGCTCACAAAACTTGGGTTCTGCGATCTTTGCGAAACATGGCATGAGATTACAGATGGCATAAACTGTATGCCAACACACAAGGCGTTAGACAGCGAGGATGAATGTCGCAAGTCCGGGTGCGGTTTGTATTCGTCCGAGCGCAAGTATCTTGTGCAGACGGACGAGCAGGCGAGAACCCTCGCGGAGTTCATCGCAGGCGACAACAGCGAGTGCCTCTTTAATCAGGCAGGTCACAATTTAAAATGCAGTTGTGACAAAGAGAGGCATCTTCTCGCGCAAGCTCTCGCCGTGTTTCTTCTAAGAAAGGAGCGAGGAGAAATATGCGTAATATGATCTGACAATCCGCCCGAGGAGATCTCCTTCGGGCGGTCTTCTTTCATATGTGCAATAAACCGAATGTCTCAATTTTTGTCCTATAGGATGAAATTTGATACATCGTGTTATAGCCACAAGTTATTAAGCGTGATTAGATAGAAAGATGGATATACGCGGAAAGAAAATATTTGTTGGACTCTCGGGCGGAGTGGACTCTGCCGTGTCGGCGGCGCTCTTAAAGCGTGCAGGAGCTGAAGTAACCGGTGTGTTTATTAAGGGCTGGTATCCGCCGGAGATGCCCTGCACCTGGGCAGCCGAACGCCGCGACGCGATGCGCGTCGCGGCGCGTCTTCATATCCCATTTCGTACTTTTGACGCAAGCGCTGAATATAAAAAAAGTGTGGCTGACTATATGCTTTCCGAGTATCGCGTCGGACGAACGCCGAATCCGGATGTAATGTGTAATCGCGAAGTGAAGTTCGGCGCATTCTATCGCTATGCGATGTCGGAGGGCGCCGATGCTATCGCGATGGGACATTATCGAAGAGGCGAGAAAGATCAAAGCTATTTTCTATGGGCGGTGCCGAAAGATATTCTCGCTAAGACCATTTTCCCTGTTGGTGAGATGGAAAAGAGCGAGGTGCGCAAACTCGCAAAGAAATTCAATCTGCCGGTCGCCGAGAAGAAAGATAGTCAAGGAGTTTGTTTTCTCGGGAGTGTTTCTATTAAAGAATTTTTATTGCGCGAGTTGGGGAGTTATAATCCAGCGCTATTATATACCTTAGGACAAAAAGCTCCGTTTCCTGACGGACCATGGTTCGTTGTTGGGAAGGATGTTGAAAAAAAAGAAATTAGTGTCTCGAAAACGCGCACGGCTACCATAAAAGAAATTTCGTTTACCGATGCGAACTGGTTTAGTGAATCGGAGCGTGTGACCGAAGCACAGTATCGCTATCGCAGTCCGCACATTATCGGACGCATCGAAGAAGATCGTTTCGTGAGTGCTGAACCATTACCAGATATTCCTGCTCCGGGACAATCCATTGTTTTTTATAGAAATGAAGAGCTCATCGGTGGTGGTAGTATTACTGCATGACCAAACTCCCGAGTATCATCAAGGCCGATGGATCAAAAGAGGTCTTTGATCCGGTGCGACTTTCCACTTCGCTCCAGAGATCTGGTGCGGGCGAGCATACTGCAACGCGAATAACTGAAGCAATTACAAATACCGTTGCGCAAGGCGTTTCTTCGAAAGATGTGTATTCGCGCGCTTTCGCGCTTCTACGGAAAGAAGGACGACCAATCGCAGCGCGCTATGCGTTACGACGGGCACTCTTAGAACTTGGTCCCACAGGACACCCGTTTGAGGATTTCATCTCGCACCTGTATCGTGCTGAAGGATGGCAGGTGGAAACACGAAAAATAATGCAGGGGAAATGTGTGATGCACGAGATTGACTTCTATGCATCGCATCCAGAACAAAAAACTCATATTGCTGCTGAACTGAAGTATCACAATGATCCTGGTTACAAAACTGATTTAAAGGTTGCGTTATATGTAAAGAGTCGTTTTGACGATATTTTTTCTTGTGATCCTTCCACGCGTATTTGTCCGATTGATCGAGGTCTTTTGGTGACAAATACTAAATTTACTTCTGAAGCAATCGCGTATGCAGAATGCGCGGGCGTCGAACTGCTTGGGTGGGGGTATCCTACCGACAATAATCTCTTTATGCGTATGAGTCGTGCGAAAGTGTATCCTATTACGACCCTTACCGAGCTCTCGCGAGCCGAAAAAAATCTCCTTATCGAACAGGGCGTCATCGCGGTAGATGAAATCGTACATAATCGTCGTGTGTTGGACATGCTTCGCCTTTCGCCTGAGCGCGTTGGCGAGATTCTATCTGAAGCCGATGGTCTTCTCGCACTGTAATATGGCAACGAACACTTTTAATCCGTCTTCAAACGAACCGTTTAAGGTGAGCCGTTCGAAGATTGATCTTTTTTCAGAATGTCAGCGATGCGCGTATCTCGATATGCGACTCGGCGTGAAGCGTCCATCGATGCCCGCGTTTACGCTCAACAACGCGGTGGACGAGCTCTTGAAACGCGAGTTTGATATTCATCGTGCGAATGCTTCTCAACATCCTTTATTAGAGCGCTACGGTCTTGATGCGGTACCGCTCGCCGACAAGCGGATGGACGAATGGCGCGACGCACTTCGCCGCGGTATCAGCTATCTCCACACGCCGACGAACATCTTAGTGCGTGGCGGTATTGATGATGTGTGGGTGAATCCCGCCGGAGAATTAATCATTGTCGATTATAAAGCGACGAGCAAAAAAGAAGGTCCGAGTAGCGAAGATGATTTGTATGATTCATACAAACGCCAGATGGAAATTTATCAGTGGCTCTTTCGTAAAAATAACTTTGCTGTTTCCCCGACCGGTTACTTTGTCTATGTGAATGGCAATTCAGATGCGAAGGCCTTTGATGGACATCTTGAATTCGATGCAAAACTTATTCCGTATACGGGCAGTGATACCTGGGTTGAACCTGCGGTATATGACCTAAAAAAGATGTTGATGAGCGAAGAGATCCCACCCATTGGAAAGGCCTTTGGCGGTGGTCCTTGCGACTACTGCACTTACCGCGAAAACGCCGGCAAGAAATTGCTCGAATTGCATCGCAAGGTTAAAGAATAGTGGGTATGAAAGTGCATATTGATTCTTCTTGGAAAGAAAAACTGAAAGAAGAGTTCGAGAAACCCTACTTCGCCGAGCTGACGGCGTTCGTGAAGAAAGAATATAAAGACGAAGTGGTGTATCCGCCGCCGAAATATATTTTCCGCGCGTTTGACCTTTGTCCATTCGAGAAAGTGAAGGTGGTGATACTTGGGCAAGATCCGTATCACGGACAGCGGCAGGCGAACGGTCTCGCTTTTGCGGTTGACGAAGACATCACTGTTCCCCCATCTCTGCAAAATATCTTCAAAGAAATCGCGAGCGACATTGACTGTAGACACTTAGTGTCTACAACAGCTGTAGACACTAAGTGTCTACAAAACAACGGTGATCTCTCGCGCTGGGCAGAGCAGGGCGTCCTCTTATTGAATGCAACCTTAACCGTCCGCGCGCATCTGGCCGGTTCGCACCAGGGGCGCGGATGGGAACTTTTTACCGATGCTGCTATTCGCGCATTATCCGAGGAGTGCGAGCATCTCGTTTTTATGCTCTGGGGCAATTATGCAAAAGCGAAGGGTGCGCATATTGATAGAAGTAAACATCTCGTACTCGAAGCACCACATCCTTCGCCTTTTTCGGCGTATTCGGGCTTTTTCGGCTGTAAACATTTCAGCAAGGCGAACGACTACCTCATCGCCTACGGCGAAACACCGATTGGTTGGCTTTGATTGTTTTGGTGTGATACTCTTTTCGAATTATGAAGCGCGAACGATATACAAAAAAAGATTTTGATTGGGTAAAGTGGGACGCAGCCGATTTCGAACGCATTGCCGCTGACAATATTCGTCGAAAAAAAGAATCTTATGCCGCACTACGGGCGATTCCAGCTTCTGAACGCACATTTGAAAATACGATTTATGCGCTTGAAGCGTCTGATAATCAAATAGCGGACGAAACGAATCGCATAGGGCTTCTTAAGGAAGTTAGTTCTGACCCAAAAGTGCGCACTGCGGCAGCAAAAGCGCTTGAATCACTGCAGAAAAAATTGGTTGAAATTGAATTTGATCCGCGGATGTATGCGGTGATTAAAGAATATGCGAAGAAACGGGAAAAGCTTCAGGGAGCTGAGAAGCTTTTGTTTAGGGATATGAAAAGGGGATATGAACGAATGGGTTTTGCCTTGCCAAAGGAAAAATTTGCGAAGCTTAAAGCGAACATTAAAATGCTCGGGAAACTTTCTCTTGAGTTCGAACGGAATCTGAATGAATATAACGATCACATTCTCGTTACCGAAGCAGAGTTAGACGGGCTGCCGCAGAGTTATCGAGCCAATCTGGCGAAAGTGGGAGAGAAATATAAAGTAACACTTGCGTACCCTGATGTGTTTCCGTACCTCGCTGGCGCCCATACAGAAGAACGGCGTCGAGAGCTTCTTGAAAAGTTTGTTCGAAGAGGCGGTCTAAAAAATGTCGCAATTCTTAAAAAAATGTTCCGTCTTCGTGCTGAGAATGCACGGCTTTTGGGCTATCAAACTCATGCGGACTTCCAAACAGAACTTAGAATGGCAAAATCGGCTAAAAATGTGCGGCATTTTGTCAATGACCTTGAACGGCGCACTAAGAAGCGAGCTGCACTAGATCTTGCAATGCTTAAGGCCGATAAACGCTGTCGCACCAACAATAGTAAAGCTGTTTTGGGGGCACACGATATCGCGTATCTTTTTAAGCAAATTCGCAAAGAAAAATTTGACATTGACTCTGATGTCGTGAAAGAATATTTTCCGTTTGAACATGTGAAGCAGGCGACGCTAGATACCTATCAGAAACTGCTCGGCATTGTCTTCAAACGGCGCTCTGATGTGAAGTTCTGGAATTCCGATGTGCAATTGTACGATATATATGATGCATCAGGCGACTACCTATCTTCATTCATTCTCGATCTCTATCCGCGAGAAGGGAAATATGGTCATGCGTGTGCGTTTGAGCTTACCTATGGCCGGCAGAATGGTAACGAGTATCAGGCCCCGCTTGCTGCGATGCTAGCTAATTTCCCGAAACCGAATGCTAAAAATCCATCGCTTATGAGTCATGGCGAAGTGGATACTTTTTTTCACGAGTTCGGGCACATTATGCACTTCACACTCACGACGGCGCGTTACAAAGCACAAGCAGGGTTCAGTGTGGCAATGGATTTTGTAGAAGCACCATCGCAGATGTTTGAGAATTGGGTGTGGAATGCCGAAATTCTTACGAAACTTTCCAAACACTACAAAACCAGCCGTCCAATGCCAAAAGATCTTATTAAGCGGATTATCGACGGACGTCTTTTTGGCGAGGCATGGGGCGTGCGTAGTCAATTAGTTCTTACTGAACTTGACCTCATCATTCATACGAAGGGCACAAAAGATCCGGTTGCATTGTATGCACAGCTCGACAAGAAATTAATGGGTATCGCGCCGCCAAAACGCCAGCTCTGGATTGCGGGATTCGGACATATAGCGCACGGTTATGATGCGGGTTACTACAGCTATCTTTGGTCTAAGGTATATGCCGATGATATGTTTACGCGATTTGCAAAAGAAGGAATATTGAATCCGAAGACCGGCCGAGAGTATCGCCGATGGATTCTCGAAAAGGGCTCAAGTATGGAAGAGATGGATCTCGTGCGCGGATTCTTAGGTCGCGAACCAAATAACAAAGCATTTATCAAGTCCATTGGCGCTTAAATTGTGCTATCTTTTCTTCATATGACCCTGAATGAGGTTCGGCATGCCTATCTAGAATTCTTCAAAGCGCACGGACATACCGTTATTCCGTCTTCTTCGCTCGTGCCGGAGAACGATCCGACCACGCTTTTTACTAGCAGTGGCATGCAACCATTGGTGCCGTATCTTCTAGGCCAGCCTCATCCGAGTGGTTCTAGGATTGCTGATTCTCAGATGTCTATTCGCACAGGGGATATAGAAGAAGTTGGCGACAATCGTCATCTTACTTTTTTTGAAATGTTGGGAAATTGGTCTCTCGGCGATTATTTTAAACAAGAACAGCTTCCTTGGTTTTATGAATTCCTCACGAGTCAAGAAGAAGGTCTTGGTCTCGATCCGCAGAAAATATATGTAACGACTTTTTCTGGCGATGAAGAAAGCGGAATGAGTGCAGACAAAGAAGCTGTTGAAATTTGGAAGAACATTGGTATTCCTGATGAGAGGATCTTTTCATACGGTGCGAAGAAAAATTGGTGGAGTAGAGCAGGAACGCCGACACAGATGCCAGTAGGAGAAATCGGCGGACCGGATTCAGAAGTTTTTTATGATTTCGGTATTCCGCATGACCCCGCATTTGGAGAGAAGTGTCATCCGAACTGCGATTGCGGACGTTTTGTTGAAATAGGTAACTCGGTTTTTATGCAGTTTATAAAAAATGCCGATGGAACTTTCAGCGAATTGCCAAAAAAGAATGTTGATTTTGGTGGCGGGCTAGAACGTCTCACTACCGCGACTCTTCTTAATTCAGATTCATATCTGACAGATGTTTTTGACTCGGCTCGTCTAGTGCTCGAAACTCGTTCAGCCAAAAAATATCCAAGGTCCGACCTTGGGAAAAACGACGGCGTAGATACAAGATCGTTTAGGATTGTTCTTGACCACATACGAGCAGCGTCATTTATGATTGCCTCTGGTATTAAACCCAGCAACACCGAGCAGGGATATATATTGCGCAGAATTATTCGCAGAGCTATTCGCGAAGTTGATAAACTCGGCATTAAAGACACGGTGCTCGCAGAAGTTGCCGAAGGATTTGGTGATGCTTATGCGAATGTGTATCCATTTGTTCAAGAATCCGCAACAGTTATTTGCGATGAACTTAGGAAAGAAGAAGCACAATTTAGAAAGACCCTCGCGAATGGTCTGCGCGAACTCGACAAAATGGGAAACACTGTTGACGCATTTATGCTCTCCACCACCTACGGATTCCCGATAGAACTCACGGCAGAAATCGCGAAGGAACGCGGACTCTCGATTGATCTCGACGCTGTGCAAAAACAGGTAGAAGAACATCAGGCGCTTTCGCGCGCAGGCGCAGCACAGAAGTTCGCTGGCGGGCTCGCCGATAGTAGCGAGCAGACAGTGAAATATCACACCGCCCATCACCTCATCCTGAAAGCGCTTCAGATGGTTCTCGGGCCAGAGGTACACCAGCGGGGCAGTAACATCACGAACGAGCGTCTGCGCATAGATTTCTCCTATGGCCAAAAGATGACGCCGGAACAAATCGCTGAAGTAGAAAAAATCGTCAACGAACAGATACAAAAGGCATTGCCGGTAGAACAAGTCATGATGCCGAAAGAAGAAGCAGAAAAGATTGGCGCTGAACATGAGTTCGGCGCGAAATATCCAGACACGGTTTCTGTTTATTTTATTGGTCCGCGAGAAAACGCATTTTCCGTAGAATTCTGCGGCGGACCGCATATAGAGAACACGAGCGAACTCATCGGCACATTTAAAATACTGAAAGAAGAAGCATCCTCCGCCGGCATCCGCCGTATCAAAGCGGTGTTAGAATAAACTGATGAGTTTTCTAAGTATCTTTCGCGAAAAGAAAAAATCCCAATCGGTTGTGCTTATTGATGTTACAGCCGATTCGGTTGCTGGCGCATATGCGCTTTACAAAGAAAGAGAAACGCCCATTTTACTTTATACGCGTCGTCTTCCGCTCGAGATGCGAGCAGACGAACCGCGCGAACAGGCGATGGTGCGTGCGCTCACCATCCTCGGCAACGAGCTTATCCGCGAGGGCGCGCCGATTCTTATGCGTGCGATAGGCAATGGGAACGCAGGAACTATCCTCGTCTCGGTCGGTACGCCGTGGCAGGAGACCAAGGTGCGCACCGAAAATTTCGAGCGAGAGAATCCGTTTGTGTTTACGAAGAGTATCGTCGCGACGGCGCTCGAGAAAACAAGCATCGTCCCAGAAGGGAAGCTTCTCGCCGACGAGAGTATACTCAGCACGGTCTTAAACGGCTACGAGACGCACGACCCCTACGGGAAGCATATACGCCGTGCTTCGGTAATGGTCTTGACTTCATTTATTGAGAAAAATATTTCAGATGTTGTTGTCTCCGCACTTCGCGGATTCTTCCATACGAAACATATTCTTATGATCGCTGCTGGCTCGCTCCGATATCAAGCAATACGCATTGCCTTTCCGCATGAGCGCAAGCCCGATTCTGCTTCTCTCAAACAGGCGATTGAATCAGCCGACTCCGAGAAACTCTGGATTCCCGGCTTCCCGCCGAAGATTGTTCCGGTTCTCGCGAGCCACATCGCTGGTTCCGTTCGCCAAACCACCACGACCCCTCCCGACCTCCAGCTCCTCCTTATGGCGCTGTATTATCAACACCACTCTTCTGATGAGAGGTGATATACTCCGCCTATGCACACACTTGAAGATATAATCCCGCCGTCACGGCGCAAAGAGCCAACATCACTTAACAACAGGCCTGACGGTCGAGAATCGCGTAGCCGGTCGCGGTTCCCGTTCGCAACGATTTTTGTCGTTATTCTTATAATTGCAGCGTCTGTGGGCGCGCTCTTCTATTTCTCCAATGCGAAGGTCGAAATAACACCGAACACGATTTCGGTGGCAGTCCAGAGTTCGTTCACTGCGAACAAGAGCACCAGCGGTTTACCTTTTGAAATAATCACGGCCGAGAAAATCGCGACGCAGAGCGTCGCGGGAAGCGGTACGAAGACCGTTACTTCTTCCGCATCGGGAACGATTACTATCTACAACACGCAGACGAAGACCCAGCAGCTCATCGCGAACACGCGCTTCGCAACCGCCGCCGGCCTCATCTTCCGCATTCATTCGGCAGTGTCGATACCGGGCGGCACCTCCGCAAAGCCGGGCAGCATAACCGCGACGGTCTTCGCCGATCAGGCAGGCGCTTCTTACAATGTTGCACCGACTTCTTTCACTATTCCGGGATTCGCTGGAACGCCGCAGGCGAGTCAGGTGTATGCGCGCTCATCGTCAGCAATGACAGGCGGCGCTTCCGGCACGATGCCGGTTGTAGATAGCGCTATTGAGACGAAGACCCGCAATGCACTCATTACCGCTCTTGGCCCAGATCTCATCGCGAGCATTAAAGATAAAATCCCGGCTGGCTTCGTACTCGTGCCCGGTTCTGCAACCACCACCTATCAAGAACTCGCATCAGCACCTTCAGGAACGACCGGCCAGGTCGAAGTAAAAGAACAGGGAACAGTCACCGCTGTTGTATTCCCGAATACGGCACTCGCGAAGGCGATTGCCTTATCAGTTGCAGAGCTTTCGTATCATGGCGAACCACTCACACTACCATCGGTCGACAAGCTCTCGCTCACAGTAACTGGTGGCATTCCTGATCCGAACGCGACCTCGTTCTCGTTCTTTCTATCAGGCACTGCACCGCTTATCTACACTGTTGATCCCGTACATATCGCGGCAGCTATCGCCGGCGAAACCCGCTCGGCGGCTGAAGTAGCACTCACGAACTACCCAGAAGTAAAACGGGCTATTATCATTCTCCGGCCGTTCTGGAGGCAAACATTCCCACAAGACCCATCATCTATTTCGGTTGTGGTTGTTGGAAATGATGGTAAGCTCGACCGTTGACGGTTTCTGAAGCATCTGATAGATTAATACATGTACCTGCATGATTGAGAAATGATTGAAGGAGAAGAAACGAAGACAACGGCAACCGGCTCCGTTGAGGAGGTGTTGCCGAACTCGCTTTTCCGTGTTCGTCTTTCTGTGGAGGAAGGTGCAGAAGCGGAAGGAGAACTCGTTCTCGCGTACCTTGCA
>MFMU01000001.1:14654-19972 GCA_001781915.1 Candidatus Kaiserbacteria bacterium RIFOXYD1_FULL_47_14 | reverse complement strand
ATCAGGTGGATATGGTGCTCGACCCATATGGTGGCAGAGCGAGAATTGTGCGCCGGTTAACTTAATATAATTTCAGACACTTTTTACGATGAAAGTTCTTGCTTCAGTAAGAAAACAACAGCCAGGAGATCAACTCGTCCGTCGTGGCGGGCGTTTATATCGCATCAATAAGAAGAATCCGCGCCGCAAGGCGCGTCAGGGATAAAAGATATTTAAAGATTTAAAAATTACAAACATGAGAATCGCTGGCGTCACCATTCCCGATACTAAACAGCTCGCGTATTCGCTGCCGCTCATTTTTGGTATCGGACCAACTCGTGCGCGACAAATCTTGAAAGAAGTCGGTGTCGTACCAACGAAAAAGGGAAATGAGATTACGAGTGAAGAAGAACAAAAAATCCGCGCGCTCGCCGAGGGCTTCACGATTGAAGGCGAGTTGCGTCGTGAGATCGGACAGAATATCAAGCGGCTGAAGGATATCCGCAGCGCTCGCGGCGAGCGTCATACGCGCGGTCTTCCGGTACGCGGTCAGCGCACGAAAACCAACTCGCGCACGCGCCACGGCAATGTGCGTAAGACGATGACTTCTGGCCGCCGTTCGCTCGAAAAGACATAATTTTAAATATTTAAACTTTTAAATTTTTCATCATGGGTAAAAAACGCATCATTAAGAAGAGCGGCAGGGGTATGGATCAAGGACGCAAGGAGCGTGCCATGTCGAAAGTTGCCAAACATCATCTCGAGAAGGGAATTCTTCACATCGAGGCAACCTTCAATAATACGAAGGCCATTATAACCGACGAGAAGGGTAATGCGGTCGTCAGTTCGAGCGCAGGCGCGCTCGGTTTCTCTGGTGCGCGGAAGTCAACGCCGTATGCTGCCGCGAAGGTTGGAGAATTCCTCGGCGAGAAGGGAGCACTTATCGGCTTGAAGGAAGCATCAGTCGTCATTCGCGGAGTCGGCGCTGGCCGCGAGTCGGTCTTGCGCGCATTCTCGGGCAAAGGCATTCAGATTAAGTCCATTAAAGATGTGACGCCGGTACCGCATAATGGCCCGCGCGCACCGAAACCGCGTCGCGTATAACATATTTAAATATTTAAACTTTTAAATATGAAAACAGGACCACGATACAAAATAGCAAAACGCCTTGGCGCTTCTGTCTTTGAAAAGGCGCAAACGCAGAAGTTCGCGCTCTCTGCCGATCGCACCGCGAAGAATAAGAAGCGCGGACGCGGTCGTCAGAGCGAATACTCCAAACAGATGTTGGAGAAGCAGAAAGTTCGTGTTACCTACGGTCTTCCGGAGCGCCAATTCCGCACCTATGTTAACAAGGCGCTCGCCGATGCACATAAGATGAAGCCGATTGAACGCCTCCACGAGCTTCTTGAAATGCGCCTCGACAATGTCGTGTGGCGCATTGGCCTCGCGAAAACGCGCCGAGGTGCGCGTCAGATGGTCGCGCATGGGCATGTGATGGTGAATGGGAAAAAGTCCCGTGTTCCGTCACAAGCGCTTTCGATCGGCGACAAGATAGCGGTGCGCGAAGGATCGAAGGATCACGGTGTGCTTGTCGGTTTTACCGAGCGCTTTATGGATCGCTCGCTTCCGTCGTGGCTTACTTGGGACCCGAAGAAGATGGAGGGCTCTATGAAGGAGCGCCCGACGGCCGCTTCGGCGGATCCGGCAGGCGACCTTGTTATGGTGCTCTCGTTCTATACGAGGTAGTGAAATATTTAAATGTTTAAAAATTAAAAGGTAATTACGATTGCGTTATGGAATACCACATTACACTTCCCAGCAAACCTCGCATTGTTTCTGAAGACGAGATACAGGGTGTTTACGAAATCGATTCTCTCTATCCGGGTTACGGACACACACTCGGCAACTCGCTGCGTCGCATTATTCTTTCTTCTCTTCCTGGCGCGACTGCTACCCAGGTAAAGATTGAAGGCGTTCCGCACGAGTTCGCCACTATCGAGGGCGTACGCGAGACGGTCATAGAAATACTTTTGAATATTAAGCGTGTTCACTTCGTCCTGCATGGCGATGATCCGCAGACCATATCGCTTACGGCGAAGGGTACTACCGAAGTAACTGCGAAGAACTTCAATTTTCCGAGCCAAGTCGAGATTAAGAATCCTGACCAGCACATCGCTGATCTCTCGGGGAAGGCATTGCTTGAATTGGAAGTAACGATTGAACGCGGATTGGGTTATGTCCCGCGCGAGGTTCTGACGGCTGATAAAGTCGACATCGGCATTATCGCGCTCGACGCAACTTTCACGCCGATTCGCCGCGTGAATTATGAAGTTGACAATATGCGCGTCGGCGATCGCACCGACTTCAATCGTTTGCGCATTCTTATCGAGACCAACGGCACTATAGCTCCAAGGGAAGCTCTCGAGAAATCAATCGAAACGATGATTCACCAACTCAAGTCGGTTATCGGTTTTCAAGAGCAGGAGAGTATCGCATCATCGAACGAAAGCGTTTCTTCTACAAAATCTACTGAAGGTGCTACTGAAGCGACAAAGATTAAAATAGCTGATCTCGGCCTCTCGGCGCGCATCGTCTCGGCGCTCGAAGGTGCTGGTATTAAGAGTGCTGCCGGGCTCGCGCGTAAAACGGCAAGCGCCTTGAAGGAGCTCGATGGCATCGGCGATAAAGCCGTAGAAGAAATCTCCGGAGCGCTCGCCGGCTGCGGTCTTACCTTGAAGAACGAGTGAAATATTTAAATATATAAAGATTTAAACATGACATTTGCCCGCAAAACGCGTTTTGATCGTTCGGTGAGCCAATACCGAGCGCTTTTGCGTTCCCTCGCGCGTTCTCTGATTCTCGAAGGGACCATCTCAACCACTGAGTCGAAGGCGAAGGCGTTGCGTCCATTCGTCGAACGACTCGTCACTTATGCCAAGAAGAATACGCTCGCGAGCCGCCGTCTTACTAAGATGCGTCTCGGTGACACAGTCGCGACGAAGAAACTCTTCGATGTTATCGGCCCGCGCTATGTCGACCGTCAGGGCGGCTACACCCGCGTCGTGAAGCGCACGAAACGCGGTGCAAACGATGCAAGAAAGCTTGCGTATATCGCTTTTGTCTAGTATCCATTACCTATGACTCTTAACACGAAGCCGTCGCCCACATCCCACACTATCGATGCGACTGATCGTACGCTTGGACGCGTGGCGAGCGAGGCAGCGCATGCACTCCTCGGAAAGCGTTCGGTACACTTCGCGAAGAATCAGGCACAGCCAGTGACGGTCACGATTAACAATGCGGAGAAACTCCATCTTCCTGCGCGCCGCACGAAGGGCAAGATCTACACGCGCTATACCGGTTATCCGGGAGGCGATCGTTCTATGAGTATGGAAGTGATGATCGAGAAGAAGGGTATCGCTGAAGTCGTGAAAAAGACGATTGAAGGTATGCTCCCGCACAACAAACTGCACAAGCCCCGTATGAAGAATCTCATCATCAACGCATAATATGGTTACTATTTTTATCACCGCAGTCGGACGCCGGAAGACCGCTATCGCGAGCGTTCGTATGAGCATCGCGCCGAAGTCGAGCATCGTCGTGAACGGCAAGAGCGCAAAAGAATATTTTAAGACCAATGAGCGCGCGAAGATTGCTGAAGAGGCACTCGCGAAAGCAGAGAGCGCTGAGAACTATGCGGTCATCGCCCATGTCGAAGGTGGTGGCGTTGCCGCGCAGGCAGATGCGCTTCGCCACGCCATCTCCCGCGCCATTACAAAAGCAGAACCGAAGACGCGCACGATTCTCAAAGCCGCGAAATTCCTCAAGCGCGATCCGCGAGCCAAAGAACGAAAGAAACCAGGCCTCAAGAAAGCCCGCAAGGCGCCACAGTGGAGTAAACGCTAAATCCACAAATCGAAAACTCCCGAACACATCGGGAGTTTTTGTATGCAACAATTCATCTGTGGAAATTCATTTTAGCGATCATTCGCTCTTTAAAATAGGTCAACGCAAAATTCCGTTGTCTTTGGTGCGTCAGACAGTTCTTTCTCCAGATATTCGCAGACAAGGTCATTCTCCTCCGTATGAAGAGTGGTATCGCCGCTTCGGTGTACGGTATCTCAATGTTGTCGTTGTACAAGAGTCCAGATGTATTGTTGTTATCACCGCCCATTGGATAAAGAAACTGCCAGTATGATATATTGATGGGTATGAGAATAACCTACGATAAACGAGCTAACGCCCTCAATGTCTCAATCCGCCCAGGTGTAGTTGCTAAGACCGTGGAAGTCGCACCCGAGGTTTTGCTCGACATTGATAAAAAAGGTCGCACACTCAACTTGGAGATTCTCGGTGCGAGAGAGAAAGTGGGCATTCGCAACTTCAACACAGTGCAAGTCGGCGATATTCCGGTGAAGCTTCACGCTTTTGCTTAATTTCTTAGTGAGCAAGTAGTGAGCAAGGGTAGTCCTTGCTCAAATCCTTAACGGCTCATATACCACCAAATGACCCGTTGCCTCCCGAATCTGACCCGTTTCCAGAGTCCTAAGAGGAATACATAGGGTAGCCCTATGTAGTTAGATCAACTTGATAGTTACTCATGTATCAATTTTTGTCCTATAGGATGAAATTTGGTACAAGGGATTTTGACTCCACACAAACTTTCGGGCATACTGAAGAAATGACAGACGAACAAGACGAGATGAAAATAGAGCTAGAAGACCCTGAAGTTTCTGAAGGGTCTGAAGATCCCGAGTCCCTCGAGGGACAAGAAGGGAAACCCGAACAAAAGATCGCCAAGATGCAAGGAGAGTTAGATGCATGTCGAAAGGAGAAACAAGAATATATGGACGGCTGGCAGAGAGCCAAGGCGGATTATGTAAATGCGCTGAAGCGCTTTGAAACCGAGTCCAAGGCAGCGCAGTTAAAAGGGAAGGTGAAGGCAGTCGAAACGCTTCTTCCTGCCTTCGACGCCCTCGAACGGGCGAAGGAACACGGCGAGATTCCCGAGGGATTCTTGGCGATTGCGAAGCAGATCGAGAGTGCTTTCGCCTCGCTCGGGCTCGAGGAAGTAGGGAAAGTTGGTGAGAAATTCGACCCGGCGCTCCATGAAGCGTTCGGACAGGACGCAGTTGAATCAATCGAAGAAGATGATATAATTACTTCAATCCTCGAGAAGGGGTGGCGCGTGGGCGACCTCGTCATACGACCAGCGAAGGTGCGCGTCGGAATGTTCGGACATCCGATGTCCTAAATGCGCGAGGGACATCTGATGTCTAGCCCGACGGAGCGATTACCAGATATTAATAATTTTCATTATGGCAAAAATACTTGGTATT
>MFMU01000001.1:14431-14646 GCA_001781915.1 Candidatus Kaiserbacteria bacterium RIFOXYD1_FULL_47_14 | reverse complement strand
CACGCTCGCGAAGCGTCAGTCGGTTACCAACCCGCTCAACACCATTTTCCAAATTAAGCGTTTTATCGGTCACTCTTTTGACGAACCAGCAGTCCAGAAGGATAAAGAATCAGTACCGTTCGAGATGCAGAAAGCCGCGAACGGCGGCATCGAGGTTAAGATGAATGATAAGTGGTATCGCCCCGAAGAGCTCTCGGCTATGATACTCGGGAAGT
>MFMU01000001.1:13478-14408 GCA_001781915.1 Candidatus Kaiserbacteria bacterium RIFOXYD1_FULL_47_14 | reverse complement strand
CTCGGCGAGAAGATTACCGAAGCGGTTATTACCGTACCTGCCTATTTCAACGACGACCAACGCAGCGCCACCAAGGCAGCGGGAGAAATCGCCGGCCTTCAAGTGAAGCGCATTATTAACGAGCCGACCGCGGCGGCGCTCGCGTATGGATTTAATAAGAAGAAGGATGAACAGATTGCGGTCTTCGATTTCGGCGGCGGGACCTTCGATATCTCAGTGCTCGAAGTGGGCGGTGATGTTATCGAAGTGAAGAGTACCGACGGCGATGCACACCTCGGTGGTAAGGACATCGACCAGAAGATTATTAATTGGCTCGCGGATGAATTTAAGAAAGAGAGCGGCATCGATGTGCGCTCTGATGCGCTCGCGCGTCAGCGTCTCGACGAGGCGGCCGAGAAGGCAAAAATCGAGTTGTCGAGCGCTATGGAAAGCGAAATTAACATTCCATTCCTCACCTCTGATGCTTCTGGCCCGCGCCACCTGCTTATTAAGATGAGCCGCGCGAAGCTCGAGGAGCTCTCGAGCGAATTTATCGAACGCGCGATGGATATTACCAAACGCGCGATGGACGCTTCACCATTCAAGATTGCTGACATTGACGAAATTATTCTCGTCGGCGGTCAGACCCGTATGCCCGCGATACAAGCGGCAGTCGAGAAATTCTTCGGCAAAAAGCCGAATATGACGGTGAACCCGGACGAAGTCGTCGCTATCGGTGCCGCGATTCAGGCGGGTATTCTTCAGGGCGATGTGAAGGACATTCTACTCGTGGATGTTATTCCGCTCTCGCTTTCTATCGAGACGATGGGCGGTGTCGCGACGAAACTTGTCGAACGCAATACAGCGATTCCGACTTCGCGTTCCCAGACATTTTCTACTGCAGCCGATAATCAATCCTCGGTTGAAATCCACATAACGCAGGGCGAGCGC
>MFMU01000001.1:13264-13447 GCA_001781915.1 Candidatus Kaiserbacteria bacterium RIFOXYD1_FULL_47_14 | reverse complement strand
AGTTTATGCTCGACGGTATTCCGCCAGCTCCGCGCGGTATGCCACAGGTCGAAGTAACCTTCGATATTGATGCTTCGGGTATTCTCACCGTCACTGCCAAAGAGAAGACGACAGGGAAAGAGCAGTCGATAAAGATTAGCGGTTCCACCGGCCTATCCAAAGATGATATTGAGAAAATGAAGA
>MFMU01000001.1:0-13175 GCA_001781915.1 Candidatus Kaiserbacteria bacterium RIFOXYD1_FULL_47_14 | reverse complement strand
GAAAAAGCAGTAAAAGAAAATGGAGAAAAGGCTGGCGCAGAAATTGTCAAAGAAGTGCAGGACAAAATTGATGCACTGAAAACCGCGAAGAATAGCGAAGATTCAGGCACAATTAAAGGTGCGACCGAAGCACTTTCTTCGACACTCTCTAAAATCGGTGAGGCGATGATGAAAGATCAGCAAGCCGGAGGCGCGGCCGCAGGTCCCGACACAGGAGGGACGCCGCCTCCGGAATCAGCTGGTCCAACCGACGCAGAGTTCAAGGAGAAACCCTAGTTGTTTTGTAGACACTTAGTGTCCACACAAGCCCCGCGACGCTCTGCGTCGCGGGGCTTGACTTTTTAATAACAGTATGATAACTTTGTGGTAGATACCAAGATAATTTTTGAGGTAATTGTTCTCACAAAAACAAGGAGAGAAGATCATGAAGAAAACTCAGTTGTTGTGCCTGTTGTTCTTGAGCACATTACTCTTTGTGGGATGTGCCGCCGGTCCAAACACTGCTGCACATATCGCCACCTCGAATGGACATATTGCTGGCTTCTGGCTCGGTCTGTGGCACGGGATGATCTCGCCGATAACTTTCATCATCTCGATCTTCTCGAACAATGTGAACTTCTACGAAATTCACAACAATGGCACTTGGTACAACTTCGGTTTTGTACTCGGCGCCGGCATCCTATTCGGAGGAAGCATAGAAGCATCGTCGCGAAAGTAGTGATTGCTTTCTCAAAAACAGTTCATATCTGAGCCCTTGTATACAATAATGCAGGGGCTCTATTTATTTTACATACAAGAATAAGAGGCGTATACTATAGAAACATGGTTCGACCATGCTCACCATAAATGACCAAGGACTACTACAATGTGCTCGGCATAGATAAGAAAGCGACAAAGGACGACATTAAAAAGGCGTTCCGTAAGTTGGCGCATAAATATCATCCCGATAAGGGCGGCACGGATGAATCGAAGTTTAAAGAAATTACCGAGGCGTATTCGATATTGAGCGACGATAAGAAACGCCGCGAATATGACACCTATGGTCAGGCGTTCGCTGGTGGTTTCGACCCTTCGAGAAACTCAGGGCAAGCAGGATCACGGCAAGCCGGCGGGCAAGGAAATCCGTTTGGCGGATTCGACTTCAGCGGATTCCAACAGGGCTTCGGTCAAGGCGGTGTGGACTTCGACCTTGGTGACATCTTCGGCGATATATTCGGAGGCACACGCGGCGGCTCACCCCGAGCGACAGCGAGGGGGCGCGATATTTCCATCGATCTCGAAGTATCGTTTAAAGATGCGGTGTTCGGCACTTCGCGCAATGTCCTCATCGCTAAGGTTTCGACCTGCGAACTCTGTAAAGGAAGCGGCGCAAAACCCGGTACACAGACCGAGACCTGTAAGACCTGCAACGGCAGCGGTCGTATTCACGAAACGCGTAATTCTATCCTCGGACAATTTACCAGCGCGCGCGTCTGTACCGTCTGCGATGGTACTGGCAAGATTCCGAAAGAAAAGTGTCTTGAATGCAAGGGACAAGGTGTAAGGCGTAAGCAAGAAGAAATTCATATCAACATTCCTGCCGGCATCGATAATGGCGAAATGATCCGATTACCTCAACAGGGTGAGGCAATCAAGACCGGCATCGCGGGCGATCTCTATGCGAAGATTCATGTGAAGGCACATCCGGTCTTCCGTCGCGAGGGTTCAAATCTTGTTATGAATCTTCCAGTGAAAGTTACCGATGCTCTTCTCGGCACGATTGCTTCAATAGAAACTCTGGAAGGGAAAACGCTGGAAGTAAAAATCCCGCCGATGAAGCGCGCAGAAGAATTACTGCGCATCGCAGGGAAAGGTATCCCAGTCGAAGGTATTCGAGGCGATCTTATTATGCATCTCGAAGTCGCGCTCCCGAGCAAGCTCTCCAGCAAAGCGAAGAAATCTGTGGAAGAATTGAAAATTGAAGGTTTATAAGCACAGCTTGCTCCCAACATTTGTTGGCAGTAGGAGTTATACTAGATGAATGATTGCTACCAGTAGCATCGCACAAGCAAGTGCAATCGCGACGAACACCGCGATGTCGGTCTGGGCAGTAGCGAACGATTTTCTTATCGTACTTATTCTGCTCGCTACCTTTTTCCTCTTCGCGTGGTATGTCGGGCGCGGGCCATTCGTCGCGCTTCTGATAGCGCTCTATGCGGCGTATGCACCATACAGCATATTTCCGTATATCTCATTTCTCCCGACGACACCGCTTCTGATGGCGTTCCTCGCGCATGTCGGCCTCTATACCGCTTTTGTGCTCGTATTCTTCCTCATTCTGCGGCGCGTTATCGTTTCTGATTTTCTGTACATCGGATTATTCGGGCTCGTCATACTTTCATTCCTTGGTGCAGCATTTCTTATCGCGCTCGCGTCAAATGTGTTCCTTATCGCTCCGATATATCACTTCACGCCCGCTATTTCGGCACTCTTTCCGACACAGTATTTCTTCTGGTGGTTCGCCGCCCCGGCCGTTGGCCTCTTATTCCTCGCCCGATAATCACTTGGGGGTTTCACCCCCAAGTAAATTCCAAGGTCGAACCTTGGAATTTAGGACATCCGATGTCCTCGAGTATTTGGACATCGGATGTCCCAACATTCCGTGGTATCATTTTTCTTATGACTATCTCCGAAGAACTTGACGCACGCGGGCTGGTTGAACATTCATTCACAAAACCGGAAGAAATATTATCGACGCGCCGCATCGCGTATAACGGATTCGACCCAAGCGCGGATTCGTTGCAAATAGGTAATTTGGCCTCCATCCTCTTTATGAAGCGCCTTGCTGATGCTGGCCATGAGATTATTTTCCTCGCTGGAGGCGGCACGGGAATGATTGGCGACCCGAAGGAGGGAGGAGAGCGTCCGATGCAGGATGAAAAGACCATAGAGAAAAATACTCGTGCCATCAAGAAACAGTTCAAACAAGTTCTCGGAGGAACGCCATTCAAATTGGTTGACAACGCCGATTGGCTTATGAGTGTGAAGCTTATGCCGTTTTTGCGCGATGTCGGCAAATATTTCACCGTCAATGATCTTATAAAGCGTGAATTGATAAAAAAACGCCTTGATACGCCGGACGAAAGCATTTCTTTCGCTGAATTCACCTATGCGCTTCTTCAGGGCTATGACTATCTGACGCTTCATCAGAAATACGGTTGCGATCTGCAAGTCGGCGGTTCAGACCAGTGGACGAATATTCTATCTGGCGTCGATCTCATCAAGAAGCGTTTGGGGAAACAAGTATATGCTATCAGCATTCCGCTCGTTACGGATTCTGCCGGTAAGAAGTTCGGAAAGTCAGAAGGAAATGCTATCTGGCTCGACGCGAAGAAGACCTCGCCGTTTAGCTTCTATCAGTTCTGGATTAATCTCCCCGACACCGACATCGAGAAATATCTGAAGGTCTACACCTATCTGCCGCTTCAGGAGATTGATGCGTTGATGGAGCTTCATCGTCGCCAGCCGGGCGAGCGGCAGGCGCAGGAGACGCTTGCTCGGCTCGTGACTGAAATCGTCCACGGCCCGGCAGCAACGGCTCAATCAGCCGCCGCGAGCGACGCACTTTTCGGTATGACGCCTTTCGGCGAGCTCTCGCGCGAAGCGCGCACCGTCGCACTCGCCGAAGCGCCTTCAGTATCAATATCAAGGTTAAACCTTGATGAAGGTTTCTCGCTCGCTGAAATACTCGTAACGGGAGGTCTCGCTTCGTCGAAGTCAGACGCGCGCCGCCTTATCGAGGGGAAGGGAATCACGCTCTCGGGCTTCCCGATAGAGAATCCTGATCAGAAAATTCATCTGGGCGACCTGCCCGGCGGCTACGCCCTCGTACGCAAAGGCAAACAGGGTGTCCTCATCCTCGCACTAAAGTAATATTTTCTGTGTATAAGTTCTATTGACCTTAAAGTCTTGTACTGCGACAATTAAGAGATGCCCTTTCCAGCAGCTCTTTCTCCAGAACAACAAGAAGAAGCAGCTCGTCTATATCGAAGTGGTTTGAGTGCACAACAAGTCGCCAATCAGTTCCATGTCAGTTTAGATGCAACTTTTTACGCGCTCAGACATTTGAAGGTGCAGCGCAGGACACCACAGGAAACAAACCGGATTCGATTCGAAGCGAAATCGTTGTCTTATGACCTAAAGAAGAAACTGACTCTTAGAGAAGAACGCCTGAAATATGCCGCCGTACTGTTATACTGGGCTGAGGGCTACAAGGTCGGGCATACTGGATTGGACTTCGCTAATTCAGATCCTGATATGGCTCTAATATTCAGGAAATTCCTTGCAGAGGTCTGTCGAATTGATGAGAATCGTTTGCGCGCAAGTTTATACTGTTATGAGGGACAAAACATACAAGCGATTACAAATTTCTGGAGCAAATTCCTTAATATACCGAAAAAACAGTTCACGAAACCGTATATAAAAAGGGCTGAAAAAACTTCATCAAGAGGTCCTCGTATGGTCAATGGGCTTGTGCATATTCGCTATTGTGATAAAAAGTTACTAAGGCAGGTGCTCAAATGGATAGAGGAGTATTGCCAAGAATGCGTCGGTGGCGGAGTGGTCAATCGCACGACACTGTAAATGTCGCGCCTACGGGCTACGTTGGTTCGAATCCAACCCGGCGCACATGAAGAAAAAGACAGCGTCTGCACGCTGTTTTTTCTTACCTGTGCGCTGCCGCAGGTATATTTTTGTTTTTGCGTAGCGCAAGGCAAAAATACCGAGGCGGGAATCGCGAAAAATTTCCGTCAAGAAATTTATTCGTGTTCGTCACAAACCGGGGGTCGCGAGCGAGCCCGCTGACGAGCGGACTCGACTTGTGCCCGCACATGAAAAACCGAATTCCCGTCAGGAAATTCATTCGTGTTCGCCACAAAGACAGAAGACCTGCCCTGCGGCAGATCTTCTGCTTTTGGTGAATACCTCAACGAGTTGAGTTAATGACTCGAAGCGCAGAGCAGAGGTTTTTGGGGTATAATTGATTCCAATGAATCTCTCTAACAACGAAAAGCGAGATGCCGTCAAGTTTATTGAGGCAGGAAAGCCATTGCCGGACAAGTATCGTTTTTTACTGTTTGGAGAAAAGGAAGAGGTGGAGCTAGTGTGGAATGGCAAGACAGACGAGGTAACAACGGCAGTTTTACCTTTTCAAGTTATAGAACAGATTGATGTACCGAGAACAGAAAAGTTTGGGAATGCTAATCTAGGAACTCTTTTTGATAACTCCGGCAGACAGATAACTGGGTGGACGAATAAGTTGATTTGGGGAGACAACAAACTTATTCTTTCATCTCTAAAAAACGGACCACTTCGCAAGGAAATCGAAGAACAAGGCGGCTTGAAATTGATTTACATTGACCCGCCGTTTGATGTTGGAGCTGACTTCTCTATGGATATAAAAATCGGCGATGGCGAAGACGAGGAGAGTTTTACCAAAAAGCCGTCGGTGATTGAGGAAATTGCCTATCGTGATACTTGGGGCAAGGGTGCCGATAGTTTTATTGCAATGATTTATGAACGCTTGAAACTCATGCACGATTTGCTTGCAGAAGATGGAAGTATTTATGTGCATTGTGATCACAGAGTAAATAGTTATATGAGATTGGTGTTGGACGAAATCTTTGGTAAAGATAATTTTAGAAGGGAGATTATTTGGGATCGTGGAAGCGCTTCGGGGGGAAAGGCTGCTGCGAATAATTTTATTCATAGTCACGATACAATTTTATATTATTCAAAGTCTGATAGATTTATTTTTAATAAACAATACGAGGAATACTCGGAAGAATATATTGAAAAACGCTTTACACAGGAAGATGAGAAGGGTCGTTTCCGTTTGCAAGGATCTGATAATAGAAAACAATATCTAACGGAATCGAAAGGTTTGGCTGTAACTGGGGTATGGGATATTTCGGATATTAATGTGATGGCCTCGGATAAAATGGGGTATCCAACACAAAAACCCAAAGAGCTATTAGAAAGAATCATTAGAGCTTCCTCAAATGAAGGTGATATCGTTGCTGACTTTTTTTGTGGATCAGGCACTACACTTGCTGTCGCGGAGAAGTTTGGGCGGAAGTGGATCGGGTCGGACTTGGGAAAGTTTGGCATACACACTTCTCGTAAGCGTCTCATTGGCGTACAGAGAGAACTCAAAAAGGAAGGAAAAGATTTTCGTGCATTTGAGATTTTGAATGTTGGGAAGTATGAACGAGAAAATTTCCTCGTGGTAAATGATGATTTGCGAGCAGAAGAAAAAGCAAAGCAGGCAGAGAGAAAAGAAAAAGAATTTGTGAAGCTGATTATATCGGCATATAAAGCCGAACCGGTGGAGTCGTTTGTAAATATTGTTGGCAAGAAAAGAGATCGATTGGTTGCTGTTGGACCTATCAATACGCCAGTATCATCAAAACTGATAAAAGATATTGTCGCTGAATGCAAAGAAAAAGGCATTACAAAAATTGATGTACTCGGATTTGATTATGAAATGGGTATTGATTTCGGAGAGTACAAAGACCATGGCGTTGATATTGCCTTTAGGATTATTCCAAGAGAAGTGTTTGATAAAAAGGCAGTAGAAAAGGGACAGGTAAAATTCTACGATGTAGCATTTATTGAAGCGAAGCCGATAATCAAAGGTAAAGGAAATAGCAAAGAACTTTCTATTGAACTTACTGACTTCTCTGTTTTCTACAATCAGGACGACTCTGGCGAAATAGTCGAGGCACTACGACCCGGTGGGACCAGGGTAGTAGTAGAAAATGGACAGGTGGTAAAGATATCAAAAGACAAGGCAACCGAACTTATTTCAAAAGAAATTTTGACGAAGAAGTGGAGTGACTGGATTGATTATTGGGCGGTAGATTATGATTTTACCGACCGAAAAGAAATCATAACCGTTATAGAAAACGGAGAGGAGAAAGAAGTTTGGACTGGCGACTATATCTTTGATAACGAATGGCAGAGTTTCCGCACGAAAAAGAATAGGAATCTCGAGCTCACTTCCGTGGTCAAGGAAATGTCAAAAGGAACTCACAAGGTTGCTGTGAAGGTCGTAGACATTTTCGGGAATGACACGACCAAAGTGATAAATGTTAAAATATAAAACATATGGAGACAAAGACACTCGGATTTGATGGCACAGACGAGATAATTTATTCGGAGTCTTTTAATATCTATGAAGGAAAGTTAGTCATTCCTGATTTTCTAGGTAAAAAGTTTACTTTTGTTTTTGAAAAGACAGAACCGACTCAAGATCAAAAAGATATAAATGTTGTATGGTCTGCTGATGAAGCTTCGGTCACTCTTAGTAAGAAATTTAGAAATTCTTTAGGTGCAGGGACTACCAATAAAATAAACATATTAAAAACGAATGAGGATAAGAATATTTCCTTTTCTATTTTCGGTCAACAATTTGGAGAAGATGGATTGAGTGTAGTTGTCAGTTTTTATATAAGATAATTATATGGATGAGCAAAGACAAACAGCAGTTGGTAAAAAATTAACCTACACAGTAGTACCCGGACAGGCTGGGAACCTCTCAAACAGTTACACTAAGGGCGAGACGGATAAAAAATTCAAAGACATAAATTATATAGTGATAGGGGTAGTAGCTGTTCTATTACTTATGGTTGCGACTCTTCTCATAGACTCATTTCATATAAATTCGGCAATATACAAAGAATATTCTCAAAAGACTACATCGGTTGAAACTTCACAAAAAGTGAATCAAGAATTACTTGAACAAAATAAGAAAAATCAAGAAATCATTATCGAGCTACAAACACAACTTTTGAAAAAATAATTATGTATAGACAATCGGTATCATCGTCAAATATACGCTCAATCGGCTATGACGCGCAGGTGGCTATTTTGGAGGTGGAATTTACTACTGGTGATGTGTATCAGTATTTTAATGTGCCGGAACATCTGTACCAGCAATTTTTTCAAGCATCGTCTCATGGACAATTTCTGAACGACCACATTAGGTACAACTACCGGTATCAGAAAGTCGGATAATCATATGTTTACGCCAAAGACAGAACGAATAAGAGAGATTACAGAGAGCAAAGCTGAAGTCATTACTCAGCTCGAGAGCCTTTTTGCGACTAAGACCCGAATGTACATCGACTATGCGAATGTGCGACCGTGGAGCGAACGACTTCAGTGGCATATAGAACTAAAACGACTCAAACAGTTTCTAGACTCGTTCAACACTATCGACGCGGTCAATTTTTATAATGGATACCTAGCAGGTAATGAGCGATCAGAAAAGGAGAAGAAAGACGCTGAAGATTGCAAATATGTTCTTCGGACAAAACCAGTGAAAATAATGAATTTCTCAATCGATGCTTCCAGTGTCATGCCGGATTCAACGGTATTATTGGACCAATTCATTCGTCGAGCACTTCTTAAAAAATATGAGATTTCGACCATAGAATACTTGAACGACCGCTTCAAGGATATGAATAAGAAAGGTGCGTATGTCATTGAAGACATGAAATGCAACTTTGATGTAGAAATTGGAGTCGACATGCTTCTTGATTGTGAACGCGATAGTGCAGAAACATTCGTACTCTGGAGTGGAGACAGTGACTTTGCTGACCCTGTCACAAAGCTTATGAGTGCTGGCAAGAAAGTGATTTTGTTCGCGACTGCTCGCAAGGTTTCCAAAGAACTCTCCGCCCTTACTGCTCAAGGTTTGATGATCTTTGATATTCAAAAGATACGAGATTTTATATGTTGGGGAAGGGAGCTAGAACGCAAAGGGGACCCCAGTGAAGGGGCCCCCAAGCTCTAGAATCCGTGACCTTTCGATCGGGTGTATTATATACCCAAAAGTATGAAGAAATCAAGAAGGGTGTATAACTTATAAATATGGCTCTACATAAAGACTTTCCCAAAGACCCATACGCAATACTAGACCCGGGCATCCGGTGGTTTCCTGCCGATGAAGATTTGAGAGAAAAAGGGTTTGATAAGCTCATTCCTCCGCTTGTTGCTGATCTACGCAAAAGGGTAAAAGAATGGCGGGATGACCAGTATAGGGGTGCTAGTGACACCTCAAAGTCACTTCTAAACTGGTGGTTCAAAGAAGAACATATTTTGTATGACCAGCATGGTGTATCGTCTCATTTCAAGTATTACTTCGCCCAAAGAGAGGCACTAGAAACTGTCGTCTGGCTTTATGAAGTTGCGAAAGTAAAAGATAAATATGACCTCATTCGATATAACTCAACTGGAGTATTAAGTCCGCAGATGTTTACCGAAGATTGGTTGCGTTTCGTGATCAAAATGGCTACTGGAGCCGGCAAGACCAAAGTCATGAGTCTTGTTGTGGCGTGGGCGTATTTCCACAAAAAATATGAGCAGGACTCAAAACTGGCAAAGAATTTTCTTTTGATAACCCCAAATGTTATCGTTTTTGAAAGAATTAAAAGTGATTTCTCAGGCCTAAAAATATTCTTCAGTGATCCAGTTCTTCCTGAAAATGGATATCAAGGCCAAAACTGGCAAGATGATTTTCAGATTACCCTACACCTGCAAGATGATTTGAAAAATGTTTCTGACACAGGAAACATATTTTTGACGAACATACACAGAGTTTTTGAGAGTGATGTAAAAGAAGCAAGCCCGGAAGATGAAGACACCTCAACATATTTCTTGGGAGATAAGCCGGTAACAAAGACAAACGATTCTACTGTTGACCTTGGAATGATAGTCAGAGACATAGACGAACTAATCGTCCTTAATGACGAAGCACACCACTTGCATGATGATAAATCTGCATGGGTGAAGTCCATTCAGGATATAGATAATCGCTTAAAACAAAAAGGGTCGGGCTTGGCTTTGCAGTTGGACGTAACGGCTACGCCAAAGAAAAATGACGGCTCTATTTTTGTGCAAACAATCTCCGACTACCCACTCGTTGAGGCCATTCACCAAAGAGTTGTAAAAAATCCAGTTGTACCTGATGCAGCGAGCAGAGGAAAACTAAATATAAATCAAAGCGCCCTATTTAGCGAGAAATACAGAGATTATATAAACCTCGGTATTGAAGAGTGGCGTAAAACATATGAGGCGTTGAAGCCAATGGGTAAAAAATCCATTCTTTTTATCATGACTGACGACACAAAGAATTGTGATGAGGTCGCCCAATATATTGAGACAAGTTTTGCAGACCTAAAAGGCGCAGTATTGACCATCCACACTAATAAAAGCGGTGAGATTTCTGAAAGTGTTTCTGGTAAAAGCAGGGAAGAGCTTGATTTACTTAGAAAACAAGCAAACGAAATTGATGGTTGGGAAAGTCCATTTAAGGTGATTATTTCGGTGATGATGCTTAAGGAGGGCTGGGATGTGAAAAATGTCGTTACCATTGTTGGACTAAGACCGTATGCAGCAGATTCGAAGATTCTACCCGAGCAGACGCTCGGGCGTGGTTTGCGAAGAATGTTTTTTGGGCGAGATGATGTTGAAGAATATGTAAGTGTCGTTGGTACACCAGCTTTTATGGATTTCGTTGAGTCAATCAATGGCGAGGGAGTAATCCTTGAAAAGAAAGCGATGGGAACTGGGACAAAACCGATTTCACCAATAGTTATCGAGGTAGATAAAGATAATCCGAAAAAGGATATAGAAAAGCTAGATATTGAAATTCCTGTAATGTCCCCGAGGATACAGAGAGAGTACAAGAACCTTGCTGAGTTAGATGTATCTACATTTGGAAATGCAAAGGTTAATATAAAGACCTTCTCTGAAGAGGAAAAAAGAGAGATTGTCTTTAAAGATGTCGTTGATGAGAAAACACATCACACAACAATACTGACCGGCGATATTGATCCTGATTATCAAAGCGTTATTGGATTTTTCGCACAAGCGGTAATGAGAGATTTGAGATTGTTTGGTTGCTACGATATTTTGTTTGGAAAGGTAAAAGAATTTGTTCAGAATAATATGTTTGATCAGCCGGTGGACTTGTCAGACCTAAACACTTTGAGAAATTTGTCGGAAGTAGAATATATACGACTTATTAAAAATTCATTCAAGAAAGCCATCAACGAACTCACAGTCAAAGATAGTGGCGATACGGAGATTAAAAACTATATCAAGATTAGTGAAGCGAGACCGTTTGTGGTCAATGATAAATCCTACTTCATTCCTAAAAAGTCGGTTTTCAATAAAATTGTGGGGGACAGTAATTTTGAATTGGAATTCGCAAACTTCATTGAAAATTGTGATGATGTAATTTCTTTCGCAAAGAACTTCCAAAATAAAGAAGCCAGCGCGCTCAGAATTGAATACAAAAACTCCGAGGGCTTTATCGCCACGTACTATCCCGATTTCTTTGTTAAAAAAGATGACAAGACTATCTATATTGTTGAAACGAAAGGTCGAGAAGAAGAAGATGACAAGTTAAAATTTGAGAGATTACAGAAATGGTGTGAGGATGTTAATGCTCGACAAAGCAGGGTGGTATACGAAGCGTTGTATATAAAACAGGAAGAGTGGGATAAAGACCGGCTGAAGAATTTTGATGAAGTTGTTAGGTTGTTTAGTAAATAGTCTATGGACCCTGAAATCGCACGATTGATGGTAGAACACGAAATCGACGAGGATGTCGCCGAGAAAGCACAGGAATTGATTGACGATGGACTAGATGAGGATGAAGCGGTCGAAGTTGCAGAAGAAATATGAATTACTTTCTTTTAATTATTGTCGCCATTGTCGGCATCGCACTCGGAATGTATCTCGCTCGAAGAAACGCGAATGCCGGATTTATCGCCAAACAAGTGGAGCAGAAGGCCGAAAACAAACAGAAGATTATAGAATTTTTGCAGGAGCATACCCAAGTCCAGAACAACGATGTGGAGAAGCTGGACGGTGTCTCTAACGCGACCGCCGAACGGTATCTGGACGAGCTGGAAAAAGAAGGCAAACTCGCCCAGCACGGTGTTATCGGTCAAAACGTGTTCTATACCATCAAAGTAAATAAGCCCTAAACGAATGGCTCAACGGGTTGAGTTAATCGCCCAAGGAGGATTTTATGCGTTAAAATATACCTATGCCACCAGAAGAAATCCTCGCACCAGAAGCAACGCAGACCGTCTCGGAGTCGCCGAGCCCTGTCGTCGAAGTCCCTGCCGAAACTCCTCTGCCCGAAGCGGTCCAACCTACACCTGAACCGGCTCCGAGCGCTCCCGAAGTTCCTCCTGCTCCTGCAGAAGAAGTCCTAGCTCCCGAAACGGCTCCCGACTCCGCTGAAGCTACGACGGACACGCAACCTCCAGCCCCAACGGGTCAAATAGGGGGAAATGACCCGTTGTCTCCAGTATCTGACCCGATTCCGCCCGCTCAATCCGCTCCCGAGCCGCCGTCTGCGGCGGCTCCAGCACAAATCGGCATCCTGCACACCGCGCGTGACTTGCTCGTAAAAGCCCGAGTCACGATTCAAGATCGCAAGCGCAAGAAGCGAGACAAAATCATGGAAGCACTGACGAAGAAAAACAAAATCACCAACGACGAGGTTGAAAAACTCCTGCATGTTTCGGATTCAACAGCGGAGCGGTATCTCTCGGTGCTTGTGAAAGAAGGAAAAATTAAACAAGACAGAAGAACCGGAGCGGGCGTAAGTTATTCAAGAGCGCCCTAAAATTTTTGCCCTCGTAAGCTAACGGATAAACTGCCTCGATTCTAGCGAGGACTTGGGAGTTCGAATCTTCCCGAGGGCGCAGATATTTCTTGAAGGGAGTCCTCGCGTGCGCGCACGGGCGGGAGAAGTCCGATCGTCTTCGAGCGGACTTGGGGCAAGCATTTGCATTTGCCTCGGGCTATTTCCGCTATGAGCGTCCATGCTTAAGGACGAGCGCCGACCCTAAGCGGAGTCGGGCGGTATAGAAGCGGAAGCGACAAGATAAACGCAAAAATGAAAACGAGGAAGGGGGTTGTGCGATGGGCGGACTCCGAAGGAACGAGGAGGAGCCCGAGCTGGGGGAAGGATTCCTTCCTTCCCCCAAACAAGAGCCGCCCCGAGCCAGGCGCTAGCAAGCGCCACTGGCGAGGAACAGGCGGCACGAAGGAACTTAGGCGCTCGTAGCCATAGCGGAAACAGCCCCGAGGCGGATGCCGAGGGGTGG